>NZ_JBHRWK010000024.1:0-239261 GCF_042647925.1 Amycolatopsis speibonae
CCGACGCTGGACCTCCTGGCACCGCTGGACGGTCATGGCGATGCTCGCGCACGCCTTCCTTGCCGTTGTGGCGTGCACCGAACGAATTCCAGAACCGGTGCCGGTCGGGTGGATCTCGTTGACCTGCAACGAAATCCACCACCTGTTCACCACACTCATCAGCCCTCCGGTGCTCGATGCCGCACACCGGCTCCGTTGCTCGAGGTGGCGCAGACGCCACCAATACCGCGCCCAGCAAGGCCACTACCAGCGACAATCGACCCACGAACCATGACCATCACGAACTACGGCTGGAGTACTAACGGCCGAGGTACGCACCGCCGTTGACGTGGACGACCTGGCCGGTGACGTGCCGCGCGGCCGGGCTCGCCAGGAAAGCCACCACTTCGGCGACATCGGCGGGCTCGCCGGCGCGTTTGGTGAGGGTGTTCCCGATGAGCCAATCCCGACGCTCGTCCGATAACTTGCCCTGGAAGAACTCGGTGTCCCCGACCAATCCGGGTGCGACGATGTTCGAGGTGATCCCCCGCGGCCCGAATTCCCTTGCCACGTCGACGTTCCACGCCTCCAGCGCGGCCTTGGCTGCACCATAGGAACCGGCACCGGTGCGCGCGGCGATGGAGCCGATAGTGACGATCCGCGCGTCGTCGGCGAACCTTTCCCGCAAGGCGCGGGTGACCAGGACGGCGCTGAACACGTTCGCGTCCAGATTGGCCTGCCAGTTCGCGGCGAACGCTTTCAGGTCTTCGGCGGGCCCGTTCCGGAAATCGCTGTTCCCGCCCGCGTTGTTGACCAGGACGTCGACGCGCTCCGGCAGTTCGGCCAGCGCCCGCTCCACCGCGGCCGGATCGGCCGCGTCGAACGGAACCGGATTCGCGCCGAGCAAGGTGGCCGCCTCGGTGAGGACCTGTTCGCGGCGGCCGGTGATCGTCACCCGATCGCCTCGCGCGGCGAACGCCGCCGCGACCGCGTACCCGATTCCCGTTCCGCCGCCGGTGATCACGACTTCCCTGTGCTGAACCATCGGGTCAGCTTAGGCACACTAGGCTCCCGCCATGACGAAGATCGACCCGTCGACGACGGCACTCGTCCTGATCGACCTGCAGACGCGGATCGTCGCGCTGGAGACCACACCGATCGAAGGCACCGAAGTCGTCGCGAACGCGGCCCTGTTGCGAGACGCTTTCAGCGCGGCCGGCTCGCCGATCGTCCACGTGCGGGCGCACCGGCCGGACGTCGACGAGCAGCCGCCCGGCAGCGAACTGGTCGCCGAACTGACCCCCCGCGAAGGTGAACACCTGATCACCAAGCACACGATCGGCGCGTTCTACGGCACCGGACTCGACGAACTCCTGCGCGGGCTCGGCGTGAAGACGCTGGTGCTCGGCGGGATCGCCACGGAATACGGCGTCGAGTCGACGCTGCGGGCCGCGATCGACCACGGCTACGACACCCTCGCCGTTTCGGACGCGATGGCCGGCATCGCCGCGATCTCCCATGAATCGGCGATCACGAAGGTCTTCCCGCGGCTGGGCGAAGTGCACACGACCGCCGAAACCGCCGCGGCGCTGGGCTGAACCATGATCGACAAGATCGCCTGGCTCCACCTGGTGGACTGCCGGATCCTGAGCACCCGCTCGCGCGGCAAGTCCGTGTTCTATCTGCCCGGCGGCAAACGCGAACCCGGCGAAAGCGACACCGAGACGCTGGTCCGGGAGATCCGCGAGGAACTGACCGTGGCGATCACTCCGGCGAGCGTCGCGCCCGCCGGAGTCTTCGAAGCGCAGGCCGACGGGCACGCGCCGGGGCTCGTGGTCCGCATGACCTGCTACACCGCCGAGTTCAGCGGAACACTCGCGGCCAGCAGCGAAATCGGGGAAGTCGCCTGGCTCGGCTACGAGGACAGGGACCGGGTCTCCGCGGTGGACAAGATCATCTTCGACCATCTGCGGGAGACCGGCCTCCTGCGCTGACGCCTACTTCTTGAGATCGTCCAGGCACAGCACCCGCGACTGCGGAAGCGTGCCGCCCGACCGCTGCCACTGGATCTTCTCGTCGGTCGACGGCACCTGGGTGCACACCGTGCTGCCGTCCACAAGGAACGTCGAGCTCTTCTCGATAGCGAGGACCTTGTACCGCGCTGTCGCGCAGTCCTCCTTCGTGAGCTTCTTCGCGTCGACTACGCCGTCGGGAAGGCAATCGCCGACGGCCGGAGCCCGCTCGCCCGGGTTCTTCAGGTCTTCCAGGCAGAGCAGGGTTCCGTCACTGGCTCCCTTCTTCCCTTGGAAGAAGTACGCGTCGGTCGTCGGGTAGTCGTCGCATTCGGATCCACCCGAAAGCTTAAGTCCGATTTCCGACTTTTTATCCTGTTTTCCGACGACCTTGAAGTTCGCGTCGGGCGTTCCGCATTCGGCGTTCTTGACGCTGTCCACGTTGTCGACGCTGCCCTTGAGACAGGCGCCGACCTCGGTGCTCGACGCCGTGAACGGATTCGCGACGAAGAACGCGATCACGGCGACGACGACGAAGATGCCCAGCCGGATGACGGGCTTCAGCCACGTTTTCTTCTTCTGCGGCAACATCTGTTCCACAGCGGGCGCGGGATAGTTTTCCACGGTGCTTCCCCCAGCTTGATGATCTCTTCGGGGGACCTAGCGCTCATCGGCCGGAAAACGTTACTGCCGCGCGACGCAGATCTCAGTACAGCCGCAGCTTGGGCTTGTGCTCCAAATTGGACAGACCGTTCCAGGCGAGATTCACCAGATGCGCGGCGACCTCGTCCCGCTTCGGTTTGCGGGCGTCGAGCCACCATTGCCCGGTCAGCGCGACCATCCCGACGAGCGCCTGCGCGTACAGCGCGGCCAGCTTCTCGTCGTAGCTCCGCGCGGCGAACTGCTGCGCGAGGATGTGCTCGACCTGGCTGGCGATGTCGTTCAGCACCGTGGAGAATGTGCCCGTCGAACTCGCGACCGGCGAATCCCGCACCAGGATGCGGAAGCCGTCATGCGAGTCCTCGACGTAGGAGAGCAGCGCGATCGCCGCCTGCTCCAGCATCACCCTCGGGTGTCCACCGTGGAGAGTGGAGACCATCCTGTCGAGCAGGAGCTGCGTCTCGCGGTCCACGACGACCGCGTAGATGCCTTCCTTGCCGCCGAAGTGTTCGTACACGACCGGTTTGGAGACGTTCGCGCGATGCGCGATCTCCTCGACGGAGGTGCCCTCGAAACCCTTCTCCGCGAAAAGGGCTCTGGCGACGTTGAGCAGTTGCTGCCTGCGCTCGCTCCCCGTCATCCGCACCCGGGCCACCGGAGCGACCGGACGCGCTCCGGTGACCGCTTCACGTTTGGTTCGCCGTCTCCCCGCCATTGCAGAAGACTAACGTGACCTCGCTATTTGCTTTCGGTGGCGATGCGGGCGAGGCGCTGCGGGGTCGGCCAGCGCACGTCATAGGCCCAGCCGAACTTCTCGAAGATCCAAATGAGCCGCGCGGAAATGTCGATCTGGCCGCGTTGCACACCGTGCCGCGCCGAGGTCGGATCGGCGTGGTGCAGGTTGTGCCACGACTCGCCGAAGGAGAAGATCGCCAGCGGCCAGAAGTTGGCCGACTTGTCGCGGGCGGCGAACGGGCGCTCACCGATCATGTGACAGACCGAGTTGACCGACCAGGTCACGTGGTGCAGCACGCAGACACGCACCAGCCCGGCCCAGAAGAACGCGGTCACCGCGCCCCAGAACGACCAGGTGATCAGCCCGCCCAGGATCGCGGGCAGCACCAGGGTGAGCAGGCTCCACAGCCAGAACAGGTCGTCGACCTTCTTGATGGCGCGGTCCTTCATCAAGTCCGGCGCGAACCGCTCGGCGTTGCTCTGGTCGCGCTCGAACAGCCAGCCCATGTGCGCGTGCCAGAAACCCTTGGCGATGGCGAGCGGCGTGGTCCCGAACAGCCACGGCGAATGCGGGTCGCCGTCGCGGTCGGAGAAGGCGTGGTGGCGCCGGTGATCGGCGACCCAGGTGATCACCGGGCCCTGGACGGCCATGCTGCCGGCGATCGCCATCACGACGCGCAGCCACGGCTTGGCCTTGAACGAGCCGTGCGTGAAGTAACGGTGGTACGAGACGGTGATACCGAGTCCGCTGATCGCGTAGAAGACTACGAAGATGCCGACGTCGACCCAGGTCAGTCCCCAGCCCCAGGCGAACGGGACGGCCGCGAGCAGCGCGGCTAGCGGGAAGATGACCCCGAGATAGACCGACAGCTGCACGGCGCTCGATCGCTGTCCGTCGGTTACCGGCTTGGGGCCCTTCGCGGGCTTCTGAGAACGGTCGAGGGTAGCCGTCATGCAGTCACTTCTTTTCTACGCGCAACCCTTGAGGGTTTCCCTAAGGGTGACCTTACCTACGATGCCGTAAGTTACGGTACAGGAGGTTTCGTCCCCTGTGGAGTGCCCGCGACTGTGAGGCAACCCCCGGGCGCACGTGGACGTCTCCGGCATGGCTATTCTGACCAGGATCGATCCGCCGTAGTGTAATCGGCAGCACTTCAGATTTTGGTTCTGACAGTTCAGGTTCGAATCCTGGCGGCGGAGCAGACGAACAGATGACCAGCGGCGTTTTCAACGGTGGGGGTGTGTGCGGCTGACCGAGGACGCGACGACCAGTGGCAGGCGGCCGGCGCTTGCGGAGATGTCCGACGCCTGGCTCCACGGTCGCGCGCGCGAACTCGGTGCGGCCATCCAGCGCGTCACCTTCGCCGAGCAGCTGGACATCGTCACCAGTCTCGACGAACTCCTCGACGAGACGCAGCGCCGCGGCGAACCGCTGCTGGTCGCCCAGCTGCTGCGGTACTCCGCGATGGCGAGGCTGGTCACCCGCGGTCTCGCCGCCGAAGCCGAACCCAGGCTCGACGAGATGCTCGCGCACACCAGGCGGCACGGTCTCGCGCTGATGCGGGCCGACGCGCACGCCATGCGCGGCCGTCGCCTGGTGATCGCCAAACAGGAGGACGCCGCCCTCACCGAGATCGCCAGGGCACTGGCCATCCTCGACGACTCCGCGGTCCCCGACCGCCAGGTCGGCAGGCGCAACTGGGACAGGATGCTGTCCACGACCCTGGTCGACTGCTGGCTGGTGCTGAACCAGCTGGGCGTCTACGAGGCGGCCGAGGAGGCCATCGCCCGCGCCGCGCAGGCCATCCGCGACAGCGCGAGCCCGCACGAGATCGCGCTCCAGCTGATCAACCGCGTCAAGATGCTGCTGGGCTGGGGCCTGCGGCTCGAACGGATCGAGCGGTACGACGAGGGAGCGGACAAGTTCCGCACCGCGGCGTCGATGGCGCAGGCCGCCGAAGGCCCGTTCACCGAGTCGCTGTTCCCGCGCAAGGCCAACCTGCCCGCGATCGACCAGGTCGGCGTGCTCGCCGCGGCGGCCGCGCTGGCGTCGCCCGATTCGTCGCATATCGAGCGGCTGAACTCGCTGCTGCATCCGGAGCTGGTGTTCCCGCACGAACGCGAGATCATCGCCATCGCGCTGGCCCGCTGCCTGGACAACGAAGGCCGCCGCGAGGACGCGCTGCAGGTGCTCAAAGAGGTCCGCGAGGACAACGAGGAAGGTTCACTGCCGTCGATGCGACTGAACCTCGCCCGTGAGCTGGCCAGGCTCGACACCACCCCGGACTACGCGTCCGGGGCGAGCCAGTCGCTGATCGACTACGCGACCATCCTGGAAACGGAGATGTGGTCGCTGCGGGAATCGCAGATCGCCACGCTCAACGCGCGCCGGGAGCACGAGCGGCTGTCCGCCGAGCACGGTGCGATCACCCAGCAGGCCCTGCAGGACCCGCTCACCGGGTTGCCGAACCGGCGCGCGCTCGACGAAAAGCTGCGTTCGCTGGCGTCGTCCGCGGACGCCCAGCCGCTCGCGGTCGCGCTGGTCGATCTTGACGGTTTCAAAGATGTGAACGACAAGCAGTCGCACGCCGAGGGCGACAACGTGCTCCGTGTCATCGCGAGCACGCTGCGCGACGCCCTGCGCGGCGACGACGTCGTCGCCCGATACGGCGGAGACGAGTTCATCGTGCTTCTACCTGGGGCTCCGGCCTCGGCGGCGAAGCAGGCGCTGGGCCGTTCTGTGAATGCCGTCGCATCTCTGCCGCACCATCTTTCGCACGGCGTCACCCTCTCCGTCGGCCTGGTTTCGCTCCGCCCGCAGGAGCGGGCCGAACAGGTCCTGGCACGCGCCGATGCGGCCATGTACCAGGCGAAACGCGGCGGCGGGAACCAGGTCTCGTCGGTGAACTCGATGGCCATCGATCCGGTGACCGGATGGCCCGGTGAGGATGCTCCGACCGACCCCGCGTGGGACGCCGAGCAGCCCACGTAGGATCAATGCCCGACAACCACCGTTGGTGAAATGTTGGGAGTGCCGTGACCGGCCCGCTGAGCACGTTGATCCTCGCCGCGGGTGAGGGCACCCGTATGCGCTCGTCCATCCCGAAGGTGCTGCACCCGATCGCCGGCCGTCCGCTGGTCGAGCACGCGGTGCGGGCCGCCGCGGGACTGAGCCCGGAACACCTGGTCGTGGTCATCGGCCACGGTCGCGACTCGGTCGGCGCGCGGCTGGCGAAGGTCGGCGAGGCGCTCGGCCGCGAGGTCGTCACGGCCGTCCAGGAGGAGCAGAAGGGCACCGGGCACGCCGTCTCGTGCGCGCTCTCGGCGCTGCCCGCCGGGCTGACCGGCACCGTCGTCGTCAGCTACGGCGACGTCCCGCTGCTCGACACCGAAACGCTCGCTTCCCTGGCCGCCGAGCACACCTCGACCGGCAACGCGGTCACCGTGCTGACGGCGGTAGTCGAGAACCCGACCGGCTACGGCCGGATCATCCGCGACGAAAACGGCGTCGTCACCTCGATCGTCGAGCAGAAGGACGCCACCCCCGAACAGCACGAAATCGCCGAAATCAACTCCGGCGTCTACGCCTTCGACGCTTCCGTTCTGGTCGACGGGCTTTCGAAGCTATCGACCGACAACGCGCAGGGCGAGCTCTACCTCACCGACGTCCTCGGCATCGCGCGCGGCGACGGCAAGGGCGTCGGCGCGCTGGTCATCGACGACCCGTGGGTGACCGAAGGCGTCAACGACCGCGTTCAGCTCTCCGTCCTCGGCGCCGAACTGAACCGCCGGATCGTCCGCGGCTGGCAGCGGGCGGGCGTCACCGTCGTCGACCCGGCGAGCACCTGGATCGACGCGGGCGTGACCCTGTCGCGCGACGTCGTCATCGAGCCCGGTGTGCAGCTGAAGGGTTCGACCTCGGTCGGGGAAGGCACGCAGATCGGCCCGGACAGCACTCTGGAGAACGTCTCCATCGGCGCGGGCGCGTCGGTCGTGCGGACGCACGGTTCGGATTCGGAACTGGGCGACGGCGTGAAGGTCGGCCCGTTCACCTACCTTCGTCCCGGCTCCAAGCTGGGGGCAAAGGGCAAACTCGGCGCTTTCGTCGAGACGAAGAACGCGGACATCGGCGCCGGGACGAAGGTTCCGCACCTTACCTACGTCGGCGACGCGACCATCGGCGAAAACAGCAACATCGGGTGTTCCAGCGTTTTCGTCAATTACGACGGCGTGCACAAGCACCACACCACGATCGGCTCCCATGTGCGGCTCGGCGCGGACAACACGTTCGTCGCCCCGGTGACCATCGGCGACGGCGCCTACAGTGGGGCAGGCACCGTGATCAGGCAAGACGTGCCCCCGGGCGCGCTCGCCGTGTCCACCGGGCCGCAGCGCAACATCGAAGACTGGGTGACCCGGCGCAGGCCGGGCACACCCGCGGCGGAAGCAGCTTCCGCCGCGAAGCAGGACACCACCGCCGTGTCCGATTCAGCTAAGGGAAACGACGGGGAGTCGCCAGCATGAGCTCGAAGTCCGGAACACCGAAGAAGAACCTGATGCTCTTTTCCGGGCGCGCGCACCCGGAACTCGCGGAAGAGGTGGCCAAGCACCTCAACGTGTCGGTCGTCCCGCAGACCGCGCACAACTTCGCCAACGGGGAGATCTTCGTCCGGTTCAACGAATCGGTGCGCGGGACCGACGCGTTCGTGATCCAGAGCCACCCGGCGCCCATCAACGAGTGGGTGATGGAGCAGCTGATCATGGTGGACGCCCTCAAGCGCGCGAGCGCCAAGCGGATCACCGTGATCATGCCGTTCTACCCGTACGCGCGGCAGGACAAGAAGCACAAGGGCCGCGAGCCGATCTCCGCGCGCCTGATCGCGGACCTGTTCAAGACCGCCGGCGCCGACCGGATCATGACGGTCGACCTGCACACCGCGCAGATCCAGGGCTTCTTCGACGGCCCCGTCGACCACCTGCTCGCGCAGAACGTGCTGGCCGCGCACATCAACAAGACCTACCAGGACGAGAACATCACCGTCGTCTCGCCGGACTCGGGCCGGGTGCGGCTGGCCGAGAAGTGGGCGGCGCAGCTGGGTGACCGGCCGATCGCCTTCATCCACAAGACCCGCGACCCCGACAAGCCGAACCAGGCCGTCGCCAACCGCGTCGTCGGCAAGGTCCGCGGTCAGCTGTGCGTGCTGATCGACGACATGATCGACACCGGCGGCACGATCGTGAAGGCCACCGAGGCCCTGCTCGACGAAGGCGCGTCCGACGTCGTCATCGCCTCGACCCACGGCATCCTGTCCGACCCCGCCACCGAGCGGCTGTCGAACTGCAAGGCGCGCGAGGTGATCGTCACCAACACGCTGCCGATCCCCGAGGAGAAGCGGTTCCCGGGCCTGACCGTGCTGTCCATCGCGCCGCTGCTGGCGCAGGCCATCCAGCAGGTCTTCGAGGACGGGTCGGTCACGTCCCTCTTCGACGGCAACGCCTGATCTCAGCGGAGCAGGGGACCTTTGCTCTCACTCTCTTCCGGAGAGTGAGAGCAAAGGTCCCCTGCTCCGTTTTCGGCTCCTCGCGAAACGGCGCGCGCCGGGCAGCCCGGGGTGGCTAGGTTTCCGTCCATGGGGAAATTCAAGTTCGGCGTGAACCTGTGGGGCGCCGAGAACCGCGAAGACTGGATCGCGAAGTGCCTCCGTGTCGAGGCCCTCGGCTACGACGTCATCTCCGTGCCTGATCACCTCGGCCCGGGCCGGAACGCACCCTTCCCGGCACTGACCATGGCCGCCGCGGTGACCCAGCGGCCGCGCGTAGGCACTCTCGTCTCCAACGTGCCCTTCTACAACTTCGCGCTCTTCGCACGCGAAGTCGCCACGACGGTGAAGATGACGGGCGACAGGCTGGACCTCGGTCTCGGCTCCGGTCACATGAAATCGGAATTCGACGATGCCGGCCTGCCGTGGACCCCGGCCAAGGAACGCATCGAGTACCTCACCAAGAGCCTTGACCACCTGCGCGAACACTTCGAGCGCGAAGGGATCACACCTCCGCCGTTGCTCCTCGCGGGCAACAGCGACGGCGTGCTCTCCCTCGCCGCCCGCCAAGCCGATATCGCCGGTTTCGCGGGCCTCCGCCAAGCGCCGGGGAAGCCGCCGGGCACTTTCCAGCTCGACGACGCCGAGCGCCTGGACGAACGCGTCGCCTTCTTCCGTTCACACGCGAACGGCCGGGATCCCGAGCTGAACATGCTCGTCCAGCGGGTCGTCGTCACGGACGACCGGCGCGCGGCCGCCGGGTCCTGGTATGAAGAGGACCCGGACGGCCTCGATGTGGACAAGCTGCTCGAAACGCCGCAGTTGCTTTTCGGAACGGTCGACGAGATCGTCCGGCAACTCCGGGAACGCCGCGAGCGGTACGGCTTCTCCTACATCACGGTGTTCGAACCGATGCTGGAAACGTTCGCGCCGGTCGTGAAGGAACTGTCCGGTCAGTAAGCGACGCAGAAACGCTGACGGCGGCGCTCCGGCTTGTCGATCTCGTCGACGAACGCGATCGCGTAGTCGGCGCCGCTGACCTTCGACCGGCCGTTCTCGTCGGTCAGAAGCACGTCGCCGCCGAGCCTGAAGTCGCCGGTCCGCTCACCCTCGGCCCACGCGCCGAACTCGGCGGCCGGGCTGAGGTAGAACCAGTCGACGTCCTCGGGAAGCTTCCGGAACGCTTCCAGCACTTCGGCGTGCGCTCCCGCTTCGCCCTTGTACTCGTCCGGGAACTCGGGGGTGTCGATCAGCCGCGGCCCGTCCTCGGCCACACGCAGGCTGCCGGCGCCGCCGACCACGCCGATCCGCGCGCCGTTGTCCTTCGCGACCTGAGCGATCGAGGGCACCGCGTCGAGCAGACCGCTCTGCCCGTGAACCGCGATCACCAGGACGTCGGCGCCCTTGGCTGCCTCGGCGAGGAAAGCCTCGTCGTAGAGCGACCCCGCCTTGGTCCCCTCACCTTCGGCGTTCCTCGACACCGCCAGGACCTCGTGGCCGCGGCCGCGCGCTTCCGAGGCGATCTTCCCGCCCGCGTACCCGGTTCCTCCGAACACAACCAACTTCGCCATCACGTTTCTCCCTTTTCATCGGCGACTACGCCGATGCTATGAACGGGAGATCGACTACTTCAACGTATGTAACGCACCCGTGGGTGAGCGTGCAGGTCAGCCACCCAGCGTGGCGAACTCGGACTTGAGCTTTTCGCGGACGCCGTCGACATCGACCGGAACCCGGACTTCTCCGCGGGCCGCCGGCTTCGCCTGCACCTGGTAGCTGGCGTTCCGATTCGGCAGCCTGAACTTGACCTCGCAGGACATGCTCGTCGTGGTGTCCGGCGCCGCGTTGGCGTCCGCCGTGCAGGTCTGCGCGCCGAGCGACTGGGCGGTGAACTCGACGGTCAGCGTCAGGTGCACAGGTGTCCCGTTCACCCCACCGATGACGGTGTTGGCCACGTCGATGGTCGCCCGGCAGCTCCCGACGAAGTCCGTGCAGTCCAGTTTGTCGTTGACCACACTGACACTGACCTGGGTGAGCGCGTCGAACGGCTGCCCGACCCCGCCGATCGCGCCGTCCAGATCGGTCTGAAGTTTCTTGAGCTCGTCCCCGGCGAGCGGCTCGACCCGCATCTCGGCACCGAGGGTCTTGCCGCCCGCCGCGTCGACGAGGGAAGGCGCGAAACTGACGACACGATGTGGTGCCGCGGTGGTCACCCTCAGCGTCCCGAGCCCGCTCCCGACGTCGTAGACCTCGATCCCGTCGGGCAACTTCGACTTGACCGGATCGGTCAGCGGATTCATCGCGGACACCGCGGTCCGGAGCGTCGACGCGGCCTTGCGCGGGTTGAGCACCTCGACGGCGTTCACCGGCAGGTCCGAGCTGTCGGTCCGGACCCAGTTGGTGCCGTACAGCTCGCTGTTGCCGAGCCCGTGCGCCTTCCAGTACTCCGGCGTCGCCGCGACGTACAGCTGCTTGTCGGCTGAGATGACCTGGATGGTCTGGCCGTCGACGGGAAGGGCGCCATGAGCGCTTCCGTTCCGGGTGATCCGGAACTGCACTTCGGCGGGTTTGCCCGAGACATCCTTGATTGTCGACTTGTAGACAACCGCAGATGCCTGCTCAAGCGCCTTCAACGCGCTTTCGACGGCGCCACGCTGCTCGGCGCGCCGATCCACCCGCTGCTGCTCGGCCGGCGAGATCCCCGCCGCCCCGTCGATCGCGACGTCACATCCGGCCACGAGGCAGCACAAGGCGGCGATCGCGCCGATCCTCATCCGTCGTGCCGGCATTCCGCCCCCTGTGTTCTCGTGTGCGAGGAGATCTCACCTTAGAAAAGGGGTCGCGCACCACCGCATCCGCGGGTTCCCGAAGCAGCTGTCACCGACTTGTCACCTGAACGAGCCACCCGGCGGAACCCCTGCGCGAGCGGTTGGTCTACACTTTCCCGGTCTCGGCGAGGCGGGTTCCGTGAGCACCTGGTGCCCGACGTGATCGACGCGGCGGCTTGAGTGGCCACACGCGATCGAGCACGCCTGTGGAATTCGCCGCCGAACACCAGAACGCCCCGAACCATCCCCACCTCAGCATGCTTTCGCTGAACATGTTGGTGAATTGAAGGAGTGCTACACCGTGTCCGAGGTAAGCCTGTCCGTCGAGCCCCGCACCGAATTCGGCAAGGGTGCCGCGCGTCGCACGCGTCGCGCCGGCAAGATCCCCGCGGTGCTGTACGGGCACGGCTCGGACCCGCGCCACTACGCCCTGCCCGCCCTCGAGTTCGCCCGCGTCGTGCGTGAGAACGGCAGCAACGCCGTCATCACCCTCGAACTCGAGGGCAAGAGCGAGCTGGCGCTGACGAAGACCATCGTCGTCCACCCGCTGAAGAACTACATCGAGCACGTCGACCTGCTGGTCGTCATTCGCGGCGAGAAGGTCACCGTCGACATCCCGGTCGTCGTCACCGGCACCGCGGGCCCGGGCACCCTGGTCACCACCGACCTCGACTCCCTCACCATCGAGGTAGAGGCGCTGCACATCCCCGAGCAGGTCGAGGTCTCCGTCGAGGGCATCGCCGCCGGCACCCAGATCCTCGCTTCGCAGGTCGCCCTGCCGCAGGGCGCCACCCTGGTCACCGACGCCGAGGCGCTGGTCGTCGCCGTCAACGAGGCGCCGTCCGAGGCTTCGCTCGAGGGCGAAGAGGGCGGTGCCGAGGCGGAGGCGACTCCCGCCGAGGCCGCCGAATAAAGTCACTCGTGTGACTGAAGCAGTACTTCCCGGGGCCGGCGAGCAGATCCTGCTCGCCGGCCTTGGCAATCCCGGCCCCCAGTACGCGGGCAACAGGCACAACGTCGGCTTCATGGTGCTCGACGAGCTCGCCGGCCGCGTCGGCGGCAAGTTCAAAGCCCACAAGAGCGGCGCCGAAGTCCTCGAAGGCAGGCTCGCGGGCCAGCGGGTGGTCCTGGCCAAACCGCGCTCGTACATGAACCTCTCGGGCGGCCCTGTCGTCGGCGCGGCACGGTTCTACAAGATCCCCCCGGCCGGCGTCGTGGTCGTCCACGACGAGCTGGACGTCGATTTCGGCGCGCTCAAGATGAAACTGGGCGGCGGCGACAACGGTCACAACGGCCTCCGCTCGATCACCAAATCCCTGGGCACGAAGGACTACTACCGCGTCCGTTTCGGCGTCGGCCGTCCTCCGGGACGGCAGGATCCGGCGGATTTCGTGCTGAAAGACTTCTCCACGGTCGAACGCAAAGAACTCGCTTTCGAGATCGATCGTTGCGCCGACGCTGTTGAAGCGCTTATCAGCACAGGCCTCGTCGCGGCCCAGAACACCTTCCACGCTGGGTGAATCCGCTCACATGGCAGTGCGTTACAACTCGTCACTCGAAGGCGTTTCACCACGCCCCTGATCGAGTCGTGGAATAGCGCGAACTCTTCCGGGGAACTCTCAAACCCGTTAGGACGGAATGCGGAGATCGCATTCCCCACCGAAACCGGAGAGAGTTTCATGTCGTTTACGGCCGAAGAGATCACCGGCGCCACTTTCCCGAACGCCCCGATCGGGCGGCGCGGATATGCCAAACACGAGGTCGACGCGTTCCTGGAGCGGATCGCGGACACGATCTCGGACCGGGACGACCTGACGGCCGCCGAGGTCCACCACGTCATGTTCTCGCGCCCGTTGATCGGGAAGCGCGGCTACGACGAACGCGAAGTCGACGACTTCCTCGACAAGATCGAGGAGCAACTCGCCCACCGGACCGGCCAGCAGGTGCTTCACGTGCCCGGCGCACGTGAAGAGGACGAGGCGACCGCCGAACGCGCCGTTCCGGACCGCGGTCCCGTCGAGTTCCTGCGGGAGCGCTAGTGCCCGTCACCGCGTTCGAGGCGAGAACCCGGCAGTTCGACCGTGCGCCGATCGGCGCACGGGGCTATCACGAACCCGCGGTCGACGCCTTCCTCGAACGGGTCGCGGCGACGCTCGACGGCGACGACGACCTGTCGGTTTCGGACGTCCACGACGTGGCGTTCGCCAAAGCGCCGCTCTCGAAAAGAGGCTACGACCCGGCGGCGGTCGACGCGTTCCTCCGAGACGTCGAGGGAACGCTGGCCGGACTCTCCCAATCCGCCGACTACCACATCGCGCCGGCCTTGGAGCACACCCATAGCCGTAAGCCGCTCTGGCGACGCCGCTGACGCACGGGGAGGTGCCGCGAAAGGGGCCGGAGCCCGCGGTATTCGCAGGTTCCGGCCCCTTCGTGTCAGCTCGTCGCCGCGTTCTTGGCGATCTTGTCCGCGAACTGGATGGCGGTCGCGGCCCGCTTCACTTTGCCCGAGGGCGTCTTGGGCAGGCTTCCCGCCGGAAGCACCACGACCGCGAAGGGCCGCATGTCGACCGCGCCACGCACCTTGGCCGCGACCTCCTTCGCCAGCGACTTCTCCGTTTCCGGGTCTCCGGCGAGTTTCGATTCGACGACGACCGCGAACCGCTCCCGGCGGCTGCCGGCATCGATCCGGACGGCAACGGCGTTCCCCGCCCGGACGCCCTCGACCGAGGTCGCCGCGCGTTCGATATCGGTCGGGTACAGGTTCCGGCCACCCATGATGATGACGTCCTTGCGTCGGCCGCAGATCACGATCATGCCGTCGATCAGGTAGCCGAGGTCGCCGGTGAGCAGCCAGCCGTTGTCGTCCTGCGTCGCGAGTGGACCTTCCATAGTCAGGTACCCGGGCGTCACCGCCTCGCCGCGCAGGCGGATCTCCCCGACCTGGCGTTCTCCGAGAGCAGTGCCCTGGTCGTCGACGATCTCGGCCTCGAGCCCGTCGAGCGGAGGCCCGAGCACCGCGAAGGACCGAACTTCGTCGGTCCCGCGCCGCGGGTCGTCTTCAGGAACCGGGACCGCACGGTTGTCCGCCTCGAGCGCGTCGGCTTCGACGACGTCCAGCGTCAGTCCGGTGAACAACGGCGCGAACGAAACCGCGAGGGTCGCCTCCGCCATGCCGTAGGCCGGGAAAACGCATTCGGCGGGCATCTTGAACCGTGCCCCCGCCTCGACGAACGTCTGCACGGCCGTTTCGTCGATCGGCTCGGCGCCGTTCAACGCGATCCGCAGCTTCGAGAGGTCGTACGCGTTGTCGTCGTCGACGCGGGCCATCCGCCTGCCCACGATCGCGTAGGCGAAGTTCGGCGCGGCCGTGGTCGTGCCGTTGTACTTGCTGATCAGCTGCGGCCAGATCAAGGGTCCCGAGAGGAACTCGAGCGGCGTGATCTTGACGAGTTCGACGCCGAACGTCATCGGGACCGTCAGGAAGCCGACCATCCCCATGTCGTGGAAGGTGGGCAGCCACGACACCATCACGTCGACGTCGAAATCGAACTCGGCACGTTCGACCATCGCCTTGACGTTCGAATACAGGTTTCCGTAGGTGATCTGAACGGCCTTCGGATCGGCCGTCGACCCACTGGTCAGCTGCAGGAGCGCGGTGTCGGATTCGGCCGTCGGCACGGGCTCGGCCAGCGGTTCGGCCTCCAGCAGCTCGGTGATCACCTGAAAGGCGATTCCGTGCTCGGCGAGTACCGGCGCCAGCTGGTCGAACGGCTCACCGAGCAGGACCAGGCCGGACCCGATCATCCGCAGCACGCGAACCGTGTCCTCGGCCCATTCGGCGAGGTCGGTGCGCTGGGTGGGCTGGTGCAGCATCGTCACACTGCCACCGGCGAGCCAGACCGCCTGAACCGTCGGCGCGATCAGCGACGGCGCCGCGGCCAGGACCGCCACCGCCTTGCCGGGCTCAAGCCCGGCCTTGACCAGTCCCCCGGCCACCCGCTTGGCCTGCTCGTGAATCTCGGCCCAGGTACGCCGAACCGGCTCCTTGGGCTCCCCGGTGACCATTCCCCGCTGCTGACCTCGCCCCGCCGCGGTGGCGACGAGCGTGTCCACGAACCGACTCATGCGCGTCACAGTACTGTCCGCGCTGGAAGACCCGCTCACCGTCAGGTGAACTCACTCGATCGCTTCGGAGGTCTCGAGCCACTGGGCCTCGACCTCCTCCTTCTCCGTTTCGACGGCCTTCAGTTCGGTGTTGAGCTCGATGAGCTTCTTGGGATCGGTCGCCGCCGCGAGCAGTGCCGCGTGCAGCTTCTCCTCTTTCGCGTGCAGCTGGTCGAGCTTGCGCTCCAGGCGGGACAGCTCCTTCTGCGCCGCCCGCTGTTCCGCGGCGCTCTTCTTGGGCGCGGACGCCTGCCCGTTGCCCGGCTTCCGGTCGCCTCTCGCCTTCTCGAGGCTTTTGACGCGCCGGTCCAGGTACTCGTCGATGCCGCCCGGCAGATGGGTCACCTGCCCGTCACCGAACAGGGCGACGATCGTGTCGCAGACTCGCTCCACCAGATACCGGTCGTGCGAGACGACGACGAGGCTGCCCGGCCACGAATCGAGCAGATCTTCCAGCTGCTGCAAGGTGTCGATATCGAGGTCGTTCGTCGGTTCGTCGAGCAGCAGCACATTGGGCTCGGCCATCAGTAGCCGGCACATCTGAAGACGGCGCCGTTCACCACCGGAAAGGTCTTCGACCGGCGTCCACTGCCTCGACGCGGGGAACCCCAGCTTTTCGGCCAGCTGCGAAGCGGAGAGCTCCTGCTTGCCGAACACGACCCGTCCTGAGATCTCTTCGATCGCCTGCAGCACACGCAGATCGCCCGGCAGATCGTCGAGCTCCTGCCGTAGGTGCGCGAGGCTGACAGTCTTTCCCTGGATGCGTCGCCCCGTCTCGGGCTCCTTGTCACCGCCGAGCAGCTTGAGCAGCGTCGTCTTGCCCGACCCGTTGACACCGACCAGGCCGATCCGATCGCCTGGCCCGATCCGCCAAGTGACGTGATCGAGCAAAGTGCGGTCGCCGACGGTCAAAGTGGCGTCCTCGACCTCCAGCACGGTCTTTCCCAGCCGTCGACGGGCGAACGCCTGCAGTTCGACCGAATCACGCGGCTCCGGCACGTCGGAGATCAAAGCCTCCGCAGCCTCGACGCGGTAGCGCGGTTTCGAGGTCCTGGCCTGCGGGCCGCGACGCAGCCACGCGAGCTCTTTACGTGCCAGGTTCTGTCGCTTCTCTTCGGCCGTCGCCGCCAGCCTCGCCCGTTCGGCCCGCGCGAAGATCCAGTCCGCGTAGCCGCCTTCGTACTGCTCGACACGACCGTTGGTGACCTCCCACGTCACACTCGCGACCGTGTCGAGGAACCACCGGTCGTGGGTGACGACCACGACCGCGATCTTGCGGTTGAGCAGATGGTCCGCGAGCCAGCGCACACCTTCGACGTCAAGGTGGTTGGTCGGCTCGTCGAGGACCACGAGATCCAGTTCTCCGGTGAGAGCGGCCGCCAGCGCCACCCGGCGGCGTTCACCACCGGACAGGTTCGCCGTCGCTTTTTCCACGCCGAGAGCGGTGATTCCCAGACCATCCATAATGGACCTGACTCGTGCGTCAGCGGCCCACTCGTGCTCCGCCCCGTAGCGCTCCAGCACGACATCACCGACCGTGCTGCCGTCGGGGAGCTCCGTCCGCTGCGTGACCACGGCCATCCGTAGACCGCGAACTTGACTCACACGTCCCGTATCCGGCTCACTGATCCCCGCGAGGACCTCCAGCAGCGTCGTCTTCCCGCCCCCGTTGAGACCGACGACGCCGATGCGCTGTCCTTCCGCCACACCGAGCGAAACACCGTCGAGCAGCGGGCGCACCCCGAAGGACTTGCTCACCGACTCCAGGTTGACCAAGTTGGCCATGCCTCAGCCGATCCTTTCCAAAAAGCTTGCACCACAACGAATTAGTCGATGTCCATTTCGGACACCCTTACGCGTGCACCCGGGGCGGCGCCGGCCGCGGCGCGTCGTCCCCGCCGACCAGCCGGGCCCCGGGAACCGGCCCGTGCGCGACGCGCACCGTGCGACAGACCCCCGCACCGGACAACTCCGCGGCGACCTCGACGGCGGATTGGGCATCCGCGCACAGGAAAGCGCAGGTCGGCCCGGACCCGGACACGGTGCCGGCGAGCGCACCCGCGTTGACTCCCGCCCGCAACGTGCGGCGCAGTCCCGGTCGCAACGAGACAGCGGCCGCCTGCAGGTCATTGCCGAGAAGCAGCGCCAGCTGCCGCGGATCACCGGACGCCAGTGCCTCGACCACAGGAGTGTGCGAACCGATCCGCGGCGGGCTGCCTTCTTCACGCAACCTGTCCAGCTCGCCGAACACCCGCGGGGTCGAAAGACCACGCTGGTCGAAGGCCAGCACCCAATGGAACGTATGCCTCGACAAGACCGGCACCAGCTGCTCACCCCTGCCGGTGCCCAACGCTGTCCCACCGTAGAGCGCGAAGGGAACATCGCTGCCGAGCTTCGCGGCGATACCCGCCAGTTCATCTCGGGAAATGTCGAGTTTCCAGAGCGATGCCAGGCCCACCAGGGTCGCGGCCGCGTCGGCGCTGCCACCGGCCATCCCGCCCGCTACCGGGATTCCTTTGCGAAGCACCACCCTGATCTTGGACTCGCCGTCCGCTTTGCCGACGTGCGCCGCCAGCGCCTGTGCCGCCTTCCAAGCGAGGTTGTTGGCCCCTGTCGGTACTGCCCCTTCGCCTTCGCCATAGACCTCGACGCCGGGGTCCTCGGTGATCGCGACGGTCACCTCGTCGGTCAGGGAAAGCGCCTGAAACACGGTCACCAGCTCGTGGTAGCCGTCCGGGCGTACGTCACCGACCGCCAGGTGCAGGTTGACCTTGGCGGGAACCCTGACGGTTACTGGGGGCGGTACGACGGCGAGCACGACTCAAGCCTACGTGGCCGCTCCACTTGTGCCGCCATCAGGAGAAAAGGAACAGGGCGAGTCAGACACGAACGGGCCGCCTCGGACAGATTTCGTCCGGGGCGGCCCGTTCGTGGAGGAATCAGGCAGCGACGCCTTGCGGTCCGCGGACCGGGTGGGTCACGTGGCCGCCACGTTCGGCGATCCAGGCGAGTGCGGCGTCCGCGCGTTCACCCCGCACACCGAGGCGGAACCGGCCGACCGGCGTGTCGCCGATCCGGGTCAGACCGCCCCCGATGGTGGCGAGTTCGACGTCGAAGCGACCGGCGGCTTCCGGCAGCAGCGCGCCGACCGATGCGAAGCCGACAAGCACGACGTCCACCGCGCGGTCGTACTTCGAAGCCTGCGCCCGGCCGGTCTCGATGGAGGGCAGCAGCGCCTGCGCGGTCCGGCTGTTCGGGTCGGAAACCAGGTCGAGCACGGATCCGCGTTCGATGATCGCCCCGGCCTCCAGGACCGCGACGTCGTCGCAGACACGGCGAACGACACCGGCGTCGGGAGTGGTGAGCAGCACGGTGACTCCGAGCTCGGCACGCGCACGGTCGAGCACGGTCAGGACCGCGCCGTACTCCTCGGGCTGCACACCCGCGGTCGGGTCGTCGGCCAAGAGCACGGACGGCCCGGCGGCCAGGGCCTTGGCGATGGCCACCCGGCGCAGCTGCCCCTCGGACAGGTCGCTCGGCCGCTGCCCTGCCCGGGGAGTGAGCCCGACCAGGTCGAGCAGGTTGCCGACCCGGTTGCGACGCTGCGGCCCATCGAGGCCGAGTTGCTCGAGCGGAGACGCGATGTTGCCGGCGATGGTGCGTTCGGCGAGCAACTCCGGTTTGGTGCTCACGACACCGACCTGACGGCGGATTTCGCGCAGCCGACGGCCGTCGAGGGTCCCAGTGTTGAGTCCGTCGAGGCGGACGACGCCTCGGTCGGGACGCTCCTGAAGCCCGATGCAACGAGCGAGGGTCGACTTGCCGGAGCCAGCCGGACCGACGACTCCGAACAGCGAGCCAGCCTGGATGTCCACGCTCACATCGCGCAGGGCGACGACGGGATTTCCGTTGAGGGGAAAGGACTTGGACAAGTTTTCGACAGTGATCACGAAAGGCTCCATGCAAATGGGGCGCCGCTTCTTTCGAGCGCGCCAACCGTCACCGAGTAACCGTCCGGAAACGGACGGATTTCAGAGGTAAGGGAAAAGACTCAGGCAGTAACGGTGGAGCGTCGACACGCACTTACCGTGCGGCGACCTTCATCAACGACACGTCGCCTGGTCAGCAGGAGCGGGTGGGTGACCCTGTTCATTAGGCACAGCCTCCATCGGTCCTGGCGGTAGCACCTGCCCTGTGGAGGGTGGTTGCTGCGACTTCGGCGAGCCAGGTCTCTCAGTCGCTCGGGATGGCTTACTGAGTAAAACCGATCCCACTGGATGAAAGCAAGCACGTAGGCGCAGATCACACGTCTGGTCGCGTCCACGATACAGGAACTGCTGTCCATATTTTGAGACAGCAACAGATACCTTTGTGCTACGACAAGGCCGCTGCCTGCTAAGACAGGAGTGGATCATGCAGATCGAGAAGAGGATTTACGCGCTCGTGCTGATATCGGCCGGCTCGCGTTCACGCGGTGCCGGTCACACCTGCAACAGGTGGTCAGCCCGCCGCCGCGGCGATCCGGGCGAACTGATGAACATCCAACTGCTCTCCGCGGGTCTTGGGGTCGATACCCGCTTTCTCGAGCAACTCCCCCGCGCGTTCGGCGGAGCCCGCCCATGACGCCAACGCCGCACGCAGAGTCTTCCGCCGCTGAGAGAAGGCGGCATCGACCACCGCGAACAAACGCTCACGCTCCACGGACGACACCACGTCGCCCCGTTCGAAAGCGACCAGTGCGGAGTCCACGTTCGGAACAGGCCAGAACACGGCGCGAGGCACCGCGGCGACCTTGCGCGCCTTTCCGTACCACGCGAGCTTGACGCTGGGCACGCCATAAGTCCGGCTCCCCGGACCGGCCGCCATCCGGTCCGCGACCTCGGTCTGGACCATCACGAGACCGCTGGTGAGCGACGGCAGCCCGGCGAGCAGGTGGAGCAC
Organism: Amycolatopsis speibonae; assembly: GCF_042647925.1. NCBI lineage: Bacteria > Bacillati > Actinomycetota > Actinomycetes > Pseudonocardiales > Pseudonocardiaceae > Amycolatopsis > Amycolatopsis speibonae. Next base: position 20,860 of record NZ_JBHRWK010000024.1, read on the forward strand.
GACGGGGACGGCGACGTTGTACGGCAGATTCGCGACGAGCGCCGTCGGCCGCGCGGGCAAGTCCTCCACCGTGATCCGCAGAGCGTCCGCCCTGACGACCGTCAGCCTTTCGGCCCCGCCCCGCTCGGCCACGGTATTCGGCAGCCGCCCGGCCAGCACGGGATCGATTTCGACCGCGACGACCTCGGCGCCGGTCGCGAGCAGGCCGAGGGTCAACGAGCCGAGGCCCGGCCCGACCTCCAGCACGACGTCACCTTCACCAACCCCCGAAAGGTCCACGATGCGGCGCACCGTGTTCGGGTCGTGCACGAAGTTCTGGCCGAGCTTCTTGGTCGGACGCACGTCCAGCTCGGCCGCCAGCGCCCTGATCTCCGCAGGACCGAGCAGTTCAGTCACCTGACGATCGTAACCAGCCCCCGGTAGGCCACGATTGGCCGGTGGACGACGTCGTACTCGATGGTGAGAAAGTCCGGCTGCGCGACTGTCGACCGTCCGACCTCCGGCCTCTCCGCGATCTACTCGATCCCGCGCGGCCTTGGCACGAAACGAACGGGCCCTACTTCGGCACCACGACCGCGGCGGCCGCCGAATCCACGGCACGCGAACTCACTGCCACCAAGGTCGATCGGCCCGATCCCCGCACCAGCCTCACCGTGTGCGACCTGAGTGACGGCAGGCTTATGGGCCGGGTCAGCTGGTACTGGGAAAGCAGGTAGACCGACTGGCGAAGGATGGGATTGGTCATCTATGACGAGCGATACTGGGGCGGCGGGTTCGGCACCGAAGCCTTGCGCTTGTGGACGACCTACTTGTTCGCCGCACCGACACCCTCCGCTTGGACTTCGACACGTTCTCGGGAAACCCGGGCATGATCGCCGTCGGGCGGCGGCTGGGATTCGCTGAAGAAGGCCGGTTCCGGCGTGCTCGACGCTGGCCCGGCGGCGTGCACGACGCCGTCGTCTACGGGGTGCTCCGTGAGGAATGGGATCAGACGGACAACGCGGGCAAGCAGCCGGATTGATCCCACGCCCACCATCCCAGTGGCATCTCCGAAACGACACGCCTCCCCCTCAAGAGTGGTCGGAGCGGTTTCACGCCGCCGGAGCGTGACGATCATTCGCCCGATCGATACCGTGCACTTGTTCGAATCTGGCCCGACAATTGAGGGATGACCAGCACAAGAATCCCCAAGACCTTCCCGCTGAACCTGCCGGAAGGTGACGCCGATCTGCTGCTCGACGAGTTGCAGACGCGGCTACGCGAAGGGCGGCGAATCGCCGCCGAAGTCGGCCAGATCCTGGCCGAGATCGAGTCACGTGGTGTCCGGGACCTCTACGGATACGACTCGATCGCCGTCTTCTACGAGCATGCCGCCCGGGTCACCCGAGCGGAGGCGCAGCAGGTGGCCGGTAGAGCACTGGCGCTCAACTCGAGACGGGCGCGCGACGGCACATCGACTCAACCCGTCGCGCCTTTGACCGGAGTCGCAGCCACGACCGGCGCGCTGGCCCAAGCCGGCATCGACCGGATCGTCACTGTCATGCGGAAGCTGCCCGAACAGGTCACAGCGAGCGCGCGGCTCGAGGCCGAGAAGGACTTGGTCGCTCTCGCCAGCGTTGCGAGACCGCGCGACGTCACGGTGAAAGCAACAAAACTCCTCGCGGATCTCGACCCGGACGGGAGCGACACTGAGGATCCCACTCCGAAACGCGAGCGAACCGAGTTCTGGTTGCGCCAGAAACGAACCGGCCGATGGGAGATGCGCGGCAACCTCGATCCAGAGACAGGCGCCCGCCTGAACGCGCTTCTAGCGCCGCTGACGTATCCGGCCCCGAACAGGGAAGCTGACGGCCGCACCCCCGCAGAGAGACGCGGTGACGCTTTCACCGAGATCGTCGATCTCGCAGAGAGCGGGCCGGAAATCCCTCTGCCGCGGCAGGCCCCGGAAGAGGGCACCGAGCGACCTCAGACCGCAGCTCCGGCCAAGAAACCCGTACACCGCCCCCAGAGCACCCAGGCGCGGCCTCAGACCCATTCAAGCCCGCACCACAGCGACGGTGACGTCCGAGAGGGCGCCGTAGCCGACCGATCCCAGAACGTAGCCCGCATACGGCCTACGCGCTGGTGGGCACGGCTGTCGAGACCGAGGACCGAGGACGCTACGCGTCCACAGAGGCCCTTAACGGCCTGAAGGCCACCTTGCGGGCGGGGAACCCACACGATGACCTTCAGGAAAGGAGGACTTAGCCGACGTCAGGCCTTCTTGCCACAGTGCGGCCAAGCACTGTAGCCGCCGCGGGCATCGCGAACCTTCTCGGCGACGGCGATCTGCTGGGCCTTGCTGGCCTGGTGCGGGTACGCGGCGTACTGGTCGCCACCGTAGGCATCCCAGGTGCTCTTGTTGAACTGCAGGCCGCCGTAGTAGCCGTTGCCGGTGTTGGCGGCCCAGTTACCGGTCGCCTCACACTGCGCGATGCGGTCCCAGGCGCCGGCGTCACCGATGGCCGGATCAGCGGGCTTCTTAGTTCCGACCTTGGTGATCTTGGACTTGGCCTCGGTGATGACCTCTTCCGAGACCTTCTCGCGGCCGACTTCTTTGCCGTTGCGCTTGGTGACCTTGTAGGTCACAGTCTTCTGGCCTGGGGTGCCCGGGTCCTCGACCTTGGTCTTGCCCTTTTCGAGCTCCGGGTCGTCGACCTTCTGCTCGGGCGGCGCGATTTCCTCGTTCTGCTTGACCATGGTGACGCCGGTCCGGCTGATGTGGACCTCGGCGCCGTCGACCAGCTTGACGTCAAGGCCACCGACGGCCTCGTCGTCCGGGCCGAGGGTCATCCGGAGCTCACCGAGGAATTCCTTGGTGGTGACCGAGTTGGTCTGAACCTTGTGCGGCTCATTCGCGCCGTCGAAGACGGTGACGTTCTTGAGGGTCTTGACCTCGACGGTCGTGCCCTCGATCGGGAGCTCGCCGTTCTGCGGGAGCGAGGTCCAGGTGCCGGACTTCGCGAGATCGGAACGGCCGAGCTGGTTCAGGGCCTCGCTGAGGTTGGTCGCGCGGACCCAGGACTCCTGCTGCGGTGCGCCATCGACGATCAGGTTCAGCTTGCGGCCGCGCTCGAGCTTGATGACGCCGCCGTCGCCCACCTCGGCTTGAGGCGAGGGCGAGAGCGAGTCGTGCGCGCCGACCGAGAGGCCGGCGTCTTCGAGGACCTCGCCGACCGTGTCGCCGAAGCTGTGGACGGTCTGCTGCTTGCCGTCGATGTCGAGCGTGACGCTCTTGTTCATCGCCATCGCGGCCGCGCCGCCACCGCCGAGGGTGAGCAGCACCGCCATGACGGTTCCCTTGAGGAAACGCTTCTTCCAGACGCGGGTCGCACTCCCGATGACCTCGTCCTTGGTCGCGACCTTTTTCGGCGCGCCCGCGGTGCGCTCCTCGGCGAGTTCGTCCGGAATGACGATCGGCGGGAGCATGGTGGTCTCGGCGCTGATGAGGCGGATCAGCTCGTCGACGTCGACGTCGATCTCGGCCATCAGGGCATCGGCATCAGGGCCGAGCGCGGCCAGGACGTCCTGGTGCGTGATGCGCGGGTCGTCGGAGTAGTCCAGCTCGCCGTACTGAGTGTCGCGGTCGAGCACGGCAACCGAACCGGCGGAAGCGAAGGTGTTCGTCTCTGCGCCGAGGCGCGAGCCATCCTGCCTACTGCTACCAGTCACTGGGTCGTTCCCTTTCCCAAGACGTCGAGGAGCTCGACAACCGCTCCACAACGTCCTTCGTCTCGATGCGCACTTCGGCACACCTCTAGAAGTCCGACACCCGCAGTCAGCGCCATCGTCACGGTTCCAGGCCGTACCGCTCCCGGTTCCGCTTCCCCGACGTGCACTGACGTGACTGTGGGCGTAACAGCCGGAAACCGCATGAGCGGATACCGACCGGCACGATCACGGGACAGTAACGAACCTCGCCGGGTTGCGCAAATACCCCCCGGAGTGTCGTGACGTTGGTCACTCATCTGAGTGGACCATTGATGATCACTAATGTCGCAATCCGTTCAACTGGGAGGTGACTGTCGGCAAACGGAAGACCCGCTCGGCGGTCACTCGCACCGCTTCGGCAACCTCGTGCACCGCCTCGCCCCTGAGCGAGGCGAGGTGGCGGACGGTGTAGGCGGCGCAGTAGGGCTCGTTCGGCCGTCCACGGAACGGATGGGGGGTCAGGAACGGAGCGTCCGTTTCGACGAGGTACTGGTCCGCCGGAACGATCCGTGCCGCCTCGTGGAGCCCGCGCGCGTTGCGAAAACTGACCGTTCCGGCGAACGAAAGCACGTATCCCGCGTCGACGCAGCGGCGAGCGACATGCTCGTCTCCCGAGAAACAGTGGAAAACGACCTGCTCGGGCGCCCCCTCCTCCTCGAGAATCCGGAGGACGTCGTCGTGAGCGTCTCGATCATGGATCATCAGCGGCTTGCCGATCCGCTTGGCGAGATCGATGTGCCACCGGAAGGCGTCTTGCTGGGCGTCGTGGGGCGAGTAGTCCCAGTAGTAGTCGAGGCCGGTCTCGCCGACCGCGACCACTCTGGGCTCCTTCGCGAGACTCTCCACTTCGGATTTCTCGTCCTCGCCGAAATCCTTGGTGCGCGTGGGATGGATCGCGACGGCGGCCCAAACCCTGCGGTCCCAAGTGGACGCTTGCGCGGCCCAGCGGGCGGATGCGAGATCGTCCGCGACGGTGATCACCCGCGAAACACCGGCGCGTTCGGCGCGGTCGACCATGGCCGTCACATCGGCCGCGGTGACCGCGCCGCACGCGTCGAGATGGGTGTGCGCGTCCACCACCGAAACCGGCAGCCGGTCCGGGATCGGGGGCAACTCCTTCTTCTGCTCGCCCATCAGCTGATCATTTCGAGATCGGCGCCCATTCGGGGCCCGTCTCGCCGAGCTCCGGGTCCAGCTTGGCGAACAACGGGGTCGGCTTCTCCAGCGGCTTGCCGACCTCGATCGGCACGGACTTCCAGCTCGCCTGCTCGGCCTTGTAGTCGCCGGTGATGATGGGGTTGATCCGGCCGGGGATGTCGAGGTCCTCGACTTCCTGCAGTTCGGGCTGGGCCGCCCAGATGCCGGTGCCGCCGAGTGCCTCGTGCACCTTCTGAGCCGAGTGGGGCAGGAAGGGGGTCAGCAGCGTGTTGGCGTCCGAGACGACCTGCAGGGCGGTGTGCAGAACACTGTCGCGGCGAGCGGGGTCGTCCTTCAGCTTCCAGGGCTCCTGGTCCGAGAGGTACCGGTTCGCGGCGGTGACGACGCGCATGGCCTCGCTCGCCGCCGCCTTGAACCGCGACCGCTGAAGGTGGGCGCCGGCGGTGTCGAACGCCTTGCGGGAGAGCTCCTTGAGCGCCTCGTCGGCGGCTGTGGGAGCGTCAGGACGCGGAATGGCGCCGACGTTCTTGTGGGCCATGGAGATGGACCGGTTGACGAGGTTGCCCCACTCGTTGGCCAGCTCGAAATTGGTCCGGCGGACGAATTCGTCCCAGGTGAAGTCGGTGTCCTGGGTCTCGGGCCCCGCGACCGAGATGAAGTAGCGCAGAGCGTCCGGACCGAACTCGCGCAGGAAATCGTGGACGTAGATGACCGTGCCGCGCGAGGTCGAGAACTTCGAGCCGCTCATCGTGAGGAACTCGCTGGAAACGATCTCGTCGGGCAGGTGCAGCTTGCCGTACTTGCCGGGCACGCCGCCTCGATCACCCTCGCCGTTGTGACCGAACAGCAGAGCGGGCCAGATCTGGGCGTGGAAGGTGATGTTGTCCTTGCCCATGAAGTAATAGGAGCGAGCGTCCGGGTTGCTCCACCACTCCTGCCAGGCGTCCGGATTGCCGGAGCGGCGCGCCCATTCGACGCTTGCCGAGAAGTAGCCGATGACCGCGTCGAACCAGACGTAGAAACGCTTGAGCGGCTGGTCGCGCCAGCCGTCGAGCGGAATCTTCACGCCCCAGTCGAGATCACGGGTGATCGGCCGCGGCCGCATGTCGTCGATCAGGTTCTTCGTGAAGTTGAGAACGTTCGGGCGCCAGTCGGTCTTGCTGGACAGCCACTTGCCCAAGGTCTCGACGAACGCGGTCAGGTCGAGGAAGTAGTGCTCGGTCTCGACGAACTTCGGCGTTTCGCCGTTGATCCGGGACTTCGGGTTGATCAGCTCGGCCGCGTCGAGCTGGTTGCCGCAGTTGTCGCACTGGTCGCCGCGCGCACCGTCGTAGCCGCAGATCGGGCACGTGCCTTCGATGTACCTGTCGGGCAGGGTGCGGCCGGTCGAGGGGCTGATCGCGCCGCGGGTCGTCTTGGGGACGACATAGCCGTTGCGGTGCAGCGCGAGGAAGATCTGCTGCGTGACCTCGGCGTGGTTACCTGTGGTGGTGCGGGTGAACAGGTCGTAGGTGAGGCCGAGTCCCTGCAGGTCCTGGCCGATCTGACGGGTGTACTTGTCGGCCGTCTGCTGAGAGGTGAGGCCTTCGTTGTCGGCCTGGACGGTGATCGGGGTGCCGTGTTCGTCGGTTCCGGACACCATGAGCACCCGGTTGCCGGCCATTCGCTGGTAGCGGGAGAAGACGTCGGACGGGACGCCGAATCCGGACACGTGGCCGATGTGGCGGGGGCCGTTGGCGTAGGGCCAGGCCACCGCAGTCAACACTGGGGTGCTCATGCTTGTTTAGCCTACGGACGTCGTCTAAGGCATTGTTGTCCGGGAGAGGATCGGAGGCCTAGGTGTCCGCCACGCGTCTGCTGGTGCTGGGTGTCGTGCGCATGTACGGGAAGGCACACGGCTACCAGGTCCGGCGCGAGCTTCTCTCGTGGGCGGCCGACAAATGGGGCAACGTCCAACCGGGTTCGATCTATCACGCACTGAAGAAGATGACCTCTGAAGGCCTGCTGGAACAGGTCGAGGACGTCGAAGCGGGCGGCGGACCCGACAGGATCGCGTACAGGCTGACCGAGGACGGGGAGACCGAGTTCCTCGTGCAGCTGGGCAGGGCGTTGTCGAGCGACGACGCGACCGGGTACTCGCTATCGGCGGCGGTCACGTTCATGCCGACTCTGCCCCGCCCGCAAGTGCTGGCCCTGTTGAAACAGCAGCTGGCGAACATGGAAGCGCACGCCCAGTCGACCCACTACGCCCGCGAACACGCCGTCGATCTGGGGAAGCCGCCACACGTGAGCGAGCTGTATCGGCTGTGGAGCGTGCACGCGGAAGCGAACGTGACCTGGATGAGGGACCTGATCGGCCGCCTTGAGGCCGGTGACTACGTGATGGCGGGCGAAGGCGACGACGAGGCTGTGTTCGGAACACCACCTAAGTAATCAAATTTGACTACGGAACGACTCCTAAGGCACAGTGCATCCGTCAGCTAGTCAAATTTGACTAGCTGGATATCGGAAAGGGGTAGACATGATCAAGGCACGCGGCCTTGAGCGGCGTTTCCGCCGCAAGGGCCGCAACGGGGGCGAGGTCCACGCCGTCAAGGGCGTCGATCTCGATGTGTCGGCCGGGGAACTGGTCGGCTTCCTCGGACCGAACGGCGCGGGGAAGACCACGACCCTGCGCATGCTGACGACGCTTCTCAAGCCCACCGCCGGCGAAGCGACGGTCGGCGGCTGCGACCTGCTCGCCGACCCACTGGGGGTGCGCCGGCGAATCGGCTACGTCGCCCAAGGTGGTGGCACCGCGCCGGCGAGCAAGGTCGTCGAGGAGATCGAGTTCCAGGGACGGCTGTACCGGATGAGCAAGGCGGACGCGCTCGCCCGCGGGGCCGTCCTCGCCGAGCAACTGGACCTGGCCGGACTCGACCAGCGGACGACCGCGACGCTGTCGGGCGGGCAGCGCCGACGGCTTGACATCGCGCTCGGGCTGATCCACTCGCCCGGTCTCGTCTTCCTCGACGAGCCGTCGACGGGGCTTGCCCCGCAAAGCCGCGCGAACCTGTGGGACCACATCCGCAGGCTGCGTGACGAGCAGGGCGTCACGGTCTTCCTGACCACGCACTACCTCGATGAGGCGGACGCGCTCTCCGACCGGCTGATCGTCATCGACGACGGGAAGATCGTCGCCGAAGGCACGCCGGACTCGCTGAAAGCGAGGGTTTCCGGCGACAGTGTCGTCATCGGGGTCTCACCGGAATCCGCGGCGGAGACCGCGGAGCTCGCGGGCCGCCTCGAAGGGGCGCACGAGATGACCGTCACCGACGGCACGGTGCGTTTCCGCGTGCCGCGCGGGGACACCGCGATGCCCGAACTGCTGCGGGCGCTGGACGCGCGTGGCATCACGATGACGTCCATGCAGGTGCACCGGCCGACGCTCGACGACGTCTTCCTGACCCTGACGGGCCGAAGCCTGCGCGATGCCGAAGAAGGCGCGCCTGTCGAGGACACTCCGGAGAAGGAGGCCACGCATGTTGCATGACACCTGGTTGATCTTCCGGCGGGACATGCTCGCGGCGTTGCGCAACCCGACCTGGCTCGCTATCGGCATCATGCAGCCGTTGCTGTACTTGTTCTTCTTCGGACCGCTTCTGGTGAAGGCGCTCAACGCACAAGGCCTGTCCGATGTGGACGGCTGGATGATCTTCACTCCGGCGATCATCGCGCAGCTCGCGTTGTTCGGCAGTTCCTTCGTCGGTTTCGGCCTCCTCGCGGAATTCCGCTCGGGGGTGGTGGAACGGATGCGGGTCACGCCGGTGAGCCGGGTGGCGTTGCTGCTGGGGAAGGTGCTCGCCAACGCACTGCAGACCGTCGTCCAGGCGTTGCTCATCATCGCGCTGGCGTATCTGGTCTTCGACCTGAACGCGCCGTTCGGTGGCGTCGTGCTCAGCCTGGTGATCGTCTTCCTTTTGTCGATCACGCTGGCGTCGTGCTCGTACGCGCTGGCGTTGACTCTCAAGAGCGAAGACGCCTTCCCCGCTTTGCTCAACGCGGTTCTCATGCCGTTGCTGCTGCTGTCCGGAATCCTGATCCCGATCACCGCGGGCTCGGCGCCGGATTGGCTGTACACGATTTCCCGCATCAATCCGTTCCGGCACGTGGTGGATGTCGAGCGGAACAGTTTCCGCGGTGACTTCTCGATGGACGCGCTGTTCACCGGGAGCCTCGTGGTGCTGGTCATGGCGGTTCTGGCCATCTGGTGGGGCTCACGGACCTTCCAGCGCGAAAACGCCTGAGACACGCTGAACCGAAAGGTCACCTTGCGACCGCTCCGCGGACGTAAGGTGACCTTTCGGACGTACTGGGGCGATATTCGAGGACAGGTGGCTTTGATCGATCCGGAAGGTGAGCACGGCGTCACTCTGTCCCACCGCGAGACGGTGACGGACTGGGCGGCGGTGCGCGGCGCCGACATCCGGTTCGCCTCGGTCACCGTGAGCGAGAACACCAACTGGCGGGACGCCGCCGCGGAACGCAATCTGGCCGGCGCGCAGCACGCCGGTATCCACACCGGAGCACGGCATTACGCGCGCCCCGGCGCCGTCCACGACCAGGCCGACCATTTCGTGCGGACGGCGAGCGCGCTCGGCGCCTTCGCGCCCGGTTCGCTCGCGCCGGCGCTCGAAGTGGAGGCGCCCAGCGTTGATGACCGGTTCATCAAGGCGTGGATCAAACACGTCCGACATGCGGCGCGCGTCGAACGTGTCCTGATCTACGCGGGTCTCGACTGCTGGACGGACCGGCTGCACCCGGACAAGTGGGCGGACAGCGAAGTGGTGCTATGGCTGGTCAAGCACAACGAAATCCCAGGGAGGCCGGGGTGGTTCCACTCGCGGCTGGGCTTGCACCAGCATGGTTTCGGTACCGGGCTGCCCGGCGTGAACGGTCCGATCGCCCAGGACACCGTGGTCTATCCGTTCAAGCTCGGGGACGTACTTTTGTAGTACTCACTCCGTGACGGCAGGTGTGCACGATGTCACCGTGTGGTCGCGGATCTCACTTTCCGCCGGAACGGGTTGCCTTTACTGCCATCCGGGCGGAGACAATGTCGCGTGCGGTTGATGTGCCGGAGGCTGCGGACGGACGTCGGGCCCGAGCGGGCGCTGGCGACTCTTGGGCTACGCGCGAAGGCACTCGGGCTCGCGCCACCGGCCGCGCTTTGCGGGGACTGGTTCTCTTCACGCGCGGTCATCGCGCTGAACGCTTCCCTGACTCCTGTCCTGGACGTCTCCGAAGCGTTCGCGATTCCCACTCGGATGCCCCGGATCCGTGACGCGGTGCCCGGCGCTGTCGGGGGCGGCTGGTTCGGTTACCTGAGTTACGACCTGACAGATCCCTCGGGCCGGTCCGGTGCTCTCCCTCCGGCGGTCTGGGGCTGGGTCGACCGGGTGCTGCGGCTGGACGCGGACGGTTCGTGGTGGTTCGAAGCGCTGGTGCCCGACAGCGATCCGGATCCGGTCGACGAAATGTCCGCGGTGGAATCCGCGCTCGCCGAGCTCCCCGAAGCGACGACCTGGAGTTCCGGCCCGCTCTCGCGGCCGCTTCCATCGGAGCACCACGACGCGGTCAAGGCGTGTGTGCACGCGATCGAAGCCGGTGAGCTGTTCCAAGCGAACATCTGCGCTCGCTTCAGCGGAGAGTTCGACGGCGATCCGATCGCGTTGTTCGCGGAGGGCACCCGTCGTCTGGGGGCCCGCCGGGCGGCGTTCCTCACCGGCGACTGGGGTTCGGTCGTGTCGTTCTCCCCCGAGCTTTTCCTTGCCAGGCATGGGCGGCATGTCCGGTCGACGCCGATCAAGGGCACCTTGCCGCGGCGGAACGCCGCCGACGAACATCTCGCCCAGCGGCTGCGGGACTCCACCAAGGATGTCGCCGAGAACGTGATGATCACCGATCTCGTCCGCAACGATCTCGGCCGGGTCTGCGCCACCGGCAGCGTGCGCGTCCCCGAACTGCTCGAGGTCCGGCCCGCTCCCGGAGTCTGGCACCTTGAGTCCACTGTGGAGGGATCGCTCGCCGACGGGATCGACGACGTGGCGCTGCTCGCGGCCACGTTCCCGCCGGGTTCGGTGACGGGCGCGCCGAAGATCCGGGCGCTGGATCTGATCGCCGAGCTGGAGACCACGGCCCGCGGTGTCTATACGGGCGCGATCGGCCTCGCTTCGCCGATCGCCGGACTGGAGCTGAACGTCGCGATCAGGACCTTCGAAGTCCACGAAAGCGCGATCGCGCTGGGAGTCGGCGGCGGGATCACCGCCGACTCAGACAGCGAAGCGGAATGGCAGGAATGCCTGCACAAGTCCGCTCCGCTGGAGCGCCTGCTCGGCTGAGCTACTTGGTGGGATCCAACAGGAGCTTGCCCATCGTTCCGCGCGAACGCAGGGCCTCGTGGGCGGCGCGCGCGTCGGAAAGCGCGTACTCGCCGCCGGCGACGGCGCGGACCTTACCGGCGAGCGCCAGTTCGAAAAGCTCCTCGAGCGTGCGGCCGAAAACGTTTCCGGGGAGTTTGAAGGCGTGCGGCAGCCACATCCCGGCCACGGTGGTGCTGTGCCCGAGAAGGTTGCGGGCCTCGATCGGCTTCGGCGACTTGCGGCTCGCCATGCCGTAGAACGCGAGGCGGCCGAACGGTGCGAGGGCCGCGACGCTCTGGTCGGTGACAGTGCCGCCGGTCATGTCGAGCACGATGTCGACGCGCTTGCCGCCGTTCGCCTCGCGAAGCGCGTCGGTCATGTTCTCGGCGCGCGAGTCGATGGCGATGTCGGCGCCGAGTTCGAGAGCGAGGGCACGCTTCTCGTCGCTGCTGGCGGTCGCGATGACCCTGCCCGCACCCCAAGCCTTGGCGAGCTGGACGGCGATGGAGCCGACACCGCCCGCCGCCGCGTGCACGACGACGGATTCGCCGGGTTCGAGATGGGCACTCTTGCGCAGCAGGAGCGAGGCGGTGGTGCCCTGGACGATGAAGGAGAGCGCGGTCAGGTCGTCGACGCCGTCGGGCACGCCGAAGCTGGTGGCCTCCTCCACCGCCGCGCGCTCGGCGTAGCCGCCACCGCCGTTGAGCAGCGAAACGACACGCTTGCCGTCCGGGGTGCGGCCGACGACCTCGCCGCCGGGCACGAGCGGAAGCTTGCTCGGCGCGAGGTAGGAGTTTTCGGCCTGGTGCGTATCGGCGTAGTTGATGCCGATCCGGTCGACCTCCACCAGCAGCTGACCCGGTCCGGGGACGGGATCGGGCAAGTCGACGAGGTTGAGCACCTCGGGTCCGCCGAATTCGGTCACCTGTACTGCACGCATCCGCATCCTCCTCATCGAGATGAGACATTCTTGCATATGTCTCATCCATGAGACGCTGCGTGATATGTTTCACTCATCGGAACCGCACTCGAACGCCAGCTGATCTCGCCGCGCCCGGACGCCCTGCGCGCGTTCACGATCGCGCGCGCCTGGTTTCTGGAGGGGCGCCGGGTGGACATGGGCGAACTCGCGGGCGAGCTGGGGATCAGCCGCGCCACCCTGCACCGGTGGGTCGGCGGCCGGGATCAGCTGCTCGGCGAGATCCTGTGGTCGATGACCGTGGAGGTCTTCGAAGCGCGGGCGTCCGGCAAGCTCGGCCGCGGCGCGGAGGGGATCGCGGAACTCGTCGGCACCTTCGTCCGGACCGTGAACGACTCGAAACCGTTCCGGGAGTTCCTGCGCAACGAGCCCGAGCGGGCACTGCGGATCCTGACGACGAAGGCCAGCGTGGTGCAAAGCCGCGCGATCGCGAAGATGTGCGAGTTCCTGGAAGAAGAGGTCGCGGCCGGGCGGCTCGCCCCGCCCTTGCCCGTCGAGGATCTGGCCTACCTGCTGGTGCGGATCGGCGAGTCCTTCATCTACACCGACGTCATCACCGGCGCCGAGCCCGACGCCGCGAAGGCGCACGGAGCCGCGACGGCCTTGCTGTCCTAGTCCTTACTTACGGGACGCGAGGACGGCGTCGTAGAGCTCCTTCTTCGACACTCCCGTGGCCTCGGCGACCTCGGCGGCCGCCGATTTGAGGCGTTCGCCCGCCGCGACCCGCGACGAAACTTCCGAAACGAGGTCCGCGACGCTCACCGAGCGCGGCGGCGCACCCGCCAGGACGACCGTGATCTCACCCTTGACCCCGTCGGCCGCCCAAGCAGCCAAATCCGGCAAAGTGCCGCGTTTGACCTCTTCATATGTTTTGGTCAGTTCGCGGCAGACGGCGGCGCGGCGATCGGAGCCCAGGACCTCGGCGGCGTCGGCGAGCGTGCTCGCGAGGCGGTGCGGAGACTCGAAGAAGACGGCCGTGCGGGGCTCGTCCTTCAGCGAACCGAGCCACTTCGCGCGTTCGCCGGGCTTGCGCGGGGCGAATCCTTCGAAACAGAAACGGTCGCACGGCAGGCCGGACAGCGCGAGCGCCGTGGTCACCGCGGACGGGCCGGGCAGGCAGGTCACCGGCACCTCCGCCTCGACGCAGGCCGCCACCAGGCGGAATCCGGGGTCCGAAACGCTCGGCATCCCCGCGTCGGTCACGAGGACCACGGTTTCGCCTGATCGCAGCGATTCGAGCAGTTTCGGCAGGCGGGCGGTCTCGACGTCCTCGTAGAAGCTGACCACGCGTCCGACCGGCGAAACCTCGAGGGCTGCGGTGAGAGAACGCAGTCGTCGGGTGTCTTCGGCGGCGATCACGTCGGCGGTCGCGAGGGCTTCGGACAGGCGCGGCGAAGCGTCACGGACGTCTCCGAGCGGGGTGGCTGCCAGCACGAGGCGTCCTTCGGTCATTCCCGAAGGTTAACCGGTTCGCACATCCGGACACCGAGTTCACTCTTTCGCCCGTAGGATCATGCCCCGTGACCGCACTGCTGACCCGGGACAACGAGAGCGTGCGGCCGGATCCGGTCGACGCGCTCCGGCCACCGAGCGACCGGGAAGCCGGCCTCCTCGGCCGCGGCATGCCTGCCGACCGCGTGCGCGGCTGGGTCGTCACGCTGGTGCTGACGCTCATCGGCGGAATCGTCCGGATCCAGAACCTGGCGACGCCCACCGACAAGGGCACGCCCGTCTTCGACGAGAAGCATTACGTCCCGCAGGCGTGGCAGATGCTGCGCAACGGCGGTTACGAAGACAACTACGGCTACGAACTGATCGTGCACCCGCCCTTGGCGAAGCATCTCATCGCCATCGGCGAGTGGCTGTTCGGCTACAACGCCTGGGGCTGGCGGATCATGCCCGCGCTGGCGGGCACGCTGATCGTGTTCCTCACCATCCGGATCGCCCGGCGGCTCACCCGTTCGACGCTGCTCGGCGCGGTCGCCGGGATCCTGGTGATCTGCGACGGCGTCCTGCACCTGCAGTCACGTATGGGCATGCTCGACATCTTCATCGCGTTGTTCGTGCTCGCCGCGTTCGCCTGTGTGCTGTGCGACCGCGACCAGGTCCGGCGACGGCTCGCCGTCGCCGTCCGCGAAGGCTGGATCGACGAGTCCCGGTTCGGCCCGAAGCTGGGTTTCCGGTGGTGGCGGTTCGCGGGCGGCCTGATGATCGGGCTGACCTTCGGCGTCAAGTGGTCGGCGCTCTACTACATCGCCGCGTTCGGCCTGCTCACCGTCTTCTTCGACGTGGCCGCGCGCCGCGCCGCCGGGGTGCAGCGACCGTGGGTCGGCACGCTGCGCCGCGACGTGCTGCCCGCGCTGTGGGCGATCGTCGTCATCCCGATCCTGGTGTATCTCGCCTGCTACTGGGCCTGGTTCGCGAGCGAGACCGCGACCGACCGCAATCTGGTCGCGATCAAGGACATCGATCCCGGCTTCTGGTCCTGGATGCCGCCCGCGTTGCGATCGCTGGGCACCTACTCGATGAACGTCCTCGACTTCCACGCGCACCTGGTGACGCCCAAGGACAAACCGCATCCATGGGAATCGAAGCCGTGGACCTGGCCGATGGGGCTGCGGCCGATGCTCTACGCCTACGCGGGCGGCACCGAGGCGACCGGTTGCGGCGAGTCGACCTGCGTGCGGGCGACGATGCTGATCGGCACACCGGCGATGTGGTGGCTGGCCCTGCCGATGCTCGGCTGGAGCGCGTGGCGGTCGTTCTTCCGCGCGGACTGGCGCTACGCCGCCGTGCTCGTCGCCTACCTCGCCGGGTTCCTGCCCTGGTTCACCAACCTCGACCGCCAGATGTACTACTTCTACGCGACGCCGCTGGCGCCGTTCCTGGTTCTCGGATTGACGCTGGTCCTCGGCCAGATCCTCGGCAGCGCGAAACGCGGATTCGAACGGCGGGGCACCGGCTTGCTCGTCGTCGCGCTCTACGTGGGCCTGGTCGTGGCCAACTTCGCCTGGCTGTGGCCGATCCTCAACGGCAACGCGATCACCAACGAGCACTGGAACGCCGAACTGTGGCTTCCGTCCTGGAAGTGACCACGCCCCGGCGTTGATTTTCCCGATTCAAGTGTGACACTTGGCCGACAGTTGTTACTCTCCCCTGGTCAGTAGCAGTCGACAGGGGGCATCATGACGATCCGACCGCTCGGAGTGGCCTGTGCGGCCGCGGCGTTGTTCTTGATCGCGGGTTGCGAAGAGCAGACACCGGGAACCGCGTCGCCGCAGACTTCGGCCGTTCCGAGCACCTCGGAAGCGCCGGCCGCCAGCTCGACACAACCCCCCAGCGCTTCGAGGCCTTCGGCTACCGCGGCGACCGTTTCCGAGGTGACCAAACCCGCCACCGGCGGCGCGGTGGCGCACACCCCGGACGGGGCGGCGAGCGTGATGGAGGAATACCACCACGCCCTGGGCAACAAGGACCTCGACACCATTTGCCGGATCACGGCGCCGGCGTTCGACGGCGGGATGAAGGAGTGCCGGACCCTCACCCCGATGCAGTTCGGGATGCTCTCGGACGACGACTTCAAAAAGCTGAAACTCACCCGCGTCGACCGGGCGAAGCTGCAGAGCAAGGGGCCGGACAAGGTCGTCGTCCCGCCGGGCGCGATCGCGCCGCAGATAGCGATGATGGCGGCCGACCCCAAGACGTTCACCATGGCGTGGCGCGGCGGGACCTGGGTCGTCGTCGACTGAGCGGAAGCAAGGGACCTTTGCTCGCGTTCGTTAGCACACTAACTAACGTGAGTAAAGGTCCCTTGCTCTCTTTTCGCAGATCAGCGCGGGTGGCGCTGGGGCTGCGGCTGCTGGTGAGGCTGCGGTTGCTGCTGCGGAGGGCGGCGCGGCACGATCTGGGTCACCGGGCCGTCCGGCGACTTGCCCGCCCGCGCGAGCCAGCCTTCGACGTCGCGCCGCACGGCGGCGAGTGTCGGGCGGCGGCGGGGCTCCTGGTCGAGCGACGCGATGAGGATCCGGGCGTGCGCGCTGCGATTCGGCAGCTTCGAGACCGGTTCGGCGCGGGCGGCGGCCATCAGCGCGGCCATCGGGGTCTCCCGGGTACCGCGCGGAGGCTGGCCTGACAGCGCGTAGCTGACCGTCGCGGCGAGCTGCCAGGCGTCCGACGCCGGGCTCGCCGCGGAGCCCATCGCCTGCTCTGGAGCGACGAAGTCCGGCGTGCCGATCATCATCCCGGTCGCGGTCATCTTCGAGTCGCCCTGGCTGCGGGCGATGCCGAAGTCGATGAGGTGGGCGAGCCCGTTGCGGTCGAGGATGATGTTCGACGGCTTGAGGTCGCGGTGCAGCACGCCCTTCTCGTGTGCCGCGGCGAGTGCGCCCGCCATGGTCGACCAGAGCCGTCCGGCGGCGATGTCGTCGAGCGGGCCCTGCGAGTCGACGATCTCGGACAGCGAGCGTCCTTCGAGGTACTCCATGACCAGCGCGAGCCCGTCAGGCTCCTCGACGAGGTCGTAGACGCGGACGCAGTTGGGGTGGTTCACCACGGCCAGCGCCCTGGCCTCGCGCTGCATCCGCTCTTCGGTGTCACGGTCCGGCGCGTGCGCGATCTTCAGCGCGACAGTGCGGTTGAGCTGCGTGTCGACCGCTTCCCAAACGGTGCCGAAGCCGCCGTGGCCGAGCCGCCGGACGCGCTTGTAGCGACCGCCGCCGGAGTTGCGGGAGCCCGGGGGCGCCGGAACCGGGCCCGGCACCGCGGCCAGCGCGGGAGGTTCGGGCGCCTGCGCCAGTGCGGTCGCCGGGTACTGCTTCTGCGGCGGGGGCGGCAGCTGCTGCTGCTGAGGCTTCGGGGCGGGCGGCTCCGGGCGGTACGGCTCGACCTTCTGCCGGGGCTGCGGGTCCGGCCGGTTGATCACCGACCACGGCGGCGGGCCGACCAGCGCGACCGGGATCAGGCCCAGCACGCTGAACGGCAGGAAACCGAGCCAGAAGTGCACGGCGGTGTTCGCACCCATACCGACGCTCGCCAGCACCATCAGCACGAACGGGATCCAGAAGAACCGCGAAGGCCACTTCGGTCCGCGACGGAACGCTGTGCGCGCCTGCAGCATGACGAACAGCAGCGACAGCGCGGGCAGGCCGACCAGCAGGATCAGGTAGAAGATGTAGCTCAGCTGCATCCCGCTCGGATAGAACAGGACCTCGTACACGTTCTGGCCGCGTCCGAGGTACTCGCTCTGCGTGCCGATCAGCGGGCTGTAGTCGGTGTTGAAGGTCGACAGATCACTGCTGGAGAAGCCGGATTGCCCGCCGGACTTCGACGCCGCTTCCTGAAAGGTCTGCGAAACGCCGGTGGCAAGCAGCCACGGCAGCAGGAAGGCGGCGACGACGCCGATCCCGCCGAAGACGGACAGGGTCACCACGTCGTAGCGGTTGCCGGTGCCTTTGCGGACGATCGCGACGACCATCGCTCCCAGCGCGGGCAGCAGCGCGACCAGCGCTCCGGCGGTGCTCGTCGCCCACACCCAGTCCCCGGGCCAGATCCCCGGCCCGAACAGGCTGTGCGCGAACGACAGCAGCGCGCTCGCTAGTCCCATGGACCCTGCTCCCCTAGCTCGTCGAGGCCGTTTCCGGCGGTTTTTTCCTGGTTCAGCTTAGGACGCTCTACGCCATCACAGGGTTGCCGGGTTGTCACGGGCGTCTCCCCGCCGTTACCACCAGGCATTAGCGCGGCCGTAAGTCCATGATGGGTCCGGTACCCGAGCGCGAAGGAGCATTCGATGCACGCCGAGACGTACCAGCGGAGCCTCGAAGACCCGGAGGGTTTCTGGCTCGAAGCCGCACAGGCGATCGACTGGACCCGCCCGCCGACGCAGGCCCTCGACGCGTCGAAAGCGCCCTTCCACCGCTGGTTCCCGGACGGGGAGCTGAACACGGCGTTCAACGCGCTCGACCGGCACGTGCGGGACGGCCGCGGTGCGCAGACCGCGCTGATCTGGGATTCCCCGGTCACTGATTCGGTACGCCGGTTCACCTACGCGGAACTGCTGGACGACGTCGCGCGCTTCGCCGGCGCGCTCGCTTCTCTCGGTGTCGGGAAGGGCGACCGCGTCATCGTCTACATGCCGATGGTTCCCGAGGCCGCGATCACGATGCTCGCGTGCGCCCGGCTCGGCGCGGTGCACTCGGTGGTGTTCGGCGGGTTCGCGCCCAAGGAGCTCGCGGCGCGGATCGAGGACGCGAAACCCAAGGTCATCGTGGCCGCGTCCTGCGGGATCGAGCCGACGCGGGTCGTCGAGTACAAACCGATCATCGACGAGGCGCTCGCGGGCACCGTCCACCAGCCGGACAGGGTCGTGGTACTGCAGCGCGAACGCGCCCGCGCCGAACTGGGCGAGCGTGACGCCGACTGGGCCGAGTTGGTCGCGAAGGCCTTCCCCGCCGATCCGGTTCCGGTCGCCGCCACCGACCCGCTGTACATCCTGTACACCTCCGGCACCACGGGGAAGCCGAAAGGCGTCGTGCGCGACACCGGCGGGCACGCGGTCGCGCTGGCCTGGTCGATGGGCGCGATCTACGACATCCAGCCCGGTGACGTGTGGTGGACGGCGTCCGACGTCGGCTGGGTCGTCGGCCATTCCTACATCGTCTACGCGCCGCTCCTCATCGGAGCCACCAGTGTCATGTACGAGGGCAAGCCGGTCGGGACGCCTGACGCGGGCGCGTTCTGGCGGGTCATCGCCGACCACGGGGTGAAGGCGTTGTTCACCGCCCCGACGGCATTGCGCGCGATCAAGAAGGTCGACCCGGACGCGAACGAAATCGAAAAATACCAGCTCAGCGAATTTCGGACGTTGTTCATGGCGGGGGAACGACTCGATCCGGAGACGTACCACTGGGCCCACGACAAGCTCGGCGTCCCGGTGATCGACCACTGGTGGCAGACCGAGACCGGCTGGCCGATCGCGGCGAATCCGCGCGGACTGGAGCCGATGCCGGTCAAACCCGGTTCCGCGACGAAACCGGTGCCGGGCTGGGACGTGCGGATCCTGGATCAGTCGGGCGACCCGCTTCCCGCCGGGAGGGAAGGCGCCATCACCATCAAGCTGCCGCTTCCGCCTGGATCGTTGCCGACGTTGTGGGAGGACGACGAGCGGTATCGCGAGGCGTACCTTTCGCGGTACGAAGGCCACTACCTGACGGGTGACTCCGGATACGTCGACGAAGACGGCTATCTGTTCGTCATGGGCCGCACCGACGACGTCATCAACGTCGCGGGCCACCGGCTTTCGACCGGTTCGATGGAGGCGGTCCTGGCGTCCCACCCCGCCGTCGCCGAATGCGCGGTGATCGGGGTCCGCGACCAGCTCAAGGGGCAGCTTCCGCGCGGTTTCGTGGTGCTGAAGTCAGGTGTCGACGCCGACGCCGAAACACTCAAGGCCGAGTTGGTCGCGCTGGTCCGGCGCGACATCGGGCCGGTCGCCGCGTTCCGCGACGTATCCATTGTGGACGCGCTGCCGAAGACACGGTCCGGGAAGATCCTGCGCAAGACCATGCGCGGTATCGCCGACGGCAGGGACGAGCAGGTGCCCTCGACGATCGAGGACGCGAGTGTTCTCGATGCGCTGAAAGCGGTTCTGCGCGGCGAGTGAACCATTGACCGGTACGGATTCCTAGTCCGATCGGGTGTTGTCCCCTTTGCCCTATTGGTCTATACCTCTATGAGCAGAGAGTCTCCAGTTCCCCGACCGGAGGTGCTCCATGAGTAAACGCCTGTCCACGACCGTGCTCGGCGTGGCGGTCCTGAGCCTCGTGACGTTCGGCCTGTCCGCGACGGCGAGCGCGGACCCAGCGGCGGCCGGTCACCCGAAGGCCGAACGGACCGTCACCGACGTCATCCCCGCGCCTGTCGACGCGAAACCCGATCCCCGCGCGAATTTCCGGCTCAGTCCCGCGACCGTCATCCGTGCCGACCGCGACGGCAGACAAGTCGCCGAATACCTGGCCGGGCTCCTCCGGCCGGCCACCGGCTACCGGCTGCCCGTCGTCACCGGCCACCGCGGCGGCGGCCCCGCCATCTCACTCGAAACCGGCCACGCGAGCAACCGCGTCGGCGCCGAGGGCTATCAGCTCAAGGTGGCGTCTTCCGGCGTGAGCCTCCGGGCGAACACCGACAAGGGCCTGTTCTCCGGCGTGCAGACGCTGCGCCAGCTGTTCCCGTCGGCGATCGAGGCCACCACCGTCCAGAAGCGTTCGTGGGTGGTCTCGGGCGGCACGGTGCTCGACTACCCGCGCTTCGGCTACCGCAGCGCGATGCTCGACGTCGCCCGGCACTTCTTCACGCCGGCGCAGGTCAAGCTCTACATCGACCAGATCGCGCAGTACAAGATCAACACCCTCCACCTGCACCTGAGCGACGACCAGGGCTGGCGGATCGAGATCAAGAGCTGGCCGAAGCTGGCGGCCGTGGGCGGCCTGACGGCCGTCGGCGGCGGTCCTGGCGGCTACTACACCCAAGAGCAGTACACGGACCTCGTGCGCTACGCGGCTTCGCGGCACATCACGGTCGTTCCCGAGATCGACATGCCGGGACACACCAACGCGGCCCAGCACTCCTACGCCGAACTGAACTGCGACGGCAAGCCGATTCCGGCGCGCACGGACATCGAGGTCGGCTACAGCTCACTGTGCATCAACAAGGACATCACCTACACGTTCGTCGACGACGTCCTGCGCGAACTGGCGGCGATCACCCCCGGGAAGTACCTGAACATCGGGGGCGACGAGGCGCACGCGACCACTCCGGAGGATTACCAGACCTTCGCCAAGAAGGTGCAGCCGATCGTCGCGAAGTACGGCAAGCAGATCACCGGCTGGCACGACATCGCCAAGACGAATCCACCGCTTTCGGCCGTCCCGCAGTTCTGGGGCACGACCGGCACGGACGCGAACGTCGCCGCGGCCGCGGCCAGGGGCAACAAGATCCTGATGTCGCCTGCCAACAAGGCCTACATGGACATGAAGTACCACCCGCAGACGCCGCTCGGGCTGAGCTGGGCCGGGCTGATCGAGGTCAAGACCGGCTACGACTGGGATCCGGCGACGTACCTGCAGGGCGTGACCGAAAACAACGTCATCGGCGTCGAGGCGCCGCTGTGGTCGGAAACGCTCGTGACCAGTGAGCACATCGAGTTCATGGCGTTCCCGAGGCTGCCGGGTTACGCCGAGATCGGCTGGTCGCCGAAGGATTCCCGGACCTGGGACGCCTACCGGCTGCGGCTGGCGAAGCAGAGCCCGCGTTGGGTTCAGCAGGGAATCGACTTCTACCGGTCCACTCAGGTCGACTGGGAGTAGTCGAGACGTTCGGTGATGGCGGCACGGGCCAGCGCGTAAGGCTCCGTGCCGCCGAACATCACCGAATCGGCGTTCGCGGCCCGGCCGAGAGCATGCAGCTCGAAGGCCAGCCGCTCCACGTCGACGGACGCGCGGAGGTGCCCCAGTTTCCGCGCTTCGACGGCCGTCGAGCGGATGAACTGGGCGAAAGCCCGGCTCACGTTCGCGACCGCGTCGTGCACCCGGCCGGTCCGCGCGTCGAACTCGGCACCGGTGTTGAAGAAGAAGCAGCCGCCGGGGAACACCCGGCGTTCCGAGTAGTCCAGCCAGTTCGCGCACAGCGCGCGCAGCCGCGCGATCCCCTGCTCGACCTCCAGTGTCGGCGCGACGACGTTCTCCGCGAAGATCGCACTCGCCGTTTCGACCGCCGCGAGCTGCAGTTCCTCCTTGGAACCGAACAACGCGAACACACCCGATTTGCTCAGTTCCAGTTCGGCGGCGAGCCTGCCGAGGGACAACCCGTCGAGCCCTTCGACGGACGCGATGTCGACGGCGCGCCGCAGCACGATCCGCCTCGTCGCGTCGCCGCGGGCCACCCGGCCGTCACCCGGCATTCCGTTCCTCTCGCCGCCGTTTCGCCGATTCCAGGCCGTCACGGTACTGCCGGGAAAGCGACGACGTCGCCAGCACCCGGTCCAGCAGCGCCCAGTACGCGGCCCGGCGACCGTCGTCCAACTGGGCGACGTTCGTGAACGACGCGACGTACACCTCGGCGATCGTCGGATTCACCGGATCGCGTTCTTCGAGCGTCATACGTCCCGAGGTCGGGACCTCACCCGTCCGGAGCACCCGCAGATACCAGCCGCTGCGGCCGGAATCGATCATCGCCGGGATGACGTCCTTGCGCCCGGTCTTCATCGCGAGCTTGAAACACGGCGTCCGCGGCTGCGAAACCTGAACCAGCGCGTCTCCCCAGGCCCAGACGTCGCCGACGCGAACCTCGTGCTCGTCGGCCCCCAGCACGGACGCGTTCTCCCCGAAATCGCCCGCGGCCACCGGGAAACCCTGCTCCGACCAGTCCGGGTAGTGCGCGGCCGGATAGACGTAGACCGCCTTGTCCACGCCGCCGTGGACGGAGCGATCCGCCTGGTCGTCCCCGGCCAGATTGATTTCGTCGAGTTCCAAGAAGGGCGCCTCGACCCGCGATTTCGAGATCGCGCTGTACACCGGGACATCGCGTTTCGTCCCCAGTACGGACGGCCGCCCGACGAAGACCTCGTTCACTTCGAGTGTGCTCACACCCTAGAAAATAGCACGACCGTTCGTATATCTTGCCGCCATGGATCTCCTCGCCCTGACGACCCGGGCTCATCACGCGACCGGGACCACGATCACCGGAATCGGCACGGACGACTGGGACCGCTCGACCCCCTGCGCCGAGTGGACCGTCCGCGACATCGTGAAACACCTGATCGACAACAACGAGCACCGCGCGGCGCAGGCGTCCGGCCGCCTCAGGAAGACCCGGCCGACAGCGGACGGCGACCTCACCAGGTCCTACGCGGAGAGTTCCGCCGAGTTCCTCGCGGCCTTCGACGCCCAGGCCCTGGAGAAGACCTTCGACTTCGGGAACTTCGGCCCGCTCCCCGGGAAAAACGCCTTGGCCGTGCTCTTCGTCGACAACCTCGTCCACGGCTGGGACCTCGACGCCGCGCTCGGCCGCGAACACCTCTGGGACGACGAACTCGCGACGGCCGCGCTGGGCGTGGCGAGCCGCTATCCCGACGTCACGCCGGTGCGCGGCCCCGGCGGCGCCTTCGACCAGGCTGTCGAGGCACCGCCGGGCGCCGGGCCGGGCGAGGCGCTCATCGCGTTGCTGGGCCGTTCAGCTCCGCCGATTCCTCGTCGCTGAACAACCGGGAGCGGACCAGGAAGCGGACTCCTTCGGGCGCCTCCAAGGAGAATCCGCTTCCCCGGCCCGGAACGACGTCGATGGTCAGATGCGTGTGCTTCCAGTACTCGAACTGCGGTCCGGACATCCACACCGGGACGTCCTCGATCCCCTCGACGACCAGGTCGCCGAGCCGGACGTCGGACACCCCGGTGCGGAATTCGCCCGCCGGGTAACACATCGGCGCGCTTCCGTCGCAGCATCCGCCGGACTGGTGGAACATCACCGGTCCGTGAACTGACACCAGCCGTCGCAGCAGCTCCGCGGCGGCGGGTGTCAAGCCGACCCGCTCGGTCATCAGAAGAACCCGAGCGCACTGTCCGAATAGGACACCAGCATGTTCTTGGTCTGCTGGTAGTGGTCCAGCATCATCTTGTGGTTCTCGCGCCCGATCCCGGACGCCTTGTACCCGCCGAAGGCCGCGTGCGCCGGGTACGCGTGGTAGTTGTTGACCCACACACGGCCCGCCTGGATGTCACGGCCGGCGCGGTAGGCGGTGTTGCCGTCGCGGGACCAGACACCGGCGCCGAGGCCGTACAGCGTGTCGTTGGCGATCTTCAGCGCGTCGGCGTAGTCGTCGAACTTCGCCACCGAGACCACCGGGCCGAAGATCTCCTCCTGGAAGATCCGCATCTTGTTGTCGCCTTCGAAGACCGTCGGCTGAACGTAGTACCCGCCGGACAGTTCGCCGCCGAGGTCGCTGCGCTCGCCGCCGGTGAGGACCTTCGCGCCTTCCTTCACCCCGATGTCGATATAGGAAAGGATCTTCTCCAGCTGGTCGTTGGAGGCCTGCGCGCCGATCTGCGTCTCGGTGTCGAGCGGGTGCCCCTGTTTGATCTTCTTGACGCGCTCGACGGCGTCGCCGAGGAACCGGTCGTAGATGCCGGACTGGATCAGCGCCCGCGACGGGCAGGTGCAGACCTCGCCCTGGTTCAACGCGAAGAGCGCGAAGCCCTCCTGAGCTTTGTCGTAAAACGCGTCGTTGGCCGCGGCGACGTCGTCGAAGAAGATGTTCGGGCTCTTGCCGCCGAGTTCGACGGTGACCGGGATGATGTTCTCGCTGGCGTACTGCAGGATCAGCCGTCCGGTGGTGGTCTCGCCGGTGAACGCGACCTTCCGCACCCGGTTGCTCGACGCGAGCGGTTTGCCCGCCTCGACGCCGAATCCGTTGACGATGTTCAGCACGCCCGGCGGGATCAGGTCGCCGATGAGCGACATCAGCAGGTGGATCGACGCCGGGGTCTGCTCGGCGGGTTTGAGCACGATCGCGTTGCCGGCGGCGAGCGCGGGCGCGAGCTTCCAGACGGCCATGAGCAGCGGGAAGTTCCACGGGATGATCTGGCCGACGACGCCGAGCGGCTCGTGGAAGTGGTACGCGACGGTGTTGTCGTCGATCTGGGAGATGCCGCCCTCCTGGGCGCGCAGGGCGCCGGCGAAGTAGCGGAAGTGGTCGATCGCGAGGGGGATGTCGGCGGCGAGGGTCTCGCGGACCGGTTTGCCGTTCTCCCACGATTCGGCGACGGCGATCGCCTCGAGGTTCTGTTCCATCCGGTCGGCGATCCGGAGCAGCACGTTCGACCGCTCGTCCACCGACGTCCGGCCCCAGGCCGCGGCCGCGCCTTCGGCCGCGTCGAGCGCGCGGTCGATGTCGGCGGCGGTGCCGCGGGCGACCTCCGTGAACACCTGTCCGGTCACCGGGGTCGGGTTCTCGAAGTACTGACCGCTCGCGGGCGGTACGTACTCGCCGCCGATGTAGTGGTCGTAGCGGGACTCGTAGCTGACGACGCTGCCTTCGGTGTTCGGTGCCGCGTACTTGGCCATCTTTCCTGCCTCATCGCTAGGGGTGGCGGTTGGCGGCGAAGGTAGGCCGGGTGAGGTTGCACGCACGTTGCAACGAAGTGAGCCCGGTCACCTATCCTCGGAAACGTGGCGGAGTTGCCCGGAGGTGAAGCGTCGCCGCGTGACCCTCAGGCGTACGCGCGGCTGCTGAAGGACGTCCACGACGCCGTCCTCTCCGGTGTTCCCGCGCCGCGTTCCCCCAGGTCGATCGTGTCGGCGTCGTGGGATCGTTCGCTGGCCGCGCACGTCGACCCGGACAAGGGCATCGCCCCGCTGGTCTACGACTCCGGCGAAGTGAGCGGGCTGCGGGACGAGCATCCGCTGGCACCGGTACTGCCGATCCTGAGGCAGACGCTGGTGAGCATCGCCGACGACGCCGAGCACATGATGATCGTGACCGACGCGGCCGGCCACATCCTGTGGCGCGAAGGCGCGGCAGGTGTACTGCGGCGCGCGGACGGCGTGATGCTCGCGGAGGGCACGCGCTGGAGCGAGGACGTCATCGGGACGAACGCGATGGGTACCACGCTCGCCACCGGGGAGCCGGTGCAGATCTACTCCGCCGAGCATCTGGTGCGGACCTATCACGGCTGGACCTGCGCGGCGGCGCCCGTGCGCGATCCGGAGACCGGCGCGCTGCTCGGGTCGATCGACGTCAGCGGTCCGCTGCGGACGGTCCATCCGGCGATGCTCGCGCTGGTCACGGCGGCCGCGCAGCTCGCCGAAGGCCAGTTACGGGCCCGGCTCGCGTTGCGCGACGAGCGGCTGCGGGTCGCCAACATGACCCATTTGGAGGCGTTGCGCGGCACGCCGGGCGCCCTGCTTTCGGCGAAGGGACGCGTGCTGGCCGCCGAGTCTTGCGGCGATCTTCCCGCCACCGTGGACATCCGGCCCGGCGGCGGCGCGGTCACCCTGCCCGACGGGCGGCTCGGCACAGTGGAGCCGCTGAGCGAGGGCTATCTGCTGCGCCTGCGGAACCGGGGCCCGTCGAGGCGCCCGCGGCTCGCGCTGGAGTTCCTCACCGACGGCCCGCCATCGACCACAGTGGACGGTCGCGAGGTGCCGTTCACCTTGCGGCACGCGGAGATCCTCACGCTGCTCGCCTTGAATCCCGGCGGTCTCTCCGCGGAAAGGCTGGCACTGCTGCTTTACGGCGAGAGCGGGAACCCGGTGACGGTGCGCGCCGAGATCCACCGGCTGCGGACGCAACTCGGGTCGGAGATCGTGCAGACCAGGCCGTACCGGCTCTCCGCCGAGGTGGACGCCGATTTCCTGCGGGTCCGCGCGGCCCTCAAACGAGGCGATGTCAGCGCCTCCGCGAACGCGTTCCGGGGTCCGCTGCTGGCCGAATCGGAGTCGCCCGCCGTGCGCGAGGAGCGCGAGTCGGTCACCGCGTCGGTCCGGCGGGTCGCGCTCGGCAGCGGGGACGCGGCGGCGCTGTGGTCGTACTGGGAGACCTCCTGCGGGGCCGACGACCTGGAGATCGTCGACGCGCTGTGCCGGGTGCTCCCGGACGGCGACCCGCGGCGCGCCGTCGCCTTCACCCACCGTGCCCGGGTCCTGTCCGGCCGAGTTTGACGGCTGCCGTGGCGGCTTGCTCGATCTGGTCGCGCCGGGCTTCCCAGAAGGCCGCGTCGCGCTGCTGGGCGGCGTAATCGGCGGCCGTCCCCGTCGAGCCGTCCACTTGTTCGCGCAGGATGTCGGCGTGTCCGGCGTGACGACTGGTCTCGGTGAGCATGTGGACCAGGACGTTGAACAGCATCACCCGAGGTCGCGGCCACCAGGGCACGTGACCGGGCGAATCGATGGCCAGGGCCGCGATCGTCGCGTCGGAGTGCTCCCAGACGCGCCGGTAGCGGCCGGTGATCTCCTCACGTGTCTCGTGCTCGGTGGCCCACAGGTCGGCGCCGCGTTGCCCGAGGTCGTCCCATCGGGGCAGGGGTTCGGGGAACGGCCTGCCGAAAACCTCGCCGAAGTACCGGGATTCCCACAGCGACAGGTGCTTGACCAAACCGAGAAGATTGGTTCCGGTCCGGGTCAGGGGACGGCGGATGTCGTACTCGTCCAGCCCGTCGAGCTTCCAGAGCAGCACCTCGCGGATCTCTCGCAGATCGCTGTGCAAGCACTCTTTCGCGACATCGTCGATCATGACGCGAGCCTGCCACGAGCCACCGAGTAGACAGCGTCTACATCAGTTTGATAGACAGTGTCTACAAGATGAACTCGCGGTTACGGAGATCTGGATGGGCTACCAACGTTTCGTCGCGCTCGGCGACAGCTGCGCCGAAGGGCTGGCCGATCCGCATCCGTCGGGTGGCTTCTACCGAGGCTGGGCCGACTTCGTCGCGGCACGCCTCGCCGAGGAAGAGCCGGGTTTCCGCTACGCCAATCTCGCGGTCCGCGGGCGCAGGCTCGACCAGATCCACGCCGAGCAGACCCCCGCGGCGAGCGGGCTGCGGCCGGATCTGATCGCACTGTTCGGCGGCGGCAACGACGTGATGAGCCGCGGCTGGGACGCGCGCACGGTCGCCCGCCGCGTCGACACGACCATCCGCGCCTGCACCGAGATCGCGCCCGTCGTCGTCACCTTCACCCTCAGCGACATCTCCCACCGCATGCCGATGGGCCACCGCATGCGCCCGCGTCTCGTCGCGCTGAACGACGCCGTCCGCGAGGCGTCCGTCAGCTACGGCGCGACCCTCGTCGACCTCTGGCCGGACGACGCCGCACACGATTCCCGCTACTTCGGCCCGGATCGCCTGCACCTGTCCGAGCAGGGCCACCGGCGCCTGGCCGGGCACGTACTCGGCAAACTCGGCGTCACCCACGACCCGGCCTGGCTCGCCCCGCTCCCCGGTTCGGCGGAACGCCCTGGCCTGCGCGCGGACCTGCACTGGCTGAGGAGGGAAGTCCTCCCTGTCGCGGTCAGCCGGTTCCGCAACCGGCTCAGCGGCCGTCAGCCGGGAGACGGCTTCCTTCCGAAACGCCCCGACCTTCTGCCCGTCATCGAGGAGACCCGCTCGTGGGCGCCCGAACCCGCCTGATCGACACCGCGGCGAACCTGCTGGCCGAAGAAGGCGTCGGCGCGGTGACACTGCGCGGGATCGCCAAGGCCGCCGGCGTCTCGCACGGCGCGCCGCTGCGGCATTTCTCCGGCCGCGCGGCCCTGCTCTCGGCGGTCGCCACCCGCGGCTACACCGAACTGCTCGATCGCGGCACCGGCCTGCCGGACGGGACACCGCGCGAACGGCTCATCGCGGCCTGCCACGGCTACCTCGATTTCGCGCTGGCCAATCCGGCGATGTTCGAGCTGATGTTCCGCCGCGACCTGATCGACCCGGACGACGCCGAACTCACGCGGGTGAGCAGCGCGGTTTTCGACTTCTTCGCCGCGCTGGTCGCCGAAGTACAGGACGACGACTGGCATCCCGCGACCGATCCTCGACTGCTCGCGTCCTCGCTGTGGGCGTCCCTGCACGGTCTCGCCCAGCTGTGGCTTTGGGGCGGGCTGGCGGGTGCGAGCTTCGCACCCTCACCGGAAAGGGCGCTGGCCGTCACACTCGACGCCTATCTGGGCTGAAGCTCGGCGAAGAGGCGGCCTGCTCCGGATATCCCCTCCCGAAGGCCCTCTTACCCGGAGGAGGTCATCCTCTTCGCCGAGTTGGGGGAATGGAATATCCATCCTGCTTCGACGTTATCCGGATGGATCACCGAGCGGAATCCCCGCGAGTCGGAAGCCGGGGTAAACCTTGGCGGTATGCCGACGGGTGAATACCGCGCTGGTTGCAGGAATTGGGCGGCTCGACACTCCGGCGGTAACTTGCGGAAGTGCCGCCCCTCGTTCAGCCCTTTCAGCTCCTCCGCGCACGGCCACTGCTCACCGACTGCCTGATCACCGCGGCCGCGGCCACACTCCTCGGGCTGGGGGCGGCACCTCGCGGCGGTTCGTTCGGCGACCCTGTCGAGGCCGGGGTCGTCGCCCTCGCGGTGTCCATCGCGCTCCCGCTGATCATGCGCCGCCGTCATCCGATCGCGGTCCTGCTCGCCTCGGTTTCACTCATGACCGTCTACACCGCCTTGGGCTACCGGGCCACTTTGGGCGAACCTTCCGCCTTCATCGCCGCGTACACGGTGTGGGCGCGGTACCCACCCGCGAAGGCCGTGGCGCCGACCATCGTGTGGGTCGCCCTTTTCGAACTCGGGCTCGTGCTCGGGGAGGTGCCGTCCTTCGTGGTCGACACGACGCGCCTGGTCGCGCAGTGCGCGGGCACGATCATCGTCGGACGGCTCGGCTACCTGCGCGCGGACCGGATGGTGGAACGCGCCGTCCGCGCGGAGCGGGAGATCCGGATCGAAGCGGAACAGGCCGTCGTCGAGGAGCGCATCCGCATCGCCCACGAGTTGCACGACGTCGTGTCCCACCACATCTCGGTGATCGCGGTGCAGGCGAACCTCGCACGTTACGTCTTCGAATCCGCCCCCGGCACCGCGCGCACCGCGCTGGACACCATCACCGGGACCACGACGGAAGCGCTCGACGAACTGCGGCGCCTGCTCGGGGTGCTGCGCCCGCCGCAGCGCGAACCCCGCGAATACCGTCCACAGCCCGGCCTCGCCGACCTTCCCGCGCTGGTCACCCGTGTGCGCGAAGCCGGCCTCGCGGTGACGTCGCGAACTCTCGGCGAGCCGCGACGACTTCCTCCCGGGCAGCAACTGTGCACCTACCGAATCGCTCAGGAAGCGCTTACGAACGTACTGAAACACGCGGATAAGGCGCGCGCGGAACTCGTCCTCGAATACGGCGAGGAGGCGCTCGTGCTCAGTGTCCGCAATTCCGCTTCCGAGGAGACACCACCGCCCAATCCGGCCGGGCAAGGCCTCATCGGAATGCGGGAACGAGCGAGAATGTACGGTGGTTCGATCGAAATGGGACCGGCCGGATCCGGCGGTTTCGCGATCGAACTGACCCTTCCCTATCTTCCGCAGGAGCGAGCCCGGTGACGAGTGTGCTGGTGGTCGACGACCAGGATCTCGTCCGGGCGGGTTTCGTCGCCCTGCTCGACGCCGTTCCCGACGTGCGGGTCGCGGGCGAGGCGCGAAACGGGCTCGAAGCCGTCGAGAAGGCCCTTGAACTGCGCCCCGACGTGATCCTGATGGACATCCGGCTGCCCGAACTCGACGGCGTCAAGGCGACCGAACGCATCCTCGCGCGTGCCGGGCCGGACAAGCCGAACGTGCTCATGCTGACGGTGTTCGACCTCGACGAGTACGTCTACACCGCGTTGCGCGCGGGCGCGGCGGGCTTCCTGCTCAAGGACAGCCCACCGGAGACCCTGATCGCCGGGATCCACGCCGTCGCGCGCGGCGACATGCTGTTCGGCCCGACCATCACCCGGCGCCTGGTCGAGGCCTTCACCCAGGCCCCGCCGGAAAAGCCGGCGGCCCCGCCCGCCCTGACCGGGCTGACCGAACGCGAACTAGAAGTGCTGCGGTTCGTCGGCACCGGCGTGCCGAACTCCGATATCGCGCGAAGTCTGCTGGTCAGCGAAGCCACGGTGAAGACGCATCTGAACCGGTTGATGACGAAACTCGGGATTTCGAGCCGGGCCCAAGCCGTGGTGGTCGCCTACGAAACAGGCCTTGTGCGGCCCAGAGATCCGTGAATCACGCTTTCGAAGTCCTTGCCCAGTACGGATTTCGCGGCATGCCAGCCGCCCATCCCGTGCACCCCGGGCCCCGGCGCCGTCGCGGCCGAGCACAGGAAGACACCGCCGAGCGGGGTGCGATGCGGATTCCATCGCGGGACGGGCCGTCCGAGCACCTGGCGCAGATTCACCGCGCCGGCGGCGACGTCACCGCCGGGATAGTTCGCGTTGTAGGACTCCAGCTCCGGCGCGGTGAGGCAGCGGCTCGCGAGGATCGTGTCGGAGAAACCGGGCGCGAACCGTTCGATCCGCCGCCGGACGATCTCGGTGACGTCCCGCGGATCCCCGTGCGGCACATGGCAGTACGCCCACACCGGTCGCTTGCCCGGCAGCCCGCGGGACGGGTCGATCGCCATCGGATCGGAGACGAGCACGAAACGGTCGTCCGGATCTTCGCCGCGCACGATGGCGTTTTCGGCGGCGTACACCTCGTCCCGTGTGCCTCCGAGATGGACCGTGCCAGCCTTGCCGACCTCCGGAACCGCCCACGGAATCGGTTCGGAAACCAGGAAATCGACCTTCGCCGCGCCTGGACCGTAGCGGTAGGACTCCAGCGCCTTCCGGTATCGCGGCGGCATCAGGTCGCGGGCGATACCGAGGAAACCGCGCGGGGCGATGTCGAGGATCACCGTCCGCGACTTCGCCAGCTGCCGCAGATCCGTGATCCGGCTGCCGGTGTGGATCCGCCCGCCGTGCGCGCGGACGTCGGCGGCGAGCGCCTCGGTGATGGCCTGGCTGCCGCCGCGGGCGATCGGCCAGCCGGTCGAATGCGCGAGGTGGCCGAGCAGGAGAGTCGCCCCCGCCGCGGCGAGCGAGGGCTGACGGCTCATCACGTGCGCGGAGACGCCGGAGAGCAGCGCGGGCGCTTCCGGGCCGGTGAACAGGCGGCGCTCCAGCCCGGAAGCGAGCATCGCCATCCGGGCGGGGAGGAGAGCGGCGACCCGGGGGTCGCGCGGCGGGTGACGGAGGTCGCCGAGCAGGAGATCGGCCAGCTCACGGCTGTGCCCGGCCAGCGGTCCCATCAGCCGTCGCCACCGGGGGCCGTCCGTACCAAGGGCATCACAGGTCCGGTCGAGATCTTCATAGGCGAGTCCCGCGCGGTTACGGTCGATCGGGTGCGCGTACGCGATCTCCGGCCGCAGGAGGTCGACTCCGTGCCCGGCGAGGCCGAACCAGCGGAAGAAGGGGGACGCCGCGGCCATCGGATGCCCGGTGGCGCAGATGTCGTGCCGGACTTCGCCGTCGAACAGCGAAGCCGTGCGTGTCCCGCCGCCGATCTCGTCCGCCGCCTCGTGCACCTCGACCGACAGCCCCGCCCTGACCAGCAGGACCGCCGCCGCGAGCCCGTTCGGGCCGGAACCGACCACCGACACGTCCGTCGCCATACCGCCCCCTTGCCGGGATCCGAACATCCCGCCCGAATATTGTCGGACCTCTCTCCTAGATTGACCCGCTCCAACCCAATCAGGAAGGAGGGCCATGCCCGACCATGACACGCTGCTCGCGCGAGTCCGGAAACTCCTCGCGAAGGCGGAGGACCCGGCGGTCACCGAGGCCGAGGCCGAGTCGTACAACACCAAGGCCGCCGAGCTGATCGCCCGGTACGGCATCGATCAGGCCCTGCTGGCCGCCTCCGGGGCGACCGCCGACGAGATCACCCAGATCATGATCCCGCTCGACAACCCGTACAGCCGGGACAAGGCTGGACTGCTCACGAACATCGCGCATCCGCTGCGCTGCCGGGCCCTGCTGCACCGGCTCGGCCAGTCGGTCACCGCGGTGACCGTGTTCGGTTTCCGCTCCGATCTGGAGCGGACGGAGCTGTTGTACACGAGCCTGCTGCTGCAAGCGACCACCCAGCTCACCAGGGTCCGCCCGGAGAACCGGGTGTTCGCGGGCGAATCGCTGGCCGCGTACCGGCGCACCTGGCTGCACGGGTTCTCCGGCGCGGTCTACGAAAGGCTCCGCAACAGCGAAGACACCGCGGCCCGCACCCACACCGCCACCGCGGGCCACCGTTCAGCCGAACTGGTGATCCAGGACCGGACGGCGATGGTCAAACAGGCGTACGATGAGCAATACGGTGATCTTCGTTCGGCGCCGCCCAGGCGGCTGTCCGGCAGTGGCTACCTCGACGGGCACTCCGCCGGCGAGCGCGCCAACCTCAACACCACCGGCATCACCGGACGGCGCCGCGCGCTGCCCGTGCGTTAGGCGTTCACACCAGCTGAAAAGCACCTCGTGAGAATCGCGTGTCCTCGGGTCTACTGAGGACATGATCGTGATCGAAGACCTGGCCACCCGGCCTGAGCTGCGCGAGCCCGCGCTCGGCCTCGGCGGCGTCGGCGGCGAATTCCTCCAGCACGGCCTGGCGGGCCTGCTGGCGAAGTCGTCCCACCTGGCCGCCCGCTGGCCGGAATACTTCCTCGTCCTGCTGGAAGACGATGTTCCGGTGGCGAGAGCGGCCGCCGTACCCGTCGGATTCCCGACGGCCGAACGTCCGGAACTGCCGGACCACGGCTGGGACGCCGCCTTGATCTGGGCCGCGGAAGACCTGATGAGCTCCCGTGAGACGAATACGCTGATCGCCCTCGAAGTGATGGTCGCGCCAGGCCGTCGTGGTGGCGGCCTGGCCACAAAAGCGTTGGAAGCCTTGAGGAAGCGCGCCTCGAAAACAGGCATGCGCAAACTCGTCGTGCCGGTCCGCCCGGCCGGGAAGGAGAACGAACCCGGACTGTCCTTTGAGGACTATGTCGCCCGCCGTCGCCCGGACGGCCTGCCCGAGGATCCGTGGCTGCGCACACACGAACGGCTCGGCGCGCGATTCGTGAAAGTGGCACCGTTCGCGATGACCGTCACGGGCACCTTCGCCCAGTGGAAGGCGTGGACCGGCGTCGAACTCCAGGACGGCCTCACGGCCGTTCCGGGCGGGATAGCGCCGGTGCTCGCCTCCTCGGCGCTGGACGTCGGTGTCTACGTGGAGCCGAATGCCTGGCTGGAGCACCTGGTAGACCAAGCCAGCACCTGCTAGATTTCTTTGGCATGTGCAGGAGCGCGGGATGACCGCCACCGGACCGTCCGGCGACGAGTTGCTGCGACTGCTGGGGGCACTGGCGAATCCACACCGGCTGCGGATCGTCGCGGCGCTCCGCGCGGAGCGCGCGTACGTGAGCCAGCTGGCGCGAGAGCTCGGCATCAGCCGGGCACTGTTACAGCTCCACCTGCGCAAACTGGAGGCGGTCGGGCTCGTGTCGGCCACCCTGGAGCTGTCGGAGGACGGGAAAGCGATGAAGTTCTACGAGGTGAAACCGTTCCTGGTCGAGCTGAGCCCGGACACCATCGCCGCCGCGGCGCCGACGCTGAGCACACCGACACCGGGCACACCGACACCGGGCGATGAGGGGGAACGACCGTGAAGTGGCATCAATGGCAGGAGGTCGCCGGACTGATCGGCATCTTCGTGTTCCTCACCGTGGTGATCACGGTGGTCGTGTGGCAGTTCGGCGCGACCATCCGGGCCAGGGGCGCGCTCGCGCGCGAACAGGAATACCGCAGGCTCGCCGAAAAAGCCGTCCAGGCGCAGGAAGAGACCGAACGCAAACTCACCGAACTCGACGGACGCCTCGCGGATCTCCAGAAGAGCGTGGGCACGGTCGAGCGGATCCTCAAGGAGGTCGACTGACCGGCCGGTGAAAAGACCCTGGGCCGCCGAGCGGCAACTCGACGGCCCAGGAAAGAAGAAGCAAAAAACCTCGCCCGAGGCATCTCACTCCTTCACACAAAGGACTGTAGTTCATGCTGCCCGAAAAGATCGCCGCGTGGTCCGTGCGGCACCGCGCGCTCACCCTCGCCGGCTGGGTCGCCCTCGTGGTCCTCGCCCTGCTTTCGGGTGCTCTGCTGGACGGCGAAAGCCGCCGGAGCACCGATCCCGGCGAATCCGGTCGCGCGCAGACAGCCTTGAACGCCCAGCACACCTTCGACCCTTTACGCGAGAACGTCCTCGTCGAGGCGAAGGATCCCGGCTCACCACCGTTCGCCGCGAACGAAGAACTCCGGCGGGCGACCGAAGATCTGGCCGCCACGCTCACCCGATCCGGTTCCGTCACCGACCTCCGCTCACCGCTGGCCCCCGGCGGCGCCGAGCGGATCTCGGCCGACGGCGCCTCCGCTCTCCTTGGCTTCTCGATCGCGGGCGGGGAGAAGGACATCCGCCCGAACTTCGAGACCGCGGCCGCGCGGGTCGACGCGGTCGCCGCGCGGCATCCGTCCGTCCGGCTGGGCCTGTCCGGGGATCTCAGCCTGTCGACCGTGGTCGACAAGGGCATCCGCGAGGACGTCAAGCGGTCGGAACTCCTTTCCCTGCCGATGACGCTGGTGATCCTGCTGATCGTCTTCGGGGCGCTGGTCGCGGCGTCGGTCCCGTTGCTGCTGGCCGGAACGACCGTCGCGGCGACGTTCGGCTTCCTCTCCGTCGTCGACGACCTCACCCCGATCAACAGCGCGACGACGGTGATCACGCTGCTCATCGGGATGGCGGTGGGCGTCGACTATTCGCTGTTCTTCCTCAGGCGGCAACGGGAAGAACGCGCGCGAGGCCACTCGATCGACGACGCGATCCTCATCGCGGCGCGGACGTCGGGGCACGTCGTGGTCGTCTCCGGGGTCACGGTCGTCCTGTGCGTGAGCGGGCTGGTGTTCACCGGACTCGACAACTTCACCGGCCTCGCGATCAGCGCGGCGTTCGTGGTCGGCCTGGCCGTGCTCGGCGCTGTCACCGTGCTGCCCGCGCTGCTGTCACTGCTGGGTGACAAGGTCGATCGCGGCCGGATTCCCTGGCTGGGCAAGCGGCGCACCGCCGCGGAGAACTCACGGTTCTGGTCCGCGACCGCCCGCGCGGTCACCCGGCGGCCGTCGCTCTGGGGCGGGCTCGCGGCCGCGCTGCTGATCCTGCTCACCCTGCCCGCCCTCGGCATGCACCTGCAGGATCCGACACCGGCGGAGAGCCTGCCTCGATCGACGGCGACGATCGACTCCGCCATCCGTACCCAGGAAGCGTTCCCCGGGGTGGTCTACCCCGCGACGGTGGTGCTGACGGCCGAGAACGGCGGCCCGGTCGACAGCCCGGCGCTGCGGTCGGCGATCACCGATCTCGAACGGCGGATCGGGGAAACCTCCGGCGTGCTGAACAAACCCATCGCGGTCGCGAACGTCGACGAGGCGGTGGTCGTCCGGGTCCCGCTGTCCGGCGCGGGCCGGGACGCGGAAGCCGACGCCGCGCTGGCGAAACTGCGCACCGAGGTCCTGCCCGAGACGGTCGGTGAGGTGGACGGCGTCGAGTTCGCGGTGTCGGGCCGGACGGCGAACGCCCGCGACTTCGCCGACCGTGTCATCGACAGGATGCCGCTGGTCCTCGGTTTCGTCCTGCTGGCGGCGTTCGTGTTGCTGCTGCTGGCTTTCCGGTCCGTGGCGGTGTCACTCGTGTCGATCCTGCTCAATCTGCTGTCGATCGGCGCGGCCTACGGTGTGCTCACCTGGATCTTCCAGGACGGCCATTTCGCTTCCCTGCTGGGATTCACTCCGTACGGCGGGGTGGTCGGCTGGCTGCCGATGTTCATGTTCGTGCTGCTGCTCGGCCTGAGCATGGACTACCACATCTTCATCCTCAGCCGAATCCGTGAACACCGGCACGAAGGGGTCGTCGCCGCGATCGTCCGCGGCACCGGCACCAGCGCGGGGGTGGTCAGCAGCGCGGCGGTGATCATGGTCGGCGTGTTCAGCGTCTTCATCACGCTGAGCGCGATCGAGTACAAGATGATGGGCGTCGGCATGGCGATCGCGATCCTGATCGACGCCACCCTGGTCCGCGGGGTACTGCTGCCCGCGTTCCTGGCGCTGCTGGGAGAACGCGCGTGGCGGTCCGGCCGTAAATCCGTGGCCCCCGTCCGTGTACCGGAACTATCGTCGCCGAATGCCTGACGCGCTCTTCGCCCACGCCCGGCTCGCACCGATCTACGACGCTTTCGACGGCGCTCGCGACGATCTGGACCACTACCTCGCCCTCATCGGCGAGCTCGGGGCGAGGAGAGTGCTCGACGTCGGCTGCGGTACCGGCTGCCTGGCGGTTCTCCTGGCCGAGCGAGGGATCGAGGTCGTAGGGGTCGATCCCGCCGAGGCGTCACTGGAGATAGCGAAGAGCAAGGACCCGGAAGGGAAGATCACCTGGATCCACGGTGACGCGAAAACGGTGGGCGAGGCAGGCGCCGATCTCGCGGTGATGACCGGCAACGTGGCCCAGGTCTTCCTGACCGACGA
Source organism: Amycolatopsis speibonae (assembly GCF_042647925.1). Taxonomy (NCBI): domain Bacteria; kingdom Bacillati; phylum Actinomycetota; class Actinomycetes; order Pseudonocardiales; family Pseudonocardiaceae; genus Amycolatopsis; species Amycolatopsis speibonae. The sequence continues at coordinate 58,293 of NZ_JBHRWK010000024.1, forward strand.
CGAATGGAGCCGGACCCTCGAAGGCGTCCGCACCGCGCTGGCGCCGGGTGGTCACCTGGTGTTCGAGATCCGGCGACCCGGCCGCCGCGTGTGGGAGGACTGGGCCGCCGACACCGCGCACGACGTCATCGACGTGCCCGGCGTCGGCGAGGTCGAGCAATGGCGTGAGGTCACCGAGGTGAACCTTCCCTTCGTCTCGTTCCGGTACAGCTACCGGTTCCCCGACGGGGAGGTCGTCACCTCGGACTCGACACTGTGGTTCCGCGAACGCGAAGACCTGGAATCCTTGTTGGCGAAGCACGGTTTCCGCGTCCTGGACGTCCGGGAAGCCCCCGACCGTCCAGGACGCGAGTACGTGTTCATCGCCCAGCGGGACTAGACGACTTCGCCGTCCGGAACGGTCTTCGGCCCGGTGATCTTCACGTCGCCCCGGACGACGACGTTCTTCCCGAAGGTGACGTCGCCGTCCACTTCGAGGCTCGTGCACTCCTTGAGCGAAGGTGCGGAAGGGATGCGCTCGTCGAAGTCCGGGAGGAGCTTGTAGAACTCCTTGCTCAGCGAAACGACCGGCGGGGTGGTGGTGAACTCCGGGATCATCTCCCCGCCGTCGTCGAGCACGTACGCGTCGGAGCGGACGACGAGCAGGTCGTCGGTGGTCTTGACCGGCGCGAACCGGGTCCGCGGGATCTCGATGGCCCGGGCGCCCTCGACCGAACCGATCGCCGCGCCCATCGCCGTTTCGAGCTGGATCACCGGCGTGCTGGCCGAATCGGCCGGATCGACGGTCTTCCGGTTCACGATCAGCGGCAACAGCGGCGCGGCCGGGTCCTCGTCCTGAAGGGCTTTCAGTCGTTCGAGGTCGAACCAGATGTTGTTGGTGTTGAAGTAGCGCCACTTGGTGACGTCGCCGAACGAGTCGTCGCCGTCGGGCACCTGCGCGGATTCACGCAGGACGATCCGGCCCGCGCGCCGCGCGAGGTGCCCGCCCTTGCGGTCGGCCGCGGTGCCGAGCACGGTCTCCATCGCGAACGGGATGTTCTCGCCTCCGAGCCACGCGGCGATCCGCGCGTCCGGCAGCGCGCCGAGGTTGTCGGCGTTGGACACGAAACACCAGCGGATACCTTCCGCCAGCAACGTTTCGAGCATCCCGCTCACCGCGAGCGCGACGTAGACGTCGCCGTGCCCCGGCGGGCACCATTCGAGTTCCGGGTTCGCGGGCCATTCCGCGGGCCGCCCGTCGGCGGTGATCTTCGGTTCGCGCCCCTGCAGGAAGTCGGCGGGGATGACGTCGTCGGCGAGAGCGGGGTACTTCTTCAGCAACTCCAGCGAAGGTTCGCGGGTGCCGGCCGAATTCATCAGGATCAGCGGAAGGCGCGCGTTGTACTTCTCGCGGGTGGAGAGCACCTGCATCGCGATGACGTCGAGGAACGTCTTCCCCGGTTTGATTTCCAGCAGCGATTTCGGCCCGGTGAGCCCCATGCTCGTGCCGAGGCCGCCGTTGAGCTTGAGCACCGCGGTGCGGTCCAGGGCCTGACGCGCTTCGGCGGCGTCCGGCTCGGGCAGATCCACGAGCCTGCTGATGTCTTCGAGAGGTTCGAGTTCGTTTCCCGGCAATTCACCGGCGCCGGGTTCGGACAGCTGCTCGAGACGCCTTCGCAGGGCCGCCAGCTCCATGGCGTGAGCCCCCGCGGAACGCATTTTCGACAGCGTTCCGGCGAAACGATCGGACAGGTGCGCGTCAGAGCTCATTGTGCCCTTTCTGAACCACTGCGTCGGGGCGTCAGTGTATTACCGGCCGCGGGGCCGCCCCCTGGTCCGGGGTCAGCACCCCGGTCATCCGGACGTCGTGCGGTTCCGCGGGCAGGGCGCGCACGAGTTCGGCGTCCCGGACGACGGCGATCAGCGCGGCGCCGGGCGCGGCGAAGGAAAGCGACCGGTCGTAGTACCCGGCGCCCCTGCCGAGCCGGACACCTTCGTCGTCGACGGCGAGCGCGGGGATCAGCACCAGATCGGCCGTCCCCAGCGTGTCGGGACCGAGCGGGCGGCCGGTCGGTTCGAGCAGCCCACGCAGCCGGCCCGGTCCGAGGCTCGACGGACCTTCGTAGGCCGCCCACTCCAACGGCCCCGGCTCGCCGGGGACGATCGGCAGCAGCACACGTTTCCCCTGGTCGACAAGTTGATCAAGGAGCGACACGGCGCCCGGTTCGGTCCCGAACGGGACATACGCGCACACGACCTCGCCCGGCAGCCGAGCGGCCGCGACGGCCAGGGCCACCGCCTCCCGAGCCCGCGTCTCCGACACCAGCGAACGCCGTTCGGCGGTTATCCGGGAACGCCACTCCGCTTTGCTCAGGTGTTCATTGCCGGGCTTGACCACGTGGTCAGGTTAGGCTTCACGCCTATGACAGGCGCAGCGACCACCCCGGCGGCACGGACCACGAGGAGCTTGCCCGATCGGGCGATTTCCACGGCTTCGGACCGCATCACTCCTGGTAACGGTGGTGAACTTCAGTTCACCGACGGGCCTTCATCGCGTGCCTGGTCGAACGAACGGATCGAGATCCCCCAGTCATGACGGAGCCCATCGCCGAAGCGGCAGAGACCGAAGACGCGGGACAGTTCCGTTCCGTCGAGGATCAGATCGCGCTGACCCTGGACGCCGCGGTACGCCCGCGCCCGGTCCGGGTCGCCATCTCCGAGGCCCAAGGCCTCCTGTGCGCCGAAGAGGTCGTCGCCGAACACGCGCTGCCCGGTTTCGACCAGGCCGCCGTCGACGGCTACGCGGTACGAAGTGTCGATGTCCGCACCGCGGGCCAGGAGCCGGTGCAGTTGCCGGTGGTCGGCGAGATCGCCGCCGGTTCACGCCAGCCGCGACGGCTGCAGCCGGGCCAGGCCGTACGGGTCGACACCGGCGCGCCGCTGCCCACGCTCGCCGACGCCGTCGTCCCGACCGCCTATACCGACGGCCACCAGGCCAAGGTCACCGTGCACAAGTCGGTGCCGTCGGCGGGCTACGTGCGCCGGACCGGCGAGGACGTGCAGATCGGCGACGTCGCCGTACGCAAGGGCGACACCATCGGCTCGGCTCAGGTCGGCCTTCTCGCCGCGGTCGGCCGGGCGAAGGTGCTGGTCTACCCGCGACCCCGCGTTTCGATCGTGTCCGTCGGCGACGAACTGGTCGACATCGACCGCACCCCGTCGGTCGGGCAGGTCTACGACGTCAACTCCTACGCCCTGTCCGCGGCCGCGCGGGACGCGGGCGCCGAGGTGAGCCGCGTCGGCATCGTCCCCGGCGATCCGAAACGGCTGCGGGAGATCGTCGAAGGCCGGCTGCTGATGTCGGAGATCGTCGTCGTCGCGGGCGGCGCCGGCGGAAGCGCGGGCGACGAGGTGCACGCGGCGCTGTCCGACCTCGGCCACATCGACATGACCCGGGTCGCCATGCACCCCGGTTCGGTGCAGGGCTTCGGCAGGCTCGGCCCCGATTCGGTGCCGACGTTCCTGATCCCCGGCAACCCGATGAGCGCGCTGGTCGTGTTCGAGGTCCTGGTCCGCCCGCTGATCCGTGCCGCGCGCGGCACCCGCAACCCGCACCGCCGGATCGTCGGCGCGCGGCTGCTCTCCCCGATCACCTCGACCAAGGGACGCAAAGGCTTCCTGCGCGGGCAACTGCTGCGCGACGAGGGCAACGGCGAGTACCTGGTCCAGCCGCTCGGCACCTCCGGCGCGCATCTGCTCGCGTCGCTGGCCGAGGCGAACTGCCTGATCAACATCGACGAAGACCTCACCGAGGTCGCCGCGGGCGAGCAGGTCAAGGTGACCTTCCTGGCCCAGCGGGCGTAATGGGCGCACCGATTTCCGGCGTCGCGTATCCGATCGAGAGCAGGCATCCGGGCTGGCCCGCGAAACTGGGGCCGCTCCGGGTGCCCGCCGGGATCCTCGCCGTGCGGCCGGTCCGGCTGCGGGACGCCGGCGAGTGGAGCCGCGTCCGGCTGCGGGACCGCGAGCACCTCGAAATGTGGGAACCGACCGGTATCGGACCCTGGCCGGACCGCAACGCGTTCTGGTCCTGGCCGTCGCAGTGGCTCGCGCTGCGCGGCCTCGCCCGACGCGGTCAATGTCTCCCGTTCACCATCACGGTGGATGGACGCTTCGCCGGACAGATCACTGTGGGTAACGTCATCCGGGCGTCGCTCCGGTCCGCCTGGATCGGCTACTGGGTGTCGTCGGACATCGTCCGCGGCGGCGTCGCGACCGGCGCCGTCGCCCTCGTCACCGACCACGTCTTCGACTTCGGCGGGCTGCACCGGCTCGAAGCGACCGTCCGCCCCGAAAACACCCCCAGCCTGCGGGTTCTCGGCAAAGCGGGCTACCGGCAAGAGGGCCTTTTCGAGCGCTACCTCGATGTCGCGGGCGGCTGGCGGGACCATTTCTGCTACGCCGTCACCAAGGAAGAGACCGGTGACGGACTGGTCTCCCGGCTCGTCGCGAAGGGCCTCGCGGAGCGCGGTTGACCCCATCACGGACCCGTTCCCGTGACCGCTTTACCACAACCTGTGAGATTCACCTAATTTGGTGATGCATTTTCCGTGATCGAAACCGGCGAGTCTGCGCGGCGTGTGTGACTGTTGTGGCTAGCGTGACTACAGCAGTGGATCGGGGGAGGTGACGGGAGATGCCCAGTTCGGTGATCATCGTCGCGCTCGCAGCGGCATGGCTCGTCGTTCTCGTGCCCATGGTCGCCCGCAAGCGCCAGCAGGTCGCACGGACGACGGACTCGGCCATGGCGGCGCGAGTCGTGCGGAGCGGGAGCACACGCCAAGAGGGACCGGAGGAGTTCGCCATGGCGGAGAACACGGAACCGTCGGTAGAAGACGACCTGGCCGAACTCGAGGCGGAACTCGACGCCGACCTCGAAGACGAGGAGCCGGAAGCCGAACCGCTTCCCCAGCCCTCGCGCGGGTCCCACACCGAAAGAGAACGTCAAGGCGCGGGCTACCGTCCCGGCCGGGGCGGTTTCGATCCCGAGGCCGCGGACATCGCCGCGCGCGCCAAGTACGCGTTCCGGCAGCGGATCGTCATCTCGCTCCTGGTACTGGTGGTCACCACGGCCGCCGTCGCCGGCTTCCTGACCCCGACGGTCTGGTGGGCCAACGGTGTCGTCGACGCCGTCCTCATCGGCTACCTCGCGTACCTGCGACGCCAGGTCCGCATCGAGAACGAGATCCGGCAGCGCCGCCTCGCCCGCTTCAACAACACCCGCGCCCCGCGCCGCCCGTCGGCCGCCGACGCCGACGACGACTCCCCCGAATCCCACGAGGACATCGAGGTCGTCGCCGCCGCCGAACGCCCGGAGGTCGTGGAGCGCAAACCGTCCCCGATGTCCCGCATCCGGCGCCAAGCCGTCGTCGTCGACCTCGACGACGAGGATCCGGCCTTCCACGAGCTCGACGAGCCCGGGACCAGGCCCTTCCGCCGCGCCGCCGGAGAGTGACCCCCGAATTTCGGGGCTCCGTGAGCCACTGATAGGCTCACGGAGCTCCGAAAACAGGGGCAAGCTTCACCAGGGGCTGTAGCGCAGTTGGTAGCGCGTCTCGTTCGCATCGAGAAGGTCAGGGGTTCGATTCCCCTCAGCTCCACAGCAGTCAAGGGCTCACACTTTTCCGAGTGTGGGCCCTTGCTTTTCCTCCGACTAGGCAAGCCCGCGGTACTGGTGCAGCAGTCTGTTGAACTGCCGCAGCTTTTCGACCGCGTCCTCTTGTATCGGGTCGGGGTGGAAGTGCATGACCTTGTTGCGGATGTCGCGGATCGTGTTCAGCCTCCCGATGAAGACAGAACGATCCAACGGCCAGCCCAGCTGCTCCCAGGCATTGTTGTTCTCCAGCACACGCTGGTAGTCACCGATCGTCAGCTGGTCGAAGCTCTCCACCTGCCTGTTGCAGTACGGCCGAATGGATTCGACGTCGAAGGAGCGTCCCAGGATCCAGCGGAGAGTCTGATCCAGTTCGCCCACCTGAAAGTATGGGGTGGCAAGCTCGCCGTAACGGCGAGCCACGTCAGCGGTCGTCACGATACCCGCGACAACGTTGGTTTCATTGCGAACGAAGACGAAATCGCGCTGCTGCAACATGGGAAGCACTTCGAAAAGGTCACGGTCGTAGGGCACGTCCTCCACCCGGGAATCGATCGCGTCGGCGACGCTCGCACCGGGCTTCCGATGGATCGCCTCCGCGATCGAGCGCCAGGTCACGGCACCACGCAAGGTACGAGGACCGCTCAAAACCGCGAGCTGCGAATAATCGTTGAGAAGCATCTTGGTGATCGCTTCTTCGAGAGTGCTGTTGGGGCCGACCGACTCTACCCCGCTGAGTGGTGACAGATTTCCCACCGTCAGACGGACATTTAGGTCGTCCTCGCCCTCGTCGTCTTCAGCCGTCGGCAGGTTGTCCATTTCCGTCCGTCCCGCCGCCGCGGACTCGTCCATCTCGTCAGGTGGCGTGGTCAGCGTGACCACCGTGTCGAGGGTTACCGCTCTGAAGCTGGGTGAAGTAACCAATCCATGGTTGGCGAGATCCGTCTCGATCTGGCTGACCTGGTCACCGCGCTCCGTCACTCCCCAAAGCGCCAATAGTTCACGGACGGAGAAGCGCTCGGGATTGCGCTCGTCCGCATGACTCCGTGCCGCCCGCAGGCGGGCGTGAATACGCTGACGCTCCAAGTCTTCGTTCTGCCGGTTGACCGCGGCGGCCGCCGTGGAAATCGCCCTGTCGAGCAATTCCTGGCGGACGGCATCCAGTATCCGATCCTGATCGACCACCTGCCAGGCGTGCCAGCCGTCGACGGCTCGCATGCCCGCCGCCACCATGGCGGCCCGGGACGGAGAACGGAACTCCTCGCCGTCCGGCTCAAGTCGGATCCGCCCTTCACCGGTCACAGTCGCGTCATACGTCGCGCCGATCCGGCTGCGCGTGAACCGAAGCCGCTCTCCCCTTTTGATCAGGTCCGCGTCCACCAGATCCGAAACCCTGACCCTGCGCCCACCGATCAAGTGCATCGACCGGCCGCCGGCCTCATCGGCCATCGCGCTCACCAAGCCCTCAGTCCCGAGAACTTGCGCCGGGACACGATCGCCTGATTGAGTACCCGCTTCTTCAACTCTGTTTGACTCAGTCGGGTCACCCGAGTGAGCTGGAGTTCGGCTGCGACGGCCAGCAAGCTCTCGCGGTCCAGTCGCTGCGCGTCGAGGTAGGCGGCACCCTCCTGTTCCGTATCCATTTCACGCAGTCGCGACGCGATCGCCGCCGCCTCTGGCGACGGCGATGTCGGCGGCGGTGCAGGCAGCGCGGGTCGGGGTTCAGGTTCGGGCGAGGATTCTGGTTCCGGCGTACCCGCTGTCTCTCCTATGAGACCCGATCCTCGCGAGACCAGCAGATCGGCGAGTTCGGCCACTGTGGCTTTGGCGTGAAAGGACAAGCCGAGCTTCTCAGCCGCCTCCGACAACGCGTCTTTCTTTATCTTCCGCGACCTTGTGAAGGACACCCAAGACTGACCCGAAGTCCGCTTCAAGAGCTCTCGCACCACCGACAGCCTCTCAGAGGATGCGGTAGGAGCCGGTGTGCCCTCGGCCTGTACTACGACCAAGTGAGCTTTTCCGTCAAGGATCGCCTGGAGAGTCTTCGCGTCTTGCTGCTCGAGGAACTCGTACAAGCGAGCCTGCAAGGCGACAAAAGCCTTCAATTCCTTCACTTCCGATCACCTTGCAAGGCGAGCGCCTCCAGAACTTCGTCCACCAGCTCGTCGAACTCGCTCACGACAATGTCTCGGCCGGTAGCGGCCAGCATCGCCGGCACACCACTCCCCCCGGTATCGCCGAAGTGGCTCGGGCTGTTGCGGATCTTGCTGCCCAAGACCGGGACCTGGGAATTGAGGCGGACCTCTTCGATGTATTTGTGCTGGGCGCTCACCACCTGCTGCGAGTAGATGTGCACCATGGTGAAGACGACACCGAGGAAGCCGGGGTGGATAGGCCGGTATCCACCTGCACCAGGTTTGTGGTTGACGTAGTCGTTGAACTGCTGAACCAGTATGGAACAGTTTCTGCCAAGATAGTCCAATCCCAGCGTGGACAGATAATCCGCCTTCGCGGGGACCAGGATCTTCTCGCTGGCGACGATCGCCGTCTTGGTGACGAGGCCGAAATTCGGAGCGCAGTCGATGAGCACCAGGTCGTATTCGGCGAAGCGCTGGTCCTCCAGCGCACCCCGCAAGCAATTGTGCAGATCCAGGAACTTGCGCTTCGAGCCGTCGAGAGTGGTCGTCCCGCCCAGCCGCGCGGCGAGTTCGAGGTCGTTGTCGATGAGACCCAGGTGCGAAGAAATGAGATCGAGCCGCCCACCCGTGTTCAAGAGTGCCTTGTTCGCCCGCTCGGGATTGACGATCAAGTCCGCCAACGGGACGTCTCGACCTGGAACCTCACTTTCGTACCATTGCTTGATCGTGCGATCGTCTTTCAGGTTCTCTTGCCAATCGTCGACCGAGAAGAACGAAAACGTCAGATTGGTCTGCGGGTCGAGATCGATCAGCAACACCCGCAGACCGCGACTAGCGGCGACCGCGCCTAGATTGGCCGTGACGGTCGTCTTCCCCACGCCACCTTTGTAGTTCATGACCGCTACGATCCGCATACGCCTCTCCCCGCGTTCTCGTATCAGACGACCGTCACCCATGATCGAATTCATCAGCCGAACCGGCCTGACGACCCTTGCAGAGGCATCACGCCGGAAGCAACCAGCAGGCAAAGACATCGACACTAAAGTGCGCGAACACTAGGCCGTTTGCGAACTTTTACCAGAGCGCCTGTTTTTCCTCGACAAAGCGCTTCTACAAGAAGCCTCTGCTAAAACCACGATCTCAGGACAAGACAAGGTTGCCAACTGCGAATTCCGCTACCTCGAACCGGCGGGCCGGGCGGCGATCGCGGCCGCCGTCAAGGCGGCCGCGAAAAGCGCATACGAGGTGAGTAGGCCGGTGCCGGAGGAGCCAAGGGCGCCACCGACGGCCCGGCCGAGCAGTTGCCCGACGCATTCCGCGGTGATGACGGCGGTCGCCAGTTCCGCGGCGGTGAAGCCGTCCGCGGTGGTGGCCCTGATGTACAGGCCCGGATAAGCGAGTCCGACGCCGATTCCGGCGACGGTCCAGGCGGCGAGGGCCACCGGGAACGAGCCACCGAAAGCGACGGCGGCGGTGCCGAGGGCAGTCAGAGTCAAGCCCGCGGTGGGAAGGCGTGGCGTGGTGAATCGAGCCGCGACGAGGCTGGTCACCGCCCATCCCAGGGGTGCGGCGCTCAGGACGATCCCGGCTTGGCCGAGACTCACCTGGTATCCGCTCGTGAGGAGCACGGTGATCAGGCTGTCCGCGCCGAAATAGCCGATCGCGAACAGCACCATCGCGCCGAGCGCGGCGGGTGTTCCCGGCCGGAGGCGCGCGGTTCCGGCGGGCAGGATCGCGATCATGCCGAAGACGGTGATCGCCGCCCCGGCGAGCGCGAGGGGCCATAGACCGTTGCTGAACACGACACACGCCGCTCCGAGCGGCACCGTCAAAGTCCGCAGCAGCGGACGCGGTGTCTCAAGGGAACCCGAGCCGCGGGCGGCGCGCACGACCAGAAATCGTCCTAAAAGGACGAACGGTACCGGCAGCAGCAGAGTCCACCGCCAACCGACGAGATGTTCCAGGCCGAGGGTCGCGGCCGGGCCGACCAGGGCGGGCAGGATCCACATCGCCGAGGACGCGGCGACGACGCGGATCCGCAGCCTGTCGTCGAGGTGCCGGATCGCCGAGCTGATCCCGAAAACCGCCAGGAGACCGCTGGCGAGCCCGGCGGAGAACTGGCCGAGGGCGAACATCCACGCCGTCCGCGCCATCGCGGCCAGGAACAGCCCGCCTAGGTAGGCGATCATCCCGGCGGCCAGAGTGCCGCGTGGGCCCAGGCGGGCGAGAACCCGGCTCGCCAGGGGAAGCGCGACGAACAGGCCCAGTGACGAGCCCGCGATCAGGAGACTGAGACTGCTCCTCGCGCCGAGATCGGCAGCGACGACGGGCAGCAGGGTGGAGGCGACGAAACCGGTCACGGCGGCCGCGAACTCGAGCGCGACGATGCCGACCGCCAGCCGGACTCCGGTCACGTGTAGAGGTCTCGGTCGTACAGGTTGAGCTGCACCCAGACGCCGTCGGGATCCTGGACGCGCATCGAGTGTCCGAAGCCCTCGTCCATCGGCGGGCCCGGCTCGAATCCGGCCGCTCGCAGGCGTTCCGCGACGTTCTCCAGCGGTTCTTCGACTTCGAAGGCCAGTTCGCAGCGGCCCACGTCCTCGCCGGACGACTGGTGGATGGCCAGCGTCCCGCCGTCGGCGGGCAGTTCGACCCAGCCGCCGGGGCGCGAGACCGAACCGACGCGCAGGCCAAGCGCCTCGTAGAACCGTGTCATCGCCGCGACATCGGAGCTGTAGCGGATCGGCATGACCTTCATCGTTCTCGTTCCTCACTGGTCCGCAGGTAGTCCTCCAGCACCCGTTCGACGAACGACGAGAGCGACTCGTCGGCGTCGACGGACGCGTGCTTCACCCGCTTGATGAGGTCGGGCGGCAGATAGACGTTGAATTGCCGTTTCTCGACCTGAGTCATGCTCGCATGCTAGCAAATGAGCACAAGCGGGACCGCGATCAGCGCCAGGGCCACGCCGATCCAGGGGATGGCGGTCAGCGAAGCGCCCAGGTTCAGCGCCCCGGCGGCGAAGGCCGGAGTGAGGCTGATGCCCAGTTGGAAGGCCGAGACCGTGGTCGCGCCGGCGAGGGTCGGGGCGGAGGCGGCGAGGGTGAACACCCGCCCGTAGAGCGCCGGGTTGAGCACGAAGGCCGCGACGCCCAGCAGGAACACCAGCGGCACGACGGCCCACACAGTGTCCGCGAAGAGGGCGAGTAGCGCGGAGAACACCGCGATGCCGAGGGCGCCGCCGAGCAGCGCGTGATGCGGGCGCCGGTCGGAGATCCGGCCGCCGACGGACAGGCCGGCGAAGGCGCCGATCCCGAACAGGGCGAGGACGGCGGGGATCCAAACGGCGGGAAGGACGTCCGCCAGCATCGCCGACAGGTAGTTGAAGGACACCATGTACGCGGCGGTACTCAGGATCGTGATCGCGTAGACGCCCCACAGGCGCCAAGAACGCATCGCGCGCAGCTCACCCGTGAGGCTCGGGGCGGCGGACGTGGTGGCGGGCAGGCCGACGGCGCAGGCGACCACGCCCAGGACGGTGAGCGCCACGACGCCCCAGAAGCCGCCGGTCCAGTCCGTGAAACCGCTGAGCAGCGTGCCCGCCGGTCCCCCGGCCACCATGGCGACGCTGAGCCCGGCGACGACGACGCCGGAGGCGCGGGCGTTGCGGTCGGGGGTCACCAGGCTGATCGCGGTCACGGAGGCGACGGCGAAGAAGCCGGCGTAGGCGAGACCGGCGACGAACCTGGTGACCATCAGGATCCAGTAGTCGTCGGCGAGCAGGCCTGTCGCGATTGCGGCGGCGAAGACGGCTTGCGTGGCCATCAGCGCCGTCCGCCGGGGCCACTTCAGGCTGAGCACGGCGAACGGCGGGCCGCCCAGGACGACGCCGAGGGCGAACGCGGTGATGAGCGCGCCCGCGGACGACAGGGGGACGCCGAGGCTGTCGGCGGCCGCGGGCAGGACCCCGGCCATCAGGAACTCGGCGCTCCCCATCGCGAACAGGCTGAAGGCGAGGAGGTAGACCCCGGCGGGGAGCCGTTTGGTTTCGATCATGGTGCCAGCGTCGGCGGGTTCTGGCTGTTTCGGCAAAGAACTTTGCCAGAATCGGGACGAGCTGCTGTGCTGGCGACATGGAGAGCCAACCCACCGTCACCGCGGCGATCGAGCTGATCGCGCCCCGGCTGCGCCGCGCCCGGGAGAAGAAGGGCACGACGCTGGTGGAGCTCAGCCGCGCCACCGGCATCTCCACCAGCACCCTGTCCCGGCTCGAATCCGGGCAGCGCAAGCCGAGCCTCGAACTGGTGCTGCCGGTCATCGCCGCGCTGGGCGTGCGCGTCGACGAGATCGTCTCGTCACCGAGAGTGCTCGAACCGCCCGAGGACGGCCGGGTCCTCATCCCGCTCACCCGGCACGAGGACGGGCCCCGCGCCTACAAGATGACGATTCCGGCGGGTGACGACGAACCCCGCCCGCGCACGCACACCGGGCGCGAGTGGCTTTACGTGCTGCGGGGCAGGCTCCGGCTCGTGCTCGGCGACCAGGACGTCGTCCTCGGCCCTGGCGAAGCGGCCGAGTTCGACTGCCGGACGCCGCATTGGTTCGGCGCCAACGGCCGCGGGCGGGTCGAGGTGCTCAGCCTCTTCGACAAACGGGGCGAACGGGTCCACGTCCGCGCCCGCACCCGGTGACCTCAGACGCGCTGCTGGATACGGATCAGGTTCCCGGACGGGTCGCGGACGGCGCCGTCACGCAGGCCGTATGGCTGGTCGGTCGGCTCCTGGATGATCTCGGCGTTCCCCTCCTGCAGGTGCTTGAAGAGGCCGTCGAGGTCGTCGGAGGAGAACAGGATGCCCGCGTAGGTGCCCTTGGCCATCATCTCGCCGATGACCCGCCGTTCGTCCTCGGTGATGCCGGGATCGACGGCCGGCGGGTGCAGCACGATCGAAACGGGCTGCCCCGGCGGGCCGACGGTGATCCAGCGCATCCCCTCGTAACCGACGTCGTTGCGCACCTCGAAGCCCAGGAGGTCGCGGTAGAACGCGATGGCGGCTTCGGGGTCGGTCTGCGGGAGGAAGCTCCCGTGAATGGCGATGTCCATGCCGATTACGCTAGGTGAGACCGGCCCTCGACGCTTCTCGATTCCTGATCGCCTCGGGTCACTCGATGGACGTCATGATCGTCATGGTCAGGGACTCCAGCGTGCCCTGGACGCCTTCGGACGACGTCCGCACGGCCTCCAGGAAGCGTTCGAGCTGCTCGGGGCTGAATCCGGACAGCGGGGCAAGCGACGGGTCGATGTTCACAGCGCACCTCGGTCGTCGACGGATTTGATCTGCGGGTCCAGGTGGTCTCGCATCGCCGCGAGGAGCAGCAGGGCGTCCTCGCGTTTCGTGTCGGGGGCCCCGGCGGCGAAGAACGCGGAGATCCTGGCGTGCTCGTCCGCCGGGAGCTCCCGGCGCAGCAGCATGAGCACGGTCCGGTTGACGCGTTGCGGGAAGTACAGCTCCTTGGCGATTTCGAGGAACCGCTCCCCCGTCTCCGGGGCGAACGCGCCTTGCTCGATGCCGGCGGCGATCGCGAACCGCATGTTCACCATCGGCTCCGAAAGCGCCGAGAGGTTCTCCTCGTCGTAGGTGACGGCGACCTCGTCGTCGGCGTCGATCCGCCCGGAGAAGTACTCCTCGTAGATCTTGCCGACGCCGACCATGCCGAACGGCGAACACTCCGCCGCCCGCAGGGCGCCCATGCTCGACGAACCGAACATCGTGACACCGCGGTCCATCGCCTCCAGGACCTCCTTCGGCGAGATGCACAGGCTCTGCAGGAAGCGGCCGTCCACGATGCCGATGGCCTCCGGCGGCTCCGGACGGGCCAGCAGTTCGGCGAGGTCGCCTCGTTTGACCGGCGGCAGGAACTCGACGTCGAGTTCGGCCGAGGCCGACTCCAGATCGATGCTCGGGCCGATGAAAACCACTGCGCGCATGACGATCTCCTAAGCGGGCTTGGAAAGTTCGGCGGCCCGGATGCGGTCCGAGAGTTCCAGCAGCGTGTTGTTCCAGACCGACGCGCCGCGCGGGCCGATCTTGCAGTGGTCGACGGCCCACGATTCGAGCCGCGGCACGATCACCCGCACGACGTTGACCGGGATCCCCGGCGGCGACAGGTCGACGACGAGCGCGCGGTCGATGCCCGCCGCCCGGATCCGGTCCAGGATCAGCTTGATGTCGGTCATCACGTCGTCGGTGGTCCACGACGGGATCTCGTCGAACGCGATCTGTTTGCGCATCGGCTGCCAGGCCCACGCGCCCTTGTCGATCGTCGCCGAACGCTGGACGTGGTTCTGGTACTTGGACACGTTCTCGGTCGGGAGCCGGATGTCCTCGCGCATCGCCTGGATGTCGACAGCGCGGCCCTGCGCGCATTCGGTGATGGCGCGGATGAGCGCGACGGTCGCGTCGGGATGCGTGCCGAACCCGCCGTGGCCCTGCGAAGTCGTCGGGCCGAGGTCCTCGGAGGTCGCGGCGAGGAAGCTCGGGATCTCCAGATCCGAGGTGATGTGCACGATCCGCATCTTCAGCCCGGCGTCGTGGAACTTGCCCACAAGGGACTTCGCCAGCGGCGGCAGCGTTTCCAGGTCCACGTGCGGATGCAGTTCCCGGAGGTACGACGTGACGTGCTCGGGCTGCGGCTCGACGAAGATGCCCTTTTCCAGCACCTGCGCGAGCTGGCTGCTCACGAGTTCGGCGTTGGTCATCGAATCGCGCTCGATCAGTTCGGTGAGCGCGTGGCAGATGGACTCTTCGAGGCTGTTGCCGGACGCCAGGCCGTTCGTGGAAAGCACCTTGTAGCAAGGAGGTTCGTGGAACTTCAGCCCGTAAACGGCGGAGGCCTGCGGGATGAGGATCGATTCCTCGTTCATCAGGTCGTACGCCTCGACCCACGAGATCGGGAGATCGTCGCGGTAGTGCGCGGAAAGCTCCGCGTTGTTCTCGCGCGGGTCCAGCACCGTGCGGCCTTCGGCGACCAGTTCCTCGTAGGACGCGATGACCTGCGGCCGTACCGGCAGCGCGGCCGAGAACCGCTCGATAGCCTCCATCGCGGCGGACGTCCTGGCGTCGGTGTTCGTCAGGCCTTTGCCGTTGTAGACCGAGATGATGTCGTTGGAGCGCGGCGCGATGGCGTTGTAGACCGGGATGCCGACCCGGTCGAGCCAGGTGATCTCCGCGACCCGGGTCACCCCGGCGCGCCGCAGGTGCGGCTCGATCCGCGCGTAGGTCTGTTCGGCGGTGAACTCCCGGTGTACCCCGCCGCCCCCGACCTTCGGAACGCTCTTCCTGAGTTTCATCGCACTCCCTCGTATCCGGCGTTCGCTGGGACCGCTTCGGCGAGCAGTCGTTCCCATGCCTCGGTTTCGCGCTCCGGATCGGCCGAAGCGCGGCGCGCGGCGCATTGCCGCCGCAACTGCTGATAGAGCCCGTTCCGGTCGTGTTCGACTGCGTCGAGCACGGCGGCGAGCGCGGCTGTGTCGCCGACGGGGAAATAGCCGGCGTAGTCCTCGCCGAGCAGCCCGACCGAACCCGGGATGCGGGTGGAGACGATCGGCACCCCGGCGGCGAGCGCTTCGGTGACCACGTTCGCGCCGCCCTCGTGCAATGAGGTGAGCACGAGCAGACGGCTGCGGGCGAGGACGGCGAGCGCTTTCGGCCGCGGTAACGGGCCGAGCCAGGTGTAGCGCGGGTTCTCCGCGCGCAGCCTGTCGCCGATGTCGTCCTCGCGCACGCCGCCGACGTGCGTCACGGCGATCCGCGACGACGGTGGCAAAAGCCGTACCGCCTCGCTCAGCCGCAGCGGATCCTTGACCGGCCTGGCATGGGCGAGGAACGCGATCTCGAACCGGTCCCCGGCGGGCGCCTCGCCCGAGATCGGCGGCATCGACTGGGTGATCACCCTGGTGCGGCTCCGCAGGCCGGGCGGGACCTGCAGAACTCCTTGGGATTGCAGGACGACGATCCGCGCGGCGCGTTCGAGCAGGCTGAGGTCGACGCCCGCGGTGACCAGGTCCGGGTAGAGATCCGTGCCGGTCAGCGCGATCACGATGGGCGCGTCCGGGCACGCCTCGGTGAAAGCGCGGATCGCGGCCTCGCTTTTGCGGGCGTGCAACGCGATCAGCAGGTCGTGGTGCCCGCCGTCGTAGTCCTGCACGACGCGGACCTCGTGGCCGAGATCGCGCAGCAGACGCGCCCAGCGGCGCGCGGTGACGCCGTTGCCGTAGTCGCTGGCTTCGGGCACGGGGCCAGCCACGAGGATCCTCATCGGACGCGGTCCGTGTCGTAGGCGAGCCATTTCCCGAAGGCGCGGACGGCTTCGTCGGCCGGGATCGTGGCCGTCCAGCCGAGTTCCGCCGCGGCCAGGCCGAGCTTCATCACGGGTGTCTCCGTCGGTGAGGTGACGTACTCCGTCGGTACGGAACGGACCGACGCGCAGACGACCTTCGCCAGTTCGTTCCCGGTGAGCGTGGCCGTCGCGATGTCGTACACCGGCGCGACCGGCCCTCCGGTCAGCACCGCGTCGATAGCGCTCGCCATGTCTCGCACGTCGGTGAACTGGTGGACGCGGTCGGGGTCGACAGGCAGTGCCCGGCGGGTCCAGGCGAATTCGATCCACTGTGCCACCAGGGAATCCGTCGGGGTGTGCGGGCCGATCGGTGTCGCGAACCGCAGGACGTGCTCGCGGGGCCCGGTGTCGACGATCGCGCAGAAGACGTCGCCGGGATCCGTCGGGTCGCCGAGGTGCACCAGCCGTGTCTCGCCGGAAGCCCTTGCGCTGTCGACGATCTCGTGGCCGAGTTCGGCCAGAAGGCTCGCGAGATGTTCGGTGAGGGTGCCGCCGGGGCCGGTGATCGCGACCTGGATCCCGCCTCCCCGACGTGGCCGGCGAGGACGGGAAGCCCGGTCACGTCCGGCGGCGAAGGCGTGCACGGCCACATCGTGGTGCGAACGCGTGATCGCCTCGATTTCGGAAGCGAGAAGCTGATCGCAGAGACCACCGGGGCCGATGGTCGCGAGCGCCTGGTCCAGCGCCGCACTGCTGTGCTCCACAGTGGACAGACCCATGGTGAACGCGGTCAGCCAGGTCTGCCACGCGGCCTCGGACCGATCCGAGGCCCGCTCGAATTCGGCCCGGCACTCCTGCGGCGAAATCCCCGATCGCCGCAGGAGCCGTTCCGTTCCGAGATACTCCCAGTACCCGTCGCCGCGCACCGCGCATTCGGAAGTCAGGTGTTTGTGGAAAGGGATCACTTCGTGCTCGGCGAGGACACCGCCCACCGACGCGGGAGCGACGTCGGAGAAACACGCGGAACGCCGCAGACCGTGCGCTTCGTTTCCGGCGACACTGGGCAGTCCGGAATGCTCGACGATGTTCGGAACGGCGATGCGGATCGGCACTTCCAGCGCTTTGAGATAGCGGAACATCAGCACGTCACACGGCCAGCCGTCACCGTTGCGGACCGCGTATCCGGCGTAACCGCGAGCGATCTCGGCGGGCAGCATCAGCGCGAGACAGGGCGCGTATTCGTTGACCGCGGTCGCCCAATCCGCACCCGCGGCCGCGGCCATTCGCACGGCCGCGCCGTTGCGGGAGTTCCAGTTGGCGTAGAAGGCGATCGCGTCGCCAGGCAGCCGCTCCGCCGCTTTCCGCGCGTGCTCGAAGAAGCCGTCGGCGAGTTGGACGTCGTCCTGCAGGACAAGGAAATGCGTGGCGTCGGCGGGAACACTGCTCCAGGCCCGTTTCGTGGTTCGCGCGGCCGTCGGCGGACCGTCCGGTTCGGGATCCAGCACCACTTTCGTCGCACCGGCGGGATCGAGCCGGGCGAGCGCTTCCGCCTCTTCCCGGCGCCGGGGGTGCGCCATGACGGCGCCGCACACCCGAATCTCGGTCATCGCAACCCCCAGCGTGGTTTTCTCGCGGACCGGGAAAGTGTGGCAGCGCGCGGGCACCGGCCTCTTCTCCCATGCTGCGAATGGGACGCCTTCGATGAACTTCTCCCCGATTGCCACTCTGATTCTCATGCGGTTCCGATGAGGAATTCACGGGTAGCCTCGGTAGCGAGTCACCGATACGGACAGAATGGGCGGGCGATGACGGATATCCTCTTCGTGTGCGTGCACAACGCGAGCCGGTCGCAAATGGCCGCCGCGTTGCTGAAACACCACGGTTTCGGCCGGGTGACCGTGCGGTCCGCGGGGTGTGATCCAGCGGAGAAGATCAACCCGCTGGTGGCGGGGGCGTTGTCGGAATGGGACGTCGACATCTCGGGCGAGGTGCCGAGTCAGGTCACCTACGAGGACGTGGACGCCGCCGACATCGTGATCACCATGGGCTGCACGACCTATCCGGTCGCCGACGGAACGCGGTACGTCGAGTGGATCGTGCCCAACCCGGAACACGAGGGGATCACCGGGATCCGGCCGCTGCGCGACGACATGGACCGCCGGGTCCGCGAACTCCTCGCATCCCTTGTGGACACTCCAGCGCACGTATAGCGCGGGAAGGCCCCCTTCCCTCGGCTGGTCATTTGAAACCGTGGCCGAGGTAAGGGGGCCTTCACGCGGAAAGGGGTCAGGCTTTGACGCCCTGGACGATGAGCCGCTTGGCACGCTTGTCGTAGGGCGCGCCGTCGAAACCGCCGTAGGCCTCGATGTCGGTGAAGCCGGCGTCCTCGAACAGGCGGCGCAGTTCGGCCGCGCTGTAGATGAACGACTGGATGTGCGCCGAACGCGCGACGTCGCCGTCGACCAGTGTCCAGTCGGTACGCAGCTTGGTCCAGTCCTCGAGGACACTGTGGCGCATGTACGCGATGCCTTCGGGCTGCGGGAAAGCGTGCGTACGGCCGATGTTCTTGGCGACGATCTCCTTGCCGTACACCTCCAGCAGGAGCTTGCCGCCCGGCGCCAGGCTCGTGTGCGCGTTGCGCAGCACCTGGAAGTTCTTTTCGGCTTCGTCGAAGTAGCCGAACGACGTGTACATGTTCAGCACGACGTCGAAACCGCCGGGACGCACGAATTCGAGCATGTCACCCTGGACGAGTTCCGCCGGGACACCGGCGTCGGCGGCGGCCTGCTTGGCGCGGTCCAGAACGGGGGCGTTGAGGTCGACGCCGGTCACCTGGTAACCCTTGCGGGCGAGCGGAACGACGAACCGGCCCGGCCCGCAGCACAGGTCGAGCACCCGGGATCCCGACGGGAAGGCCAGCAAAGGCGACTCCCGCACGAGTTCGTCGGCCTCGACGGTCAGGTACTGCGGCCACATCAACTCGGAGAATCCCGACCACAGGCCATCGTCGGAGTACCAGGTCATTTTCGTCCTCCCTAAAGCGCAGTCAGGCAATGCCCCGATTCTCTGCCGCACCGTCAGCGGGACATCTCCTCGGCTGCGGGTGATGCGGGGGAGAGCACGACGGGAGAAGCATTCACGCCCGTGATCGGCGACCATGAACTCTTCACATCGCGGTCGTGGCCTGATCACTGTTCGTGGTGATCCGCCGTCGCCAGAATGGAAGGTAAACAGAACCAGAAGGGTTCGATCATGACAAAGGACCGCGACGGGGATCCCGCGATCGAAGCGTCCGGGTTGACCAAGATCTACGGCGACAAACGAGCACTCGACGGGCTCGACCTCACAGTTCCCGCGGGGACGGTGTATGGCGTTCTCGGCCCCAACGGGGCGGGAAAGACCACGTCCGTGAAGGTGCTGGCGACGTTGCTGCGTCCCGACGGAGGACAGGCCAAGGTCTTCGGTCACGACGTCGTGCGCGAGGCGGACGCCGTCCGTGCACGAGTGAGCCTCACGGGTCAGTACGCCTCGGTGGACGACGACCTGACAGGCACCGAAAACCTGATCCTGCTGTGCCGTCTGCTCGGCCACGGCAAGGCCGCCTCGAAGGCGCGCACCGAGCAGCTCCTCAACGCCTTCGGGCTGACCGAGGCGGCCGGGCGTCAGGTGAAGAACTACTCCGGCGGTATGCGGCGGCGGCTCGACATCGCCGCCAGCATCGTGAACACCCCGGATCTGCTCTTCCTCGACGAGCCGACCACCGGCCTCGACCCGCGCAGCCGCAACCAGGTGTGGGACATCGTGCGCGCTGTCGTCAAACGCGGCACCACGGTGCTGCTGACCACCCAGTACCTCGACGAGGCCGACCAGCTCGCCAGCCGCATCGCGGTCGTCGACCACGGCAAGGTCATCGCCGAGGGCACGCCCGGCCAGCTGAAGGCGTCGATCGGCGTCGGTGCGATCCACCTGCGCCTGCGGCACTCAAACCAGCGGACGGACGCGCAGAACGTGCTCGCCCGTTTCCTGGAGCAGCCCACGCTTTCGGAGCACGACGAGGTCTTGGTCAGCGCCCGTATCCCGGGTGTGGAAGGCGACGCCGGCATGGCCGAGTGGGCTTCCAAGGCACTGCACGAACTTTCGCTGCGGGACATCGTCGTCGACGAGTTCTCGCTCGGGCAGCCGAGCCTCGACGAGGTGTTCCTCGCGCTCACCGACCGGCCCGCGACGCCGGAGAACGCCGCCAAGGAGGGGGCGAACCGATGACTTCCACCATCAAGCCGACCGAAACGACCGAGGCGGCCGAGGAGACCCGGCCCGCCGACGTCGACGCGCTCGACGCGGTACTCGCGTCGGTCGACCGGCCCAAGCGTCCCAGCGCGCTCTCCGCCTCGCTGACCTTCGGCTGGCGGGCCGCGCTGAAGATCAAGCACCTGCCCGAGCAACTGTTCGACGTCACGGGCTTCCCGATCATCATGACCGTGATGTTCACGTACCTCTTCGGTGGCGCCATCGGCGGTTCGACCGAGGCGTACCTGGACTACCTGCTCCCGGGCATCCTCGCGATCACCGTCGTGATGATCACGATGTACACCGGTGTCGCGGTGAACAGCGACATCGCCAAGGGTGTCTTCGACCGGTTCCGGACGCTGCCGATCTGGCGCCCCGCCACGATCGTCGGCTACCTGCTCGGCGACTTCCTGCGCTACCTCATCGGCTGCGTCGTCATCATCGGCGTCGGCCTCATCATGGGCTACAACCTGGGCAGCATCGCCGGTACGGTCGGCGCGGTGGCCCTGCTGCTGGTGTTCTCGTTCTCGCTTTCCTGGATCTGGACCTTCCTCGGCCTGTCCATGCGGTCGGAGAAGACCGTGATGAGCGTGAGCATGGTGGCGTTGTTCCCGTTGACCTTCCTGTCCAACGTGTTCGTGCAGCCGTCGACGATGCCCGGCTGGCTCGAAGCCGCGGTCAGCTGGAACCCCATCACCCATCTGGTCACCGCGATGCGAGGCCTGATGAGCGGCAGCCCGAACGTCGGCGAGATCATTTGGGTGCTCGTCGCCAGTATCGTGCTGATCGCCGGATTCGGCTCCGCCACGATGGCAGCCTACAAGCGGAAGTAAGAAGGAGAAAAGAATGAAGTACATGGTCCTCCTCTACTCGCACCCCGAGCCGTGGGGACACCCCGTGGAGGAATTCACCCCGGAGTTCTCCGGCCTTCCCGCGGACGAGCGCAAGAAGCACTTCGAGGCATTCGAGGCGTTGCTCGGCCGTTTGCACGAAAACGGTGAGCTGGTCGGCGGGGAAGCGCTCGGCGACCCGGCCAAGGCGAGCCTTTACGAGGTCGCTTCGGACGGCTCGAAGAAGAAGAGCGACGGACCGTATTCGTCGACGAAGGACCACCTCGCCGGCTTCTTCCTGATCGAGGCCAAGGACCAGGCCCGCGCCGACGAGATCGCCGAGGAGTTCGCCGCTCCCGGACAGAGCGTCGAACTGCGGCCGATCTGGACCGGCGGCGAATAGCCCCACGCGAAAGGGCCGGACCGGGGAATCCCCGATCCGGCCCTTTCGTTGTGCTGCTAGGAGATCCGCTTGGTCAGGTGCACGGTGACCTTGTCGCCGATCTCCTTCTGGATGACCTTCCGGAACGGCTTGCGCAGCGGCATCATGTGCACGCCGCCGCCGATCGGGAGCATGCTCGCCTCGTAGTCGTGACCGTCGACGGTGCCGCTGACCTTGACGGCCTTGCCGGTGCCGAAGAACTCGGCCGAGTCCGGCATGTTCACACACGGCCAGCCACTGTTTCCGTCGGGAATGACTTCGGCCGTGAAAGTCACGTCGATCGCGTGCGGTGCAGTCTTCTCAGCCATACTCTCAGATCTTCCTGGTCGTAGTTCATGAGCCCGGGTGGAGAATCAAGTCCGCGGCCTTCTCGGCGATGGCGATGACCGGGGCGTTGGTATTGCCCCGCACGATCGTCGGCATGACGGAAGCGTCCACGACACGGAGTGATTCTATTCCACGAACCCGCAATTGCGCATCCACGACCCTGCCCATTCCACAGGTCCCCACCGGATGGTGGCCGGTGAGCACGTTCCGCCGGGTGAAAGCGGCCAGCTCCGCGACCGTGTCGGAGGCGGGAGCGGCGATGGCGTCGAGCGTGTACGGCTTGAGCGCGACCTGCCGGGACAGTTCCAGGCTGATCCGCACTCCCTCGATCGCCATCGCGAGATCGGCCGGGTCGGCGAGGTAGTTCTGGACGATCTTCGGCTTGGCCGTCGGTTCCGAACTGAACAGTGTCACGTTCCCGCGCGTGCGCGGCTTCGCCACCGAGGCCCCGAACGAAAGCGCGTGCCGGGACGGTGGCGAGAGGAAGCCGTCGGAGATCATCAGCGGCATGCAGATGAACTGCAGGTCGGGGGCGTCGCCGGTGGTCGTCACGAAACCGCCGGTCTCCGGGCCGCCCGAGGTGAGGAAGCCTCTCGCGTCGCGCTCGTACGCCTGAGCGTGTTCGGGGTCCCCGGCGGCGAGGAGGCTCACCGGCTTGTCGTGACCGAAGCTCAGCCAGACATGCGGATGATCCTGAAGCTGCTGCCCGACGTCGGGCAGGTCGAGGACGACGTCGATGCCGAACGCGCGGAGGTGGTCGGCGGGCCCGATCCCGGAGTGCATCAGGATCTTCGGCGAGTTGTAGGTGCCGGCGCTGATGACGACCTCGCGTTCGGCGCGGATCTCGACGATCTCGTCGAGCCGGTTGCCGACGATCCCGACCGCGCGGCCGTTCTCGACGAGCACCCGGTGCACCTCGAGGTCGGTCTCGACGGTGAGGTTCGGCCTGTCCAGCACGGGCCGCAGGAACTCCGACGCGGTACTGGCCCGGCGGCCGTCCCGCTGCGTGACCTGGAACGCGCCGAACCCTTCCTGCGTGACACCGTTGAAGTCGGCGTTGTGGTGGTAGCCCGCTTCGAGCGCGGCCGCGGTGAACGCCGCGGAACTGGGGTTCCCCGTCCGCCCGTCACTGACGCGCAGCGGACCGCCGACGCCGTGGAACTCGTCCTCACCGCGTTCGTTGTCTTCCGAGCGGCGGAAATACGGGAGTATCCCGGCGAAATCCCAGCCCGGCTGATCCCACTCGTCGAAGTCGGCGCGGTTGCCGCGGACGTAGGCACCGCCGTTCACCGAACTCCCGCCACCGACCACACGCGCCTGCGGGAGGTAGACCCGCCGCCCTTCGCAGTACGGCTCCTGGTGGGTGTCGAAGTCCCAGTCGTACCGGGTCTTGAAGAATTTCCCACCGGCGACGGGGACGACGAAGTTCGGATGATCGTCGGACGGCCCGGCTTCGACAAGCACGACGGAGACGGAGGGGTCCGCGCTCAACCGGTTAGCGAGGACGCAACCGGACGCACCGGCACCAACCACGACAAAATCGACCATAACGGGAATTTAGCAAGATCGACGGGGGACCGGTTTCTCCTCGGTTGCGGCAAGAATTCCTGAATCCTGCGGCAATCGGCGAGAAGGCCGCTTTGCCCGTCTCCCCTAGCGTGGTTCGTGTCTGCTGCCGGAATCCGCGGAGGGAACGCCGAAATGACCATCGCCAGCGAGGGGCAAGGGAGCGCGGAGTACGCGGCCGCGCTCCAGGCCCTGGACCGCAAGCACCTCATCCACCCGCACCAGAACCCGACGCGGACCGAACGCAACATCTTCGTCCGCGGCAAGGGATCCGTGGTCTGGGACGCCGCGGACGTCCCGTTCATCGACGGTATGGCGGGCGGTAACTGGGTGGTCGCCGTCGGCCACGGGCGCGCCGAACTGGCCGAGGTCGCGGCGGCACAGGCGGAGAAGCTGGAGTACTTCTCGCTGTGGCGCGAATATTCGAACGAACCGGCTATCCGGCTCGGCGCCCGGCTCGCGGAGCTCGCGCCGGCGGGGATGACCAAGATCCACTTCACCAGCGGCGGTTCGGACGGCACGGAAGCGGCGCTCAAGATCGCGCGGCGGTACCACTTCGAACGCGGCGACACCGAGCGGACCTGGATCATCGGACGGCAGTTCGGTTACCACGGAACGACTCTCGCCGGCGGCTCGGTCAGCGGCATGGACGACATGCACTTCGGCGCCGGACCGACCATGCCGCACGTCACCAAAGTGAGCCCGCCGATGGTGTCCCACCCGGAGATGTTCGGCGGCCAGGACCCGACGGACTTCCTTTTGCAGGAGCTGGAAACCGAGATCCTCCGCGTCGGGCCGGAGAAGATCGCCGCGATGATCGGCGAGCCGGTGATGGGCGGTGGCGGCGTCATCGTGCCGCCGGAGGACTACTGGCCGCGGATCCGCACGCTCCTGAGCAAGTATGGCATCCTGCTGATCGCCGACGAGGTCATCACCGGGTTCGGCCGCACGGGCGACTGGTTCGCCTCGGCGCACTACAGCCCGGACATCATCGTCACCGCCAAGGGGATCTCCAGCGGCTACGCGCCGCTCGGCGCCGTCCTCATGCGCGACGAGATCGGCGAGGTCATGGTCGGCAACCCCGAGAAGTTCTTCTTCCACGGGCTGACCTACTCGGGACATCCGGTCGCGTGCGCGCTGGCGCTGACGAACCTCGACATCATCGAGCGGGAGAACATCCTCGGCCAGGCCAAGAAGATCGAGAGCTGGTTCACCGAGGGCCTCGAAGGCATCCGGAACCTTCCGATCGTGCACGACGTCCGCGTGCACGGCGCGATGGTCGGCATCGAACTGACCGCGGACCCGAACACCGGCGAGCCGATGCCGTTCGACCGCATGGTCGGCATCATCGACGACCTGCGCGGCAAGCACCGCGTCCTGGCCCGCGACTACGGGCCCACCCTCGTCGTCGGCCCGCCGCTCGTACTGGAGCAGGAGCAGGCCGCGGAGATCTCCACCGCCATCACCGACGTGCTAAGGACCAAGTCATGACACCGTTCAAAGTGGACATTCCGCAGGAAGCCATCGACGACCTGCGCAGACGGCTCGACGACACCCGCTGGCCCGCCGAGACTCCCGACGTCGGCTGGACCCGCGGTGTTCCGCAGTCCTACCTGAAGGAGCTCGTCGAGTACTGGCGTACCGAGTACGACTGGCGCGCGACGGAAGCGAAGATCAACCAGTTCCCCCAGGTCGTCACGAACATCGACGGGGCGAACATCCACTACCTGCACGTGCGGTCGCCCGAGCCGGACGCGACGCCGATGGTGATGACCACCGGCTGGCCGAGCTCGATCATCGAGTACCTGGACCTCATCGGGCCACTGACCGACCCGCGCTCCCACGGCGGCGACCCGAAGGACGCCTACCACCTCGTCATCCCGACGTTGCCCGGCTTCGGTTTCTCCACGCCGCTGACGCAGCACGGCTGGCTGGTGCCCAAGATGTCGGAGATCTGGGGCAAGCTCATGGCCGAGATCGGCTATGACAAATACATCGTGCAGGGCGCGGACTGGGGTTCGTTCATCTCCATCATCCTCGCCGCGATGAAGCCGGAGAACGTGCTCGCCGCGCACGTGAACTTCCTCGTGACCCAGCCCGCCGACGCGAGTGATCTCGAAGGCCTGAGCCAGGAAGAGCTCGAACTGCTCGACCCGTACATGCTCCCCGCGCCGGGGTACATGGTCGAGCACGCGACCCGGCCGCAGACGCTGAGCTACAGTCTGGCGGACTCACCGGTCGGGCAACTCGCTTGGTACATCGAGAAGTTCCACGCTTGGTCGGGCGCCGTCGACTCGCCCGAAGAGGTCTTCGACCGCGACGACCTGCTCGCCACCGTGACGCTGTACTGGCTCACCGGTTCGGCAGGCAACGCGGCACACTTCTACTGCGACAACGCGGCCTTCACCCGGACGTCGGCGACGCCGCACCCCGAACTGGCCGTCGCGCATCCGAGGTTCGAGGAGTACAAGACGTTCGTCGCTCCCCTGCCGCCGATCTCGACGCCGATCGGGGTGGCCGCCTACAAGTACGACATCATGGAGCCGATCCGCACCTACGCGGAGCGGGCGTTCTCCGACATCGTGCAGTGGCGGCGGCTCGACCGGGGCGGGCACTTCCCCGGCCTGGAAGCGCCGGACCTCTTCCTCGACGACCTCCGGAAGTTCAAGCAGGCCTTGCGCGCGAGGGGCACCAGTGACTGACGCCAACATCGAGAACCTCGACTACGGCAACCGCGACCTCCCGATCGAGAAGGTGACGTCCGCCGACGGCACCACCATCGCCTACGAGAAGTCGGGCACCGGTCCGCCGGTGATCATCATCGGCGGCGGCCTGAACGAGAAGGCGATGCACGCCGAACTCGCCGAAGGCCTGTCCGAGAACTTCACGGTGTACAACTACGACCGCCGTGCCCGGGGCGACAGCGACGACAAACGGGTCGGACCGTACACAGTGGACCGTGAGATCGAGGACCTGGCCGCGGTGATCGAGGCCGCGGGCGGCACCGCCCACGTCTTCGCGAACTGCACCGGCTCGATGATCGCCGTCCCGGCGGCCGCGCGCGGCGTCCCGATGCTCAAACTGGCCATGTACGAACCTCCGTACAGCGGCCCGAAAGTCCCGCCTGGCTACACCGAGCAGCTCATGGAACTGCTGGAGCAGGACAAGATCAAGGAGGCTGTCTCACTGTTCCTGAAGTGGGACGCGCTCTTCACCGAGGACGAGATCGAGTTCTTCTCGACGCATCCGATCTGGCCGGCGTTCGAGGCGATGGCGCATTCCATGCCGTACGACTCGATCCTGTCCGACGACGCGGACCGCGTCCCCGTCGAGGAGCTGGGCGCCATCACGGTGCCGAGTCTCGTGCTCGGCGGGAACAAGAGTCCACAGTGGATGAAGGACATGTGCCAGGCCGTCGCCGACGGGATCCCTCGGGGCGAGTACGTCACGATGGACACCGCCGGGCACCTGATGGACGACACGCTGGGCGCCGAACTGCTGACGAAGTTCTTCCGGTGAGATAAGAGGCGTGACTCGCGTGAGCGGCGGGTCGAGGTGGTCGTGAGTGGCAAGTGTCGTTCTAACGGCATTTACCACTCACGACCCACCCGACCGCTCGAAAGCCGCCTTCGGGTTAGTGGGCCGAACGGCAAAGGGGTCTTGTCGGTCGGGGTGAAGGGGCTTCCGGTGCCCTGAGCCGCGCCGCGGCATGTCCTGAAGGGCCCCTTCAAGACGTTCAACGTCCTGAAGGGGGCCTTCAGGACACGACGCCGAGTCACCGAACCCCAGGGTGGCACCTTCGACCAGGTGGGTCGTGAGTGGTAAGTGTCGTTCTAACGGCATTTATCACTCACGACCACCTGTACCGAGACGTCACCGCCCCCACCACTCCGAACGCACGAAAGCCGCTTCGCAACCCTAAGGTCGCGAAGCGGCTTTCGTGTGTGGGAACGTCAGTCCCGCGGGGTGTTCTGGTAAGCGGTCAGCTTCCACTCGCCGTCTTGCAGGACAGCGGTCCACGAGGCGCGCACCTTGGCGTTCTCGGCGACCGCGGTGTCGCCGGCCTGGATCACGCCGCCTTCGGTGTAGAGCACGACGACGCCGGGCGCGATCTGGCGGGCGTCGAACGGGGTGCCGGTGACCTGGGAGCCCTGGTAGGCGGTGGCGAACGCGCCGGCCATGAACTTCGCGATGTTGTCGCGGCCCTTGACGTGGACGCCGGGCAGGATCATCGTGCCGTCCTCGACGAACACGTCGGCGAAGGCCTCCGCGTCGTGGCGGGCCCAGGCGGCGACGATCTGGCCGGGCAGGGCGGCGACGCCGGTGGCGGTGTCGGCGGTAGCGGTCATCGGTCTCTCTCCTCGTTTCGGTTTCCGTTTTCGGCACTGGAGAAGCCATAGGAGCCGATGAGCGTGGCCCCACTGGGTACCGGTCCTTCCGGGGCGCGCTCGCGGATGCCCCGTTGGAACTCGTGGAACGCGGTCGACGCGGCGAGGGGGTTCCCGTCGCCCTCGACGACACCGACGTGGACGAAACTCACCCCGTCGTCGAGTTTGAAAGACGCGTAGCTCAGCCCATCCGGCCGCTCCCGCGCCAATTCCGCGAAGACGGCCTCCACCAGTTTCTCGTTCTCACCGGCGGATTCCGTGGTCGTCTGATAACGGACGACGAACGCCGAACCCATTCGTGCTCCTTCCTCGTGGCGCGGAGGTCCACAACGGAAACTACGCGTTCACGGGGCACCGGGACACCGCCGCGGAACAAGCTCGCAAACCCGGAGAAGCGCTACGCAAAGCGGGAGAAGTGCGCGGCCACCGACGGGCCTAGCGTTTTTCGTATTCGTCCACGCACCTGACCACCGAAAGGCACACGCCAATGGGAACGAAGATCGGCGACCACGCCGTCGTGCTCGGGGGCAGCATCGCCGGGATGCTCGCCGCCCGCGTGCTTTCCGACGCCTACAGCCAGGTGACCGTCATCGAACGCGACGACCTCACCGCGGCCGGGACGGATCTGCGCCCGGCGATCTCGTGGGCGATCCACATCCACGCCCTGCTCGAACGCGGCCGGATCATCATCGAGGACCTGTTCCCCGGGTTCGTCGACGACATGATCGCGGCCGGCGTCCCGGTCGGCGACTACGGGTCGACCTGCCACTACTACTTCAACGGCGACATGTTCGCCGTCACCGACACCGGGATGGCCTGTGTGGCCGCGAACCGGCCGGTGATCGAGCACTTCCTGCGGTCGCGCACGCTGCCTCGCCCCGGCGTCGTCCTGCGTGAGCGCACGGACATCGTCGGGCTGGTCGCGAACGAGGGCAACGAGCGCATCACCGGTGTCCGCGTGCAGAGCCGGGACGGCGGTGGCGAGGAGGTGATCAGCGCGGACCTGATCGTCGACGCCTCCGGCCGCGGCTCGCGGTCCCCGCGCTGGCTCGAGGAGCTCGGTTACGAGAAGGCGCCGGAGGAGAAGGTCCAGATGGACCTGACCTACACGACGATGGACTTCGTCGGCCCGCTGCCGGTCGACCCGCTCGGCGAGGACATCGCGCTGGTCCCGACGGCGACCCCGGGTTTCCCGCGCGGCGGCATCTTCGCGCGGCTGGCCGACCGCTACGCCCTCACCCTCACCGGCATCGCGGGCGACCGGGCGCCGACCGACCACGACGGCTTCCTGGCCTACGCCAAGACGTTGCCGGTCAAGGAGGTCTACAACGCCATCGAGAACGCGGAGCAGCGCGCGCCCGCCGGTTCGTTCCGGTTCCCGGCCAGCGTCCGCCGCCACTACGAGAAGCTGACCCGCTTCCCCGCCGGCTACCTGATCCTCGGTGACGCCGCGTGCATCTTCAACCCCGTGTACGCCCAGGGCATGACGGTCGCCGCGATGGGCGCGAACGTCCTGCGCAAGCACCTGGAGAAGGGTGTCGAGCCGACGTTCCGCGGCTACTTCCGTGACTTGGCCAAGGAAATCGACTCGCCGTGGATGATGTCCGCCTCCGCCGACCTCGGTTACGAGACGGTGCGCGGCAAGCGCACTCTCGCGACCAAGATCGGCAACGCCTACATGTCGAAGGTGATGGCGGCGGCCGCGAACGACCCGGTGGTGGCGCGCGGGTTCATGCGCACCATCTCCCTGATCGACCCGCCGCAGGCGCTGATGAAGCCGTCGATGATGCGCCGGGTGCTGTTCTCCGTCGGTGGCAAGAAGAACGCCACCGTGACCACGCTCCCCACCGCCAAGACGGACACCGGCGAGGCCGAGCGTCCCGCGGCCTGATCCGCTCCCTTCGCTACAAGCACAAGGAGTTCCGGTGAGTCATCTCCAGGCGGCTGGCAACGCCGTCCGATTCCGCTGGGCCGCGCTGGTCCTGTTGTGCGCGGCCAACTTCGCGGTTCTGCTGGATTCGCAGAGTGTCATCCTGGCGCTGCCGTCGCTGGCGCCCGATCTCGGGATGGCCCCCGCCGACGCGCAATGGGTGCTGAGCGCGAAGCTCATCACCTTCGGCGGGCTGCTCATCCTCGGCGGCCGGGCGGCCGACCACTTCGGCAGGCGCCGGGTGTTCGTGCTCGGCACCGCATTGTTCCTCGTCGGGTCCGTCCTTTGTGGTCTGGCCTGGAGCCCGGCGGTGATCATCGCGGCGCGGGCGCTCAGCGGGATCGCCGCGGCGCTGATGGTGCCGACGGCGTTGTCGATCCTCATGAACACCTTCCCCGAGGGCAAGAGCCGTAACACCGCGCTCGCGGGCTGGTCCGGCATCGGCGGGATCGGCGCGACGGCCGGCCTGCTCGTCGGCGGGCTGCTCACCCAGACCCTGGGCTGGCAGTGGGTGTTCTACGTCAACGTGCCGATCGCGGTGCTGGTCATGCTGCTCGCGCCGGTGCTCCTGCAGGAGAGCCGCGATTCCGGCAAGCGCCGCAGCCAGGACGTCGCGGGGGCCGTAATCAGCACACTCGCACTCGTCGCGATCATCCTCGCCGTCGTGCAGGCGCCGGTGTGGGGCTGGACGAGCGCGCCGACGCTGATCCTGTTCGCCGTCGCCGCCGGGCTGCTCGCCCTGTTCGTGGCGGTGGAGAAGCGTTCGTCGGCGCCGCTGGTGCCGCTGGCGCTGATCAAGCGCCCGGCGCTCGCGGGCGGCAACCTCGTCACCGTCGCGATGGGTATGGCGGCCTTCGGGCTTTCGGTCACCATCTCGATGTACGGCCAGGTCGTCCTCGGCTATAGCCCGCTGGAGTTCGGTGTGCTGCAGTCGGTCATGCCGACGCTGGCGTTCGTCGGCGCGTACGTCGGCCAGTCCGTGGTCACCAGGCTGGGTGTCCGGCCGGTCGTCGCGGCCTGTCTCGTGCTGCTCGGCGCCGGCTGCCTGCTGCTTTCCCAGGTTCCGGTGAACGGCAGCTACGGGGCCGACATCCTGTGGGGCCTGGTCGTCTTCGGCCCGGGTCTCGGCGCGGGCATGGCGGCCGCCTCGGTGGCCGCGCTGTCCAAGGTCCCGCAGGCCGACAGCGGGGCGGCGTCGGGGATCAACGTCGCTTCGTTCCAGATCGGCGGCGCGCTCGGCGTCGCCGTGGTCACCTCGGTGTCGACGTCGTTCACCGCCGCGCCGGGCGGGCCCGCGGAGTTCACCGCCGGGCTTCAGGCCTCGTTCGTGGCTTGCGTGATCTTCGCCGTCATCGGGCTCGTCGTGACGGTGACCCTGTTGAGGGGCAACAGGAAGCGGCACCTGCGCAGTGTCGACGGCCAGAACGACTCCGACCGCGACGACCTCCCCCTCGCGGGCTGACCCACTCCGCGTGAAGGCCCCCTTCCCTCGGCTGAGCAGAGGGAAGGGGGCCTTCACGCGCGTTCAGAGGCCTCGGTGCAGGGCCTCGATGTACTCGCGGTGGCTGGGCAGGCCGGCGGAGTAGATCTCGCGCTCCTTGTCGATCTGCTCGAACATCTCCCACGCGGCGGCGTCGTTCATCAGGTCGACCGACGGCGGGGCCTTCTTGAAGTCGAAGTCCATTCCGGACAGGATCGCCCACAGGCTGCGGGTCTCGAACAGCCGCAACTGGCTGCCGTCCGGGATGATGACGCTCTCCGCGTACTCGGTGAGCTTCTCCTCCAGGCTCGCCGGGATCGGCGCCTCGCGGACGGCGTTCCAGAACTCGGTGTCGTCGCGGTCGGTGAGCTTGTAGTGCATGACGATGAAGTCACGCAGATCCTCGAACGCGCTCACCATCAGCTCGTTGTACCGGGCCTTGCGGCGCTCGTCGAAGTCCGAATCCGGGAAGTGCAGCACCAGCAACGCGAGCTGGTACTCGATGAGCGCGATCGTGGTGGACTCCAGCGGCTCGACGAAGCAGCTCGACAGCCCGACGGCGATGCAGTTGTTCACCCACGAGCGGCGGTTGTGCCCGACGCGCATCTTGATGTGGTTGCCCGCGGTGTCGTAGTCGCGACCGCCGAGGTGTTCCCGCAGTTTCGCTTCGGCCTTCTCCGGCGTGGTGAACGCGCTGGAGTAGACGAAGCCGGTGCCGTCGCGGTCCGCGAGGGGGATCTCCCAGATCCAGCCGTCCGGCTTCGCGGTGGCGGAGGTGTACGGCCGCAGCCCACCCTCCTGGTGCTCCGCCGGGAGCGCGACGGCGGAGTCGCACAGCAGGACGTCGTTGGCGCTGACGAACGGCTCCTTCAGCGTCTGGTTGATCAGCAGGCCCCGGAATCCCGTGCAGTCCAGGAAAAGGTCGCCTTCGATCTCGCCGGCGGTGTCCGTGACGACCTTCTCGATCACGCCGCGCGGGTCGACGGTCACCGACGTCACGTCCGCCGAAACGAAGTTGACGCCGCGGCCGGTCGCCAGGTCACGGAGGTACTTGGCGATCAGCGCGGCGTCGAAGTGGTAGGCGTAGCGGTAGCCGGGGTCCGGCGCGTCGGTACCGGGCAACGGTTTCGGGGCCTTGTTCAGCTCGCACAGGCGCTGCAGCGCCATTCCCGCGTCGCCGAAGGTCTCGCGCACCCGCGTGTCCCCGGCCAGCCTCTGCTTCAGCCAGAAGTGCGCGAGCGAGACACCACGGCCGAATCGCTTGTGGAACGGCTTCTCGTAGTTCCGCACCGCGGGTTCGGGAACGTCGAAGAACGGGTGGTAGTAGGTGTGACTTTCGCGGCCCTCGTGCGGTTTGCGCCAGTCGTTGAACCGGACGGCGGATTTGAAGACCGCGTTGGTCTTCGGCATCCAGTCCTCTTCCTCCATCCCGAGGAAGGCGAAGGTGGTCCGCAGCGTCGGGACCGTGGCCTCACCCACCCCGATCCGCGGGATCCGCGGTGATTCGACGAGGGTGATGTCGACCTTTCTGCCGAAGGCGCGATTCAGGTACGCGGCGGACAGCCAGCCTGCTGTCCCGCCGCCGACGATCACGATCTTCTTGATTGGACGTGCCACGGAAATGCTCCTTTGCGGTCCAGAAACCCCCATCAAGCTGCGCAAACGAGCGTAGGTTCCGATCGCACGATCGGGCAGGGTCCGGTTCACTCCTTCCCGGTGAGTTACACCGTCTCGATCATGAGTTTCACCTCAAGCGGACATAAGGACACGGATCGCCGCGTGGCGACCCGTGTCCTTACGCGTTCCGCCGCTACTGGAAAGAAAGGGCGACACCGGCGGGTCCGTTGCCCGCGGCGTCCGCCAGACCGATCACGCAGGTGACCGCGGCGCAATCGACGGTGCCGTACGAAGTGCCGTCGAAAAGAATTCCTTCGAAGCTCTTCTTCACGGTCAGCGGAGTGGAAAGGGTTCCGTCGCCCGCGGCGGTCACGTCGACCCGGCCCGAAGCGTTACAGGCGAGCACGCCGGGCGACACTTCCGCACATTCGCCGACGGTGTAGGCCGCCCCCGCCGTCAGCCCCGACGCACCCACCTGGACCACGGCATTGTCGGCCAACCCGGACGACGGCGTCACCGTCGCCGAGGGGGCTTCGGCCGACGCGGGCGCCTGGAAGGCGACAAGCATGCCGAGAGCGGCGGCGGTACCGGCGACGGTTTTCGCGAAAACGCTTTTGCGCATGACTGTTTACTCCTTCATCGGGGGGCGGGTGGAATGAATGGCGGGGGATATTTTCGTATTGTTCCCCGGCGCTTCCGGTAATGAATTTACGGATCTTCGAGGTTGCTTGTCAACGAATTCTGTTCGCAACCCAGGAGAAGCGGAGCGATCTTGAAGGCGGATACCCTTTGCGCACTATGTCGGGTTCGCCCCTCCCGGGCGGCCCGGTCGCGAAGCATGCGGGCAAGCAGGGAGATGGCATGGAGGTGAGCGCGACCTAGCGTGGGAAGCGAGTTTCGACAGGCGGGAGATTCGTGATGGCGAACCAGGAAACCGCGGCCAGTCTCGACAACATCGGGTTCGGGACACGCGGTCTCGTACTCGAACACGTGACCTCGGCGGACGGGACAAGGATCGCCTTCGAGAAGTCCGGGGAAGGCCCACCGGTGATCATCCTCGGCGGCGGGCTCAACGAGAAGGCGATGTTCGCCGACCTCGCCGAGCTGCTCTCGGAGGATTTCACCGTCTACAACTACGACCGCCGCGGCCGTGGGAACAGCGAGGACAACGGCGGCCTTTCGGGTTACACGGTCGACCGCGAGGTCGAAGACCTGGCGGCGGTCCTGGCGGCGGCGGGCCCCGAAGCGGCGATCTTCGCCAACTGCACCGGCGGCCTGATCGCCATGCAGGCGGCGGCGAAGGGCGTCCCGATGGGCAAGATGGCTTTGTACGAGCCCACTTACGGCGGCCATCAACTCCCCGAGTCCTATATGGACGATCTGGAGCGGATGGTGGCCGCCGATCACCGCACCGACGCCGTCGCGCTGTTCCTGAAGGAGAACGTCCGGTTCAGCTCGGAAACCATCGAGGGGTTCAAATCCCTTCCCATCTGGCCGTCGTTCGAGGCCATGGCCCCGACGACGCTGTATGACTCCATCCTCGACGCGAACCACGAGTCCGTCCCGTTCGACCAACTGCCCGGGATCGGGGTGCCGACCCTGGTCATCGGCGGCCGGGAAAGCCCTTCCTGGCTGATCGACAACTGCCACGCCCTCGCCGACGGGCTCCCCAACGGCCAGTACGTGTGCATGAACGAGGGGCATCTGTTCAACCAGAAGGCGGGCGCCCCGCTGCTCACGGTGTTCTTCCGGTCCCAGTAAGCACAACCCTTTTCGAGCGTTGAGGAGAAGATCCGATGGAAAGCCGCTGCCCTTACACCTTGGACATCGCGGGTACGGACATTCACGCGGAGAGCGAGGCTCTCCGCGCGCAGGGTCCGATCACCCAGGTCGAACTGCCCGGCGGGGTGATCGGGTGGTCCGTGACCGGCTACCAGGCGGCCCGTCAGGTCTTGGGCGACAACCGGTTCGCGAAGGACCCGCAGAAGTGGACCAAGTACACCGAGGGTGAGATCCCCGCGAACTGGCCGCTGATCGGCTGGCTCCTGATGGACAACATGACCACGAACGACGGCGAAGACCACATGCGCCTGCGCAAGCTGGTTTCCCGCGGTTTCACGCCGAAGCAGGTCGAGCTGACCCGCCCGCTGATCCAGAAGATCGTCGACGACCTGCTCGACGGCCTCTCCGGCTTCGGCGCGGAAGAAGTCATCGACCTCAAGGGCCGCTTCGCCACCCCGCTGCCCGCCCGCGTCATCTGCGACATGTTCGGCGTGCCGGAGTCGGCCCGCGCGTCGGCCCTGCGTGGCGCCGGCGTCAACGTCACCACGACCACCACCGGTGACGAGGCCGAGGCCAACGTCGAGCTGTGGCACCAGGAACTGACCGACCTCGCCGAGTTCAAACGCGAGAACCCGGGCGACGACCTGACCAGCCTCCTGCTCGCCGCGCGCGAGGAGGACGGCAGCAGGCTCACCGACGAGGAGATGGTCGGCACCCTGCACCTCATGCTGGGCGCCGGTTCCGAGACGCTGATGAACGCGCTCAGCGCCGCCGTCGTCGCGCTGCTGAGCCAGCCCGAGCAGAAGGCGCTGCTGGACAGCGGCCAGGTTTCCTGGGACGACGTCATCGAAGAGGCGCTGCGGGTCAACGCCCCTGTCGCGCAGCTGCCGCTGCGGTACGCGACCGAAGACGTCGAGGTCGCCGGGGTCACCATCCGCAAGGGCGACCCGGTGCTGATGGGCTTCACCGCCATCGGCCGCGACCCGGAGAACCACGGCGAGACCGCCGGGCAGTTCGACGCCACCCGCGCCGACAAGACCCACCTGTCGTTCGGGCACGGCGCGCACTTCTGCCTCGGCGCGCCGCTGGCGCGGCTGGAGCTGCGGATCGCGCTGCCGGCGCTGTTCGCCCGCTACCCGGACCTGAAGCTCGCCGTCGGCGTCGACGAGCTCGAGGGCCAGGGAACGTTCATCATGAACGGGCACAAGGAGGTCCCGGTGCGCCTGGGCGAGCCCTCGCTGGTGCGGTCATGAGCGGCGGGTCCGTCCACGACGCGCCACTGGCCGTCGTCACCGGGGCGTCTTCGGGCATCGGCGCGGAGTTCACGCGGGTGCTGCGGGACCGCGGCTACCGCGTCCTCGCCGTCGCCCGCCGCGCCGACAGGCTCGAAGAGCTGGCGAAGGGCTCCAACGGCTTCATCGTCCCCTTCGTCCGTGACGTCACCTCCAAGGGTGCGGCCGAAGCGATCCTCGGCCGGGCCGAAGAACTCGGCGGCGCCGATCTCGTCGTCTGCAACGCCGGGCGGGGATCGAGGGGCCGGGTCCACGAATCGGATCCGGCCGACGCCCTCGGGATGATCCAGCTCAACGTGACGGCGAACGTCAACCTGGTCACGCAGGCCGTGCCGAAGATGGTCGCGCGCGGCTCGGGCGGCATCATCGTCGTCGCGTCGAACCTGGGCTTCTTCGCCACCCCGAACATGGCCGTCTACGGCGCCACGAAGGCCTTCCTGCTGTCCTTCACCGAGTCCCTTTCGGCGGAGCTGACGGGGACCGGTGTGCGGGCCATGGCGCTGTGCCCCGGGGCGACCTCGACCGAGTTCGGCGACGTCGCCGGGCTCGGCGACACGGTCGAGAAGACGCCTGGTTTCACGACGGCCGAAGAGGTTGTCAGGGGCGGTCTGAAGGCCTGGGACAACGGGCGCACGATCACCGTGCCCGGCACCGTCGCACGCCTGCTCACGGCGTTCTTGGCCTACTCCCCGCGGGCGCTTTCCCGCCGGATCATGGGCAAGATCTTCACCGCCGGATGACCACTATCGGGTGAATGTCCGAAATCGCCGGGCGCGAGCGATGAGTTCGCGCCCGGCCCGGAGTCTCACCTTGTGACGCCGCCACCCGACGGGCGGAAGATCGAGGAAGGACGACCGAGATGACCAGCACGAACGAGATCACCATCCCCGGCGGCCGGCTGCACTACGAGGTCCGCGGCGACGGACCACTGCTGCTGGCCATGGGCTCACCGATGGCCGCGGACGCCTTCGCCCCGCTGGCCGACGCGCTGGCGAGCCGGTTCACCGTGGTGACCCACGACCCCCGGGGCATCTCCCGGAGCCCACTGGACGACCCGGACGAGGATTCGAGCCCGGAGAAGCGCGCCGAAGACGTCATCGCGATCCTGGACCACCTCGGCGCCGAAACGGCCGACGTCTTCGGCTCCAGCGGCGGCGCGATGACCACCCTCGCGCTGGCCACCCGCCACCCCGGCCGGATCCGGACGGTCGTCGCGCACGAGCCGCCCGCGCTGACCCTGCTGCCCGACGCGGCCGAGCAGCACGCCGAGGTCGACGGCATCGTGCAGGCGTTCGAGACCGACGGCCTCGAAGCGGCCTGGACGAAGTTCCTCGGCACCTCGGGCTTCGAGGAGGACGAGGCGGGCCCGCCGCCGAGCGACTCCCCCGAGCAGGACCAGGAGGACGGGCGCCGGTTCTTCGTCCACGAGCTCCGCACGACCACGCGCTACGTCCCCGAACTCGACGCGCTGCGCGACGGCCCGTTCCGGGTCGTGGTCGGCCTCGGCGCCGACTCCGGCGGTCTGCTCACCAAGCGGACGTGCGCCGCGCTCGCCGAAGAACTCGGCGTCGAGGTGGTCGAGTTCCCCGGCGATCACGGCGGTTTCATCTGGGACCCGGAAGGCTTCGCCAAGCTGCTGGGCGACATCCTGCTCTGACCCCCGGCGGGGCCGCCCTCAGAACTCGACGAGGGCGGCCTTCTCGGTGGCGGCGAGCAGTTCGCGCGAGATCCGGTCCGCCTGCTCGGCGGTGAGGATCAGCGGCGGCGCGAGCACGACGTTCTTGACCGTGCGCCGGACCAGTACCCCGTTGTCGCGCATCAGTTTCCGCACGTGGGCGGCGCGACGGGACCGGTCCATCTCGACGGCGATCATCAGGCCGCGGCCGCGGATGTCGGTCACGCA
The DNA here is from genome assembly GCF_042647925.1 of Amycolatopsis speibonae. Taxonomy (NCBI): domain Bacteria; kingdom Bacillati; phylum Actinomycetota; class Actinomycetes; order Pseudonocardiales; family Pseudonocardiaceae; genus Amycolatopsis; species Amycolatopsis speibonae. The sequence continues at coordinate 96,244 of NZ_JBHRWK010000024.1, forward strand.
GTCCAGCTCCCGCAACGGTTCCAGCGCGGTGAGCAGCTGCTCGCCACGGGCCCGGACGTTCGCGAGGAGGTCTTCGGACTCGATGTGGTCGATCACCGCGAGTCCGGCCGCGCAAGCGGTGGCGTGCCCGGAATGCGTGTGCCCGTGCACGAACCCGGCCATCTTCTTGTTGCTGTCGAAGACTTCGAAGACGTGCTGGGTGGTGGTGACCGCGCCGAGCGAGATGTAGCCCGCCGCCAGCCCCTTGCTGGTCGCCAGGATGTCCGGCTGGACACCGGCGTGCTCGAAGCCGAACATCCGCCCGGTGCGGCCGAAGCCGGTCGTCACCTCGTCGAGGACCAGCAGGATCCCGTGCTCGTCGCACAGCTCCCGCACGCCGCGCAAGTAGTCCTCCGGCATGACGTACGCGCCGCGCGACTGGACCGGTTCGACGAGGACGGCCGCGGTGCGCTTCCCGTGGTCGGCGAGGAAACCTTTCAGCGCGCCGATGCCCTCTTCCGGCCCCGGGACGGTGATGAACCCGCCCGGCGTCAGGTCGTCGGAGATCGGCGACGGCGCCCCGGCTGTCGCGGCGCCGGCCATCGTGGCGCCGTGGTAACCGTTGCGCAGCGAGACGATCAGCCCTCGGTCGGGTGAGCCGAGCACGGCCTGGTAGAAGCGCGCGATGCGGATCGCGGCCTCCATCGCCTCGGAACCGCTGTTGCAGAAGAAGGTCCGGGTCAGCGCCGGGCCGGCGAGTTCGCCGATCCGTTGCGCCAGGAGGATCGCCGGGATGTTGGCGCCCTCGCCCATGTCGTAGGTCATCAGCTTCGCGACCTGCGTGGCGATGGCGTCCACGACCGGCTGGCAGGCGTACCCCAGCGTCGCGTTGAAGCCGGACGACTTCGCGTCCAGATACGTGCGGCCGTCGGCGTCGGTGACCTCGCAGCCCTTGCCGGACACCGCGACGAGCGTGTCGGGGCTGACCCGGCTCGGTGACCACGGATGCCACAGGTACTCGGCGTCGATGGCGAGCAGCTCGGCCTGTCCCTCGGTTTCGCTCATTTCCGCTTGCCTCTCAGTTCGCGAGCCGGGCGCGGACCGGGATGGAATGCCAGGCCCGCAGGGTGTTGTTGAGGCGGCGTTCCCCCGGTGCCGCCAGTTCCAGCGTCTCCACGCGTTCCGCGAGCGCGGTGATGAGGCATTCGGCTTCGAGCCGGGCGAGGTTCTGCCCGACGCACTGGTGCAGCCCGAAGCCGAAACCGACGTGCCCGGACGGGTCACGGGAGAGGTCGAACTTCTCCGGATCGGCCCAGCGCCGGGGGTCGCGGTTGGCCGCGCCCAGGAACATCAGCACCTTCGCGCCGTCGGGGACCACGTGGTCGCCGACCGGGACGTCGCCCACCGCGGTACGGAAGAACGTCTGCACCGGGGACGCCCAGCGCACGGCCTCGTCGAACGCGATCCGCGCCAGCGACGGCTCGGCGCGCAGCCGCGCCCACTGCTCGGGATGCGTGACCAGCGCGTGCATGACGGCGGCGAGCGCGTGCACGGTGGTGTTGAACCCGGCGGCGAACAGCGACCGCACGACGCCCGGCGCCTGCTCGTGGGTGATCTCGCCGCGGTCGGCGGCCGCCCAGATCTGCCCGCCGAGGCCGTCTTCGGTGAGGGCGTCGCGCCGGCAGTGCTCCATGACCCACGTCGTCAGGAACTTCGCGTGGGGCGCGCCCGCGGCGACGAGTTCGTTGCGCGGGCCGAAGGCGTTGAGCAGGAAGTCACTGAAGGGCAACAGGTTCTCGCGGCCTTCCTCGGGCAGCCCGAGCGCGTCGCCGACCGCGCGCGGCGGGAACTTCTCCGCGATCGCCGTCACGGCGTCGAACTCGACCGTGCTGCCCGGGGTGCCGTCGAGGACCTTGCCGACCATCTTGTGTGCCTTGGCCATCCATTCCGCGCGGAGCCTGCGCTGCGCGCGCGGGCCGAGGAGATTCGCGAGAACCCTGCGCGGGGCGTCGTGGTGCGGCGGGTCGGCCTCGACGACGATGCTCAGCTGCCGCCACGGTTTCTCGGTCCGGAAGTTGGAGAGCCCGACCCCGGCGCCGGACTGGAACCCTTGCCAGTTGCGCAAAGCCGCGTACACCGCGTCGTACCGGGCGACGGCGTAGATGCCGTGCGCGCTCAGGTAGGAGAGCGGCCCGGCGTCGAGCAGGGCCCGCTCGAGCGGGTACGGATCCGTCAGCACCTCGGTGCCGAACGGGTCGATGTCGATGACGGGCAACGACGTCATGATCACGGCCTCCGGGGCTTACAGATCCAGTACGAGCCGGTCGGTGCACGAACGTGAGACGCAGGGGAACATGCAGTCCCCCGCCGCGCGGTCCTCGGCGGTGAGCAGGGCGTCGCGGTGGTCGACGACGCCGTCGAGGACCGTGGTCTCGCAGGTGCCGCAGACACCCTCCATACAGGACGAAAGCAGGTCGACGCCGACCGTGCGCATCGCGTCGATCACGGTCATGTCCTGGGTGACGGTGACCGTCGCGCCGCGTCGCGCGAGCACGATGTCGAACGGCTCGTCGCGCACCGGCGCGCCCTGCTCCGGCGCCGAGAAGCGCTCGGTCCACAAGGTGGGCGCGGGCCAAGGGGCACAAGCGTTCTCGACCGCGTCGAGCAGCCCCGCCGGGCCACAGCAGTAGACCCGGAGGCCGTCGCGGACTTCGCCCAGCCAGGACTGGAGATCCGGGCGGCCCTGTTCGTCCTCGGAGACGATGTGGACCTTTTCGCCGTACGCCGCGAGTTCGTCCTTGAACGCCATGGAGTTTCGTGTGCGTCCGCCATAGACGAGGTTCCAGTCCGCGTTCGTGAGCTCCGCCTGGTGGATCATGGGAAGCAGCGGGGTGATCCCGATCCCGCCCGCGATGAAGAGATAATTCTTCGCGGGCACCAACGGGAAATTGTTGCGGGGACGGCTCACGCCGACGGTGTCGCCTTTTTTCAGGTGATCGTGCACATAGGCGGAGCCGCCGCGACCGTCGGTCTCGCGCAGGACGCCGACGCGGTATTCGTAGGCGTTCCAACGATCTCCGCACAGGGAATACTGGCGGGTCAGCCCGCCGGGCAGCACGAGGTCGATATGCGAACCGGGCGTCCAGTCGGGCAGGCGCGCCCCGTCCTCGGCCTTGAGGACCAGCGAGACGACCCCTTCGGCGACGACGTCTTTGGCCGCGACGCGCAACGTCGTCTGCACCTGCGCCTGCATCGTGACCCCGCCCTCCGCTGAAGTTCGTGCTCTCCACGGTTCCATGGCGGGCGGCGGTGTACGTCTCCCTGAATGCTCGGGTGCTTGAGCAATCGGGAATATTGTTCCGCGGGGGTCGCCGGGCGGACCATCGGATTCTACGTCGATCCATGGAGGACGCATGTCGCATATCACGGTGGATCCCACCAAGCCCGGAATCATCGGCCTGTTCGCTTTCCGCCCTGAGACCGCGAAACCGCTCGGCGAACTGGTCGAGACCCTGCTGCGCGGCCCGAGCTCGCTGACCACCGGCGAGCGTGAGCTGATCGGCGCCGTCGTGTCCAAGGAGAACGACTGCTACTTCTGCGCCGAAGCACACGGCGCGTTCTCCGCCGCGCAGATCGAGGGCGGTGCCGCCACCGTCGACTCGGCCAAGCAGGACATCGACGCCGCGCCGATCTCGGACAAGCTGCGCGCGCTGCTGAAGGTCGCGCTGGCCACCCGCGAAAGCGGCCACTCGGTCACTTCCGCCCTGGTCGACAACGCCAAGACCGCCGGCGCCTCGGAAGCCGACATCCACGACACCGTGCTGATCGCTTCGCTGTTCTCGCTGTTCAACCGGTACGTCGACGGGCTCGCGACCGACGCCCCCGACCAGGCCGAGTGGTACGCCGGTGCCGCGCAGGCGCTGGTGGCCGGTGGGTACGCCGCGATCTCGGGTGCCGCTCAGGCTCAGGCCGCCTGACGTTCTGGTTCGGGTTCCAGCCAAGGCGTCTTCGGTACGGTCCGTGAAGGCCTCCTTCCCTACCCTGACGGTAGGGAAGGAGGCCTTCACGGACTTCCGGTGGTCAGGGCGCCGGTGAGCAGCGCAGGGCCAGGCTCCGGAGATCGGCGGGGCCGCGGCGTCACCCCTCAAGCCTCGTGAGTGGTGAGGACGGTCAGAACCGTCCTCACCACTTACGAGACAAGACAAGACGGACCTAAGCAGCCCGAGGAACCACCGGCTCAGGCCCAGGCTCCGGAGCCGAAGCCCCGGAAGCAGTCGAAGCGGGAGAAGTAGCCGAAGCGAAGAGCCCGATCACCCCGAGCGGAACCAGCAGCAAAGTCAGCGCCGTGCTGATCCCGAACGTCTGCGCGAGCCACCCGAAGATCGCCGGGCCGGCGAGCACTCCGGCGTTGTGCAGCGTGCTGTACCGCGCGATCGCGAGGCTGGTGTTGGACTTCGTGCCGTGCCCGACCGCGCTGGAGATGATCGGGATCGCCACGGCGAGCCCGACGCCCGCCATCGCGAGCCCGGCCAGCCCGAACCACACGCTCTGCACCATGACGGCGAGCAGGACGCCGGCCGCGGTCATCGCCATGCTCCAGCGGACCAGCGCCACGGCGCCGAATCGCCGGTGCAGCCGGTCGCCGATGAGCCGGGTCCCGGTCTGCGCCACGATGAACGCGAAGTAGCCCAGTGACGCGATGTTCGCCGCCGCGCCGCGTTGTTCGCTCAGGAACACGCCGCCCCAGCTGGACACCGCGCCTTCGCAGAGCGCCACGGCCGCGCCGAGGCCGCCGAGGATGATCACCGCGCGGGTCCAGCCGGAGAAGAAGCCGACCTTCGGCGGCTTCGCTGCGGTAGAGGACGAAGCGGTGCGGGATTCCGTCAGCAGCCAACGCCCGCTGAACAGCGCGATCACGACGAGCACCACCGAAACGACCCAGAAGTGGGTGCTCAGCGAAACGTCCGCCCGGACGGCCAGCACCGTGCCGCCCGATCCGAGCAGCGCGCCGATGCCCCACACCGCGTGCAGGCTGTTGAGCACCGGCCGACGCGCCCGCCGTTCGACCTCGACGCCCTGGGCGTTCATCGACACGTCGAGCAGACCGGCGATCACACCCCAGGTCAGCATGCCGAGACCGGCGGTGACCGCGCCGGGCATCGCCGCCATCAGCGGCAGGAACCACGGCAGGACAAGGGAAGTGACGCGGATGACCGCGCGGCTGTCGAGATGGTTCGACAGATGCCCGGCCAGCTGCATCGCCAGCAGCACGCCGACGGTCTGGCTGAGCAGCACCATGCCCAGTTCCGCGAAGTTGAGCCCGAGTTCGATCCGCAGCTGCGGCACCCGTGCGAACCACGAGCCGAGCATGATCCCGATCATCAGGAAGATCCCCGAGATCGCGATCCGCTGGCGCCGCACGTCCTTCACCGGATGGATCTCCAGCCCGCTACTCATCGCCGCTCGCCACACCGGACGTGTCCCCGAAGCCCGCCTCGCCGGTCCAGCTGCCGACCTCGACGTGCGCGTTGAACGGCTTCCCCTCGGCGTCGCGCATCGGCGGCCGCCGGTGCGCGAGATGGAGGAAGACGTCGTCGTACTGCGTGACGTCGCCCGCCGCGGAGATGCGGTAGAGCATGTCCTCGTCTTCGCCGCCCCAGCCCTTGTAACGCTCGTCGAAGCCGCCGATGCGCTGGAAGATCTCCGGCCGTGTCCACAGGCAAGCGCCGGGGACGTCGCGAAGCAGCAGCCCGCGTGCGCCCGCCAAGGGTGCTTCCGGCGTGTTCTCGCCGCAGCGGCGTTCGATCAGCCAGTCGCTCGAAGGGCCGTCCAGCGACAGCATTTCGGTATGCGGCAGATGCGCGTCGGCGCGCTGGTCGGCGAACCGCGCGTGGTTGCGCTCCAGGAATTCCCGGTCCACCAGGATATCGGCGTCGAGCAGGCACAGGGTCCGCGCCGCGCCGAGGGTTTCGCGCACGCCCACGTTCAGCGTCCAGGACTTGTTGAACAGTCCCTCGCCCTGGATGTGCACGTAGTGGTCGACCAGCGGCTCGACGATGTGCTTCCAGCGCGGCTTCTCGTCGAACTCGACGACGGTCACCCGGTACCGGTCCGACGGGAACGTCTGGTCGCGCAGCGCGAGCAGGCAGGCGGTCAGGTTCCGGATCCGACCGGCACCGTCCCGATCGGACAGTGGGACGACGACGAGGATCTCGTCACCGGTTCCGGAAGGCCGCGAGCGCACGCCCTGGGCGAGTTCCGTCAGCCTGTCGAGCCCGGCGGGCTCGGACTCCGGTTCGTAGAGCCTGCCGCGGAAGTAGTTGATGTAGACGTTGTCGTCCGCGGCGTCCGCCTCGTGAGCCAGCTTCGAGGCCAGCGAGGGGTTTTCGTCGAGCAACGCGACGACGCGCTCTTCGAGCCGCCGCTCCGCGAACGTGTCGGTCGGCTGCGCGACGAGCCGCCGGTACGACAGATCGTGGCCGATCTCGGCTTCGAGCGGGTCGACGACGGCACGATAGAAGCGTTCGCTGTGCATCCAGTAGTCGGCGGCGACGTCCGGCACCGCGGGGTCGTTGGCCAGCACGACGTACCGGACGATCCGCCCCGCGAGATCCGCGCTCCCCGGCTCGGCCTTCCAGTAGGCCGACGCCGAGGCGAAGGTCTTGCCGCCCGTGCGGGTCGGCCGGATCTGCATCGGATTGGTCGCCCTCAACACGCACATCGGGCTGCAGTCACAGGGATGCGGTTGCACTGCTCCTCCGTCCCTCGTTTTCCTTGGTCATTCGGACACCGAGCGTGACAGTCCGTCGCGGGAACGAACGTCTTCTTGATTGCCGACAACCTCGAAGGTCTCCCGGCGGGTGAGAAAGCGCATCAAGGGTCCGGTGATGGCCGTGGTGACGACGGCGACCAGGACGAGCATCGTGAAGCCCAGCTGGTTCACCAGCCCGTATTTCAGCCCGATGGTGGCGACGACGAGTTCGGTGACGCCGCGGCAGTTCATCAGCGTGCCGAGCTGGATCGCCTGGTTCCCGGACAGGCCGGCCAGCCGCGCCGCGCCGCCCGCGCCGACGAACTTCGTCAGCTGCGCGACCACGAGCACCCCGGCGAACAGCAGCCAGTGCGACACGTTCGTCCCGAGCAGGCCGATCGAAGTGCTCAGCCCGACCAGCGCGAAGAACAACGGCAGCAGCACGACGAGGGTGAAGCCGCGCAGCTGTTCGCTGATCCGCTCGACCAGCGGGCAGTCGCGGGGAACGGCGGTGCCGAACAGGAACGCGCCGAGCAGCGCGTGCAGCCCGAGGATCTGGGTCATCACGGCGAAGCCGAGCGCGCCCACGAGGAGCACCACGGTCATGACCTTCTCGGACTGGATCCGGGTGACCAGCGCGCTCAGCACCCGGCGCACGACGACCTGGGTGACGACGACCAGCACCACGGCCAGGATCGCCGTCGTGGCGGGGTTTCCGCTGCCGTGGACGCCGGTGCCGACCAGGATCAGGGTGAGCGTCAGCCAGGCGACGCCGTCCCCGATCGCCGCGCTGGTGACCGAAAGCGCGCCGAGCCCGGTGCGTTCCATCTTGAGGTCGACCAGGATCCGCGCCAGTACGGGCAACGCGGTGATGGCCATCGCGAGCGCGAAGAAGAGTACGTAGCCCGTTTTCGGGGCGTCCGCGCCGGCCAGCGCGGACGACGCGGCGAACGCGACCCCGATCCCGGCGGCGAACGGGAGCCCCATCCCGCCCAGCACCACCGCGCCGACCAGGGATTTGCGTTCGATGCGGTCGGTCCGCAGTGCACAGCCGAGCAGGAACATGAACACGACCAGGCCCAGTTGCGCGGCTTTGTCCAAACTGGACAGAACCTCGGGCGCGAAGAGCCAGGCGCCGCCCGCCGGCCAGATCAGGCCCAGCACCGAAGGGCCGAGCAGGAGCCCGCCGACGATCTCCCCGAGCACCGGCGGCTGGCGAAGTCTTCGCAGCACCTCTCCGCAGGCATGACTGACCAGCAGGATCGCGCCGACGGCGAGCAGGAACCGCGTGATCGGTTCAATGGCCATGGGACACCTTTCTGACGCCGAAGGGCGTGGACGGCCATCGAGGCCGCCCACGCCCTTCGGCTCGGGGATCAGGCCGCGTCGGCCTGGTTTTCGTCGCCCGCGGCCAGTTCGGCGAGGCTGGTGTGGATGTGGTCGGACACCGCGGCCACGGTGGGCTTGGCCCACAGGATGGTCGGCGGGAGGTCCAGCCCGTAGCGCCGCTGCAGCCGTACCCGCAGCGCCACCGTCATCACCGAGTCGACGCCGAGCTCGACCAGCGGCCGCTTCAGCTCGATGTCACCGGCCTCCAGGTTCAGCTCCGCCGCCACCTGCTCGCGGACGTCGCCGGTGACCTTCTCGCGGGTCTCGGATTCGGACAGGTTCGCGAAGTCGACGGTGAACCCGTTGCCCGCGTTGGCTTCGGCGTTCTCGTCGACCACGGTCAGCTCGCGGAACATGGGCAGCTTCCGCTGGTGCGGCGGGGTCGGCAGGACCCGCAGCACAGCCTGGTAGTCCGAGGAGAACCGGTCGCCGAACGCCCAGGCCCGGAACGCTTCCGAAGCGGAAACGGCTTCCAGACCGCGGGAGTTCGCTTCCAACATGGTCGTCGCGATGTCCTGCGACAGACCGACACCGCGCCACGCCGTCCAGCCGAGGCTGATGGTGTCGTTCGTACCGCCCGAGTTGCGGTGCGTGGCCAGCGCGTCGAGGAACGAGTTGGCCGCCGCGTAGCTCGCCTGCCCGGAGAGGCGGGCGAACTGGCCGCACGAGGAGAACAGGACGAAGAAGTCGAGCGAGCCCGCCGGGAAGAGCCGGTGCAGCACCAGCGCCCCGTTGACCTTCGGCGCGAACACGTCGCGCAGACCGTCCTGGTCGACCTTGTCCACCAGCGCGTCGTTGACCACACCGGCGGCGTGGATGACGCCGGTGACCGGCGGAAGACCCAGCGCGCCCGGCGCGAGCGCCGACGCGACGGCGTCCTCGTCGGTGATGTCCAGCGCCAGCACCCCGACCGTGACGCCCAGCGCCTCGAGCCCGAGGACGCTGTCGATCTGGTGCTTCACGTCCGGGTCGGTCACCGAAGCCCAGTCCGCGCGCGGCGGCAGGCCACGGCGGCCGGCCAGCAGCAGACGGCGGGCGCCGCGGTCGACCAGCCAGCGGGCGACCTCCAGCCCGAGTCCGCCGAGACCGCCGGTGATCAGCACCGTGCCCGAAGGCGAGCAGTGCAGCGGGGAACCGTCGGTGCTGCGGGTGATCTGGCTCAACCGCGCCACTTCCGCGCCTTCGCCGGTCAGTGAGATGACGTCCTCGTCACCGGCCGGGCCGCGGAAGACCTCGATCAGCCGCGAGCCGAGGTCCGAAGCCGTGCAGTGCTCGACGTCGATCGTGCCGCCCCACAGTTCCGGGTGCTCGCCGGCGATGATGCGGCCGACACCCCACAACGGGCCGTGCGCGACCGAGCGTTCGTCGGTGCCCTGACGGACGCCGCTGGTGATCGCCCAGATCCGCTGGGTCGCGACCTTGCCCTGCGACGTCGCCTGCAGTTCCGCGATCCGCTGCGCGGTGCGGATGAGCGACCACGTGGTGCGTTCGGTCGAGTCCTCCAGCCGCTCGCCTTCCGCCGCCCGCGAAGGCGCGACGACGACCGCGCCCGGGTTCGCGAACATGCCCGCGGTGAGGTCGAGCGGTTCGCCGTCGATCGCCACCTCGACAGCGGTGGCGGAGACCCCGACGGCGGTGAACTGCTCCACCAGCGTGCCCGTGGTGGCGGGCGGGCCGACCACGACGATCTGGTCGAGCTCCGATGCCAACGTGGCCTCGGGCAGCTCGTGCCAGGTGACCTCGTGCACCAGGTCGCGCGGCAGGACCGCGGTGCCCAGGTGCTCGACCGCCGCGAACTTCAGCCCGATGACCTCGGAGACGATGTCACCGTTCTCGTTGGCGACCAGGACGTCGACGGTGTCCTCCGGCGACTTCGGCGAACGCGTGGCGTGCACGATGATCCGCGCGGGCGGCTCACCCTTCCACGCCACCTTCTCGATGCCGCGCGACATCCACAGCACGGTGGCGTGGCCGGGCGAGACCACCATCGCGCTGATCGTGAGCGCGGCGTCGATCACGTGCGCCCAGCTGGTGGCCAGCTTCGCGGGCGGCGCGACGCAGTCCATCAGCGCGAGCTGCTCGACGTCGTCGTAGTACAGCTCGCTCATGTCCCACGGGAACGCGTAGCCCTCGACGCCCATCCGGCCGAACATCTCGTCCGCCTTCGTGAGCGACCCGCTGGGCAGGCGGTCGCGGATCGTGGCGAACTCGATCCGCCCCTCCGGCACCTTCGCGCTCGTGTCGATCGACGCGGTGGTGTGCGTGATCCACTCGTCGTCCTCGGCGCTGGTCTCGTCCGCGACGCGGGTGGCGAGCGCGAGCGACCGGCCTTCCTTGACGATCTGGACGATGCGGGCGGGCTGCACGGCGAGTGGGGTGCGCAGCACGATGTCGGTCAGCGCGGGCGCGATCTCCTCCTCCGCCGCGAGGGCGAAGGTGTTGATGATCGACGCCGCCGGGGTGACCTCGACCCCGACCAGCCCGTGGCTCTGCGGGTACGGACGGCTGTCCATGTCGAGCCGCGTCTGCCAGACCTGCCGCGACGGCGCGCCGGACACGGTCATCCGGCCGCCGAGCAGGCTGTGGCTCTCCGGGTCGTGCCCGCTGCCGAGGCCGGTGTCGGCGCCGGTCTCGGGGAAGATCCAGTACGGCTTGTGCTGCCACGCGGCCGCCGGGATGCCCAGCAGGTCACCCTCGGCGAAGTCGCGCGTCCAGTCGATCTCGACGCCCTGGACGTGCAGCTTGGCGAGGTTGTGCAGCAGCGTGCCGACCTCGTCGGTGTTGCGGCGCAAGGTGGCGCAGCCCGCCAGGTCGTCGATGCCGAGGCTCTCGGCGGTCTCGATGATCGAGTGCGAGACGACCGGATGCGACGAGATCTCGACGAACACGCGGTGCCCGTCCTCGAAAGCGGCCTCGACGGCTTCGGCGAAGCGCACCGGGTTGCGCAGGTTGCCCGCCCAGTAGTCGCCGTCGCGGGCGACGCCGGAACGCGGGTCGGTCAGCGCGGTGCTGTAGAGGCTGACCGACGGCGTCCGCGGGTTGAGCTGCCGGGCCGCGGCCGCGACCTCTTCCAGCACCGCGTCCACATGCGTGCTGTGGAAGGCGATGTCGGTGTCGACGACCCGCATGTCGATGCCCTCTTCACGCCACTGCGTGACGAGTTCCGCGATGGCGCCCTTGTCGCCGGAGACGACTGTCGACGTCGGGCTGGCGGAGATGGCGGCGACGAGGTCGGGGCGGTCACCCAGCTTGGCCTGGACCTCGGTGAACGACAGGCTCGCCAGCACCATCCCGCCGTCGCCCTCCAGCCGCTGCAACGCGGCCGCGCGGCGGCAGGCGAAGCGGGCGGCTTCGAGGATGTCGAGCGTTCCGGCGGCCACCGCGGCGGCGATCTCGCCGACGGAGTGGCCGATGATCGCGCCCGGCTCGACGCCGCGGCTGCGCCACACCCCGGCCAGGCCGACCTGCATGGCGAAGGTCAGCGCCTGGACGTGCGCGGCGGTCCAGGGACCACCGTCGAGGATCGCCTCACGCGGCGTCCAGCCCAGTTCCTCGCGGTAGACACCGGCCAGCGAGTCGATCGTGGCGGCGAATCCCGCGTGCTCGGCGAGCAGCTGGCGGCCCATGCCGGACCACTGCGAACCGTGTCCGGAGAAGACCCACACCGCGCCGTCGCTCTGCTGTCCCGCGCGGGCCAGCAGGATGCCGGACGCGGGCTCGTCGACGGCGAGGGCGCGAAGCCGCTCGGCCAGTTGCTCGGTGGAGGCGGCGATGACGGTGCCGCGCTGCGGAAGGTGCGAGCGACGCCGCGAAAGCGTGTACCCGATCGAAGAAAGGGACGCCTGCGGGTTGGCGTCGATCCAGTCCGCGACGGAACCGGCCAGCGCGCGCAGGCCCGCTTCCGACATCGCGGAGATCGGGAAGACCTTCCGGGTGCCGTCGCTGGTTCCCTTGCCCGCCTGGGTTTCCGGCTGCACGGGGCCCTCTTCGAGGACGACGTGGGCGATGGTGCCGCCGACGCCGTAGCTGGAGACACCGGCGCGGCGGGTGTTCTCGCCGGCGGGCCACGGGGTGTTCTCGCCGACCAGCTTCAGCCCCGAGCTCGGGTCCGAGATGGCGTCGTTCGGCTCGGTGTGCAGGCTCGGCGGGATCTGCTCGTTGCGCAGCGCCAGCACGGTCTTGATCACGCCGGTGATCCCGGAACCGCCCTCGACGTGCCCGATGTTCGGCTTCACCGAACCGACCAGGCAAGGGTTCTCCGCGGACCGCACCGCGCCGATGACCGCGGCGAGGGCCTCGACCTCCTCGCCGTCCCCGGTCGGGGTCCCGGTGCCGTGCGCCTCGACGTAGTCCACAGTGGACGGATCGACGCCCGCGCGCTCGTAGACCTCGCGCAGCATATGGGCCTGCGCGTCGGCGTTCGGCGCCATCATGCCCTCGGACCGGCCGTCCTGGAAGACGCCGCTGCCGCGGATGACGGCCTGGATCGGGTCGCCGTCGCGGACGGCGTCCGAAAGCAGCTTCAGCACGATGACGCCGGCGCCCTCGCCGCGGCCGTAACCGTCGGCGTTCTTGTCGAAGGCCTTGCTGGTGCCGTCCGGCGACATCGCGCCCGCGCCCTCCAGCGCGACGTTCAGCGCCGGGGTGGCCATGATGTTGACGCCACCGACGAGCGCGATCGACGTCTCCCCGGTGCGCAGGCTCTGCGCCGCGATGTGCAGCGCGGTCAGCGAACCGGCGCAGGCGGTGTCGACCGCCATGCTCGGGCCGCGGACGTCGAGGAAGTAGGAAACACGGTTCGCGATCCCGTAGAACGTCGTGCCGTTGACGGCGTACGCGCCGGTGAGAGGGAGGTCCTCCAGCAGGCGGCGGCCGTAGTCGTTCGAGTTGGCGGCGACGAACACCCCGGCGTCGGAGTTGCGCAGCGAAAGCGGCGGGACACCCGCGTCCGCCAGCGCCTCCCAAGCCAGTTCGAGGATGAACCGCTGCTGCGGGTCGAGGAAGTCCGCCTCACGCGGGGAAATGCCGAAGAAGTCGGCGTCGAATCCCTCGATGTCGTCGAGGAAGGAACCACGGATCGTGGTCCCCCTCAGGATCGCGGTCGCCTGTGGGCTGCTCGCCGCGTAGGACTTCCATCGCTTTTCGGGCATGTCGCTGACGGTGCTCTTACCATCGGCGAGGAACTCCCAGAACTTCTCCGGAGAGTCGAGGTCTGGAGCGAACCTGCAACTCATACCGATGATCGCAATGGCTTCGTCGGGTGCTTTGTTCTCGCTCAAGTCCTCGCTCCTCGATATAGATCGCCCGACCGGAGACAACACAAGATTCCGGCGCCTCGTTGTACGGACAGCGTCTGCCCTGCCGCCTGACTCCGGCATCTCCTCGACTGCTTGCGCGTGATCCTCGAGCGACCTTCGAGTGCGAGCGCAAGGTTCGAGACGCCCCGGCGCGCACCGCGTCCCTAGTGTCCAGCCGGGACCCACAGCGAGGAGGAACCATGCTGGGATCAGCCGGGCGGTCGACGGGGTCGGGGGTCGTGCCGTGGCCGCGCGCCGCCGCGGACCGCTATTTCGCCGAGGGCTATTGGGAAGGCCGGTCGCTGGGGACACACCTGGCCGAGACCGCGCGCAAGTACCCGGACGAGGTCTGCCTCGTCGACGGCGACGTGCGGATGACGTTCGGGGAGCTGCTGGCCAAGGCCGACGGCGCGGCGATCCGGATGAGCGCGCTCGGTGTCGGCGGCGACGACCGCGTCGTCATCCAGCTGCCGAACTGCTGGGAATTCGTCGTCACCACGTTCGCCTGCCTTCGGCTCGGCGCTGTTCCCGTGTGGACGATGCCGCAGTTCCGCGAGCACGAGATCGGCGGGATCCTCGCGAACGCCGAGGCGAGCGCGATCGTCGTGCCGGACGTCCACAAAGGATTCGACCATCAGGCGCTCGCCCGCGAGGTGCTGCCGGACGGGCTCGTGTTCGTGGTCGGCGAGGACGTCGCGCCGGGCAACATCGACCTGCGCGGGCTGTTCGTCGCGGACGAGCCCGTCGAGGTCACGCAGGCACTCGACGCCGCCGCGCCGAACGGTGATTCCGTCGCGACGTTCCTGCTTTCGGGCGGGACGACGGGGCTGCCGAAGCTGATCCCGCGCAGTGGCAACGACCTGACGTACATGATCAAGTCGGCGTCGGAGATCTGCCGGTTCGGGCCGGACACCTCGTATCTGGTGGTACTTCCGCTCGGACACGGCTTCGCGAACACCGGGCCGGGGATCCTGGGCGCGCTGCTGTCCGGCGGCCGGGTCGTCATCGCGCCCTCGCCCGCGCCGCAGCAGGCGTTGCCGCTGATCGAGAGCGAGCGGATCACCGCGACGTCCGCGGTGCCGGCGATCCTGCACCGGTGGATCGAGTACCTGGACGCCGGGCCGGAGATCGATCTGTCCACTTTGGAAATGATCCAGATCGGCGCGGCCAAACTCGATCCCGCGTTGGCGGCGCAGGTGCGACCGAAGCTCGGGTGCACGCTGCAGCAGGTTTTCGGGATGGGTGAAGGGCTTCTGTGCCTGACGCGGCTCGACGACCCGGACGAACTGGTGCTGCACACGCAGGGCAAGCCGATCTCACCGCACGACGAGATCCTTTTGGTGGACGAAGAAGGCGCGCCGGTGCCGCCTGGCGAGCCGGGGATCCTGCTGGTCCGCGGCCCGTACACGACTCGGGGCTACTACCGCTCGCCGGAGCTGAACGCGCGGTCGTTCGTCAACGGCTGGTACAACACCGGCGACATCGTCCGCGTGACGCCCGAGGGCTACCTGGTGGTTTCCGGGCGGGAGAAGGACGTCATCAACCGCGGCGGCGAGAAGATCAACGCCGAGGAGGTCGAGTCGTTCGCCGTCGAGCTGGCCGGGGTAGACCACGCGGCGGCGGTCGCCATGCCGGATCCGGAACTCGGCGAGGTCGTCTGTCTCTATGTGGTGGCCACGGAACCTGTTGCGCTGCAGGACGTCCACGACCTGATGCTCGCCGCGGGTGCGGCCCGGTTCAAGCTCCCGGAACGGCTGGTCGTCGTCGACGCCCTGCCCGCCACCGGAATCGGCAAGGTGGACAAGAAGGCGCTGCGGGCCGACATCGCTTCACGCCTGGCCGCCTGAAAGTCCGTGAAGGCCTCCTTCCCTACCCTCAAGGTAGGGAAGGAGGCCTTCACGGAACTCGCTAAGCCTTGACCAGCTCCACAATGGACATATACGACTTCTGCCCCGCCTTGTGCGTCCCGCGCACCTTGAGCCCGGCCATGCGCGCCAGCTCGGCCAGCTCGGAAAGCCCGCGTTCCTTGCCACCGTTGTAGATGAGCATGCGCAGGTCCATGCCGGTGTTCGGGGTCTCGCCGTCGGAACCGATCGCCTCGACGAGCAGTACGACACCGTCGTCACCGGCCGCCTCCGCGCAGCGCTTCAGGATCTCGACGGACGGCCCGTCGTCCCAGTCGTGGATGATCGCCGACAGCACGTACGCGTCCGCGCCGTCGGGCAGCGGGTCGAAGAAACTTCCCGGCACGACGTCGACCCGCTCGGCCAGGCCGCTTCCGGCGAAGCGCTCGCGCGCGTTCGCCGCCGGCCCCGGCAGGTCCACCAGCGTGCCGTGCAGCCCGGGATGCTTGATGAGCAAGGCTTCCAGGAGCGCGCCGCTGCCGCCCGCGACGTCGACCACGTGCCCGAGGCTCGTCCAGTCGTAGGCGTCGACGATGCCCGAGTTGTCCAGCGCGATGTGGTGCCCCATCAGCGCGTCGAAGGACGCCGAGAGTTCCGCGTCGCCGCTGAGGTCGTCCCAGAACGGGACGCCGTGGCGCACCGAATAGGACTCCTCGCCGGTCTTCACCGCGTGGGCGAGGTCGACGAAACTCAAGTCCCCCTTGCCGATGGCGCCGTTCATGTCCAGCCACTTCCGCTTGCTGCGCGGGTGACCGTCGCGGAGCTGCTCGCCGACCTCGGTCACCGCGTAGGCGCCCGTGTGATCCCTGGTGAACAGCCCGACGGTGACCAGGTGCAGCAGCAGGCGGTCCAGCGCCCCCGCGTGCGTGCCGGTGACCGCGGCGAGTTGCGCCGGGGTGCGCGCCCCGGCCGCGAGGTGGTCGGCGACCCGCAAGGTGGCCGCCACCCGGACCGCCATCGGTGTCGCCAGATCCGCCAACGCCCTCAGCCCGAGCCGTCCCGCGTCGTCGACCGACATTAGTGCTCCCTTCGCCCTTCGGTCAGGCTAGGGGCGACAGGTGTGGCGAGGCTTATCCACGACTGCTCGCAATCGTGGAGAGGCCAGCCGGCCGTCGCGACCTTTAACGTCGTTGTCTGCAGGAGAAGGCAGTTCCCCGGACCGGAGGTCGCATCCCGTGGCACACCACGATTTCGAACCTCGGCTGGCGATCCCCGGACGCGGAGCCGTGGAACCGCCCGAACTCGCCGGAACGCTCAGCGTCCGCGAACGTGACCTCGCGGACGCTGAGCGGGACTTCGGCGATCACGTCCACCGCCGTCCGCTCGCCGTCGCCTTCCCCGCGACCGCCGTCGATGTGGCAGCCCTCGTGCGGTTCGGCCGGAAGCACGGAATCCCTGTCGTGGCACGGGGTGCCGGACATTCCGTCGACGGGCAGGCGCTGGTCGACGCCGGGATCGTCATCGACATGTCGTCACTCGGCGGGGTCCGCCCGTTCGGCCCGGACCGGATCAGCGTGGACGCGGGCGCCCGCTGGCGCGCGGTCGTCGACGCGACGCTGCGCACCGGCACCGTTCCGCCCGTGCTCCCCGACTACCTGGAACTCTCCGTCGGCGGTTTGCTGTCCACCGGCGGATTCGGCGGCGCGAGCCACCGGTACGGCTCGCAGGCGGACAACGTCCACGATCTCGACGTCGTCACCCCCGACGGGGAACTGGTGACCTGCTCGCCCACCGGCAACGCGGCGCTCTTCGACGCGGTGCGCGGGACGCAGGGGCGGCACGGGATCATCACGCGGGCCACCGTCGCGCTGACCCGCGCGCCTTCGAAGGTCCGACGGCATCGCCTGACATACCACGACCTCAGCGCATATCTCGGGGATCAGCGGCGGCTGGTGGACGAGCTCCGCTTCGATCACGTCGACGGCCAGGCGCAGTTCGCGGACGGGCGATGGCGATTCGTCCTGGAGGCGGTTTCCGCGCAGTCGCCGCAGATCGACGACCTCCGGTACGAGTCCGCCGAGATCATCGAGGCGACGTACCGGGAGTTCGTCGACCGGATCCTGCCGATCGAGGCGCAGCTGCGGTCGACGGGTTCGTGGTACCACCCGCATCCCCGGGCGAACGTGCTGCTTCCCGGCGCCCACGCCGAAAAGGTGCTCGGCGACGCGTTGGCCGGTTTGACTCCCGACATGCTCGGCACCGGCGGCAGCGTGCTCCTCTATCTCTTCCCGACCGCGCGGGTGACCGCTCCCCGCGTCCCGACCGCGCGGGATCCGTACACCGTGCTGTTCGGCGTCCAGCGGACAGCGCCGCCCGGAGACCTCACGGCACTGCGGCGCATGCGCGAGGCCAACGCCGCCCTGCACGCGACAGCGCGGCGTCTCGGCGGGGCGAGCTACGCCTATCCGCTGGCCGCGACGGACGCGCGGGCGGCCTGAATCGCGGCGACACTGCGGTCGACGTCGGCCTCGGTGGTGCTCCAGTTGGACACCGAGACACGCATCAGGCGTCGGCCGCGCCAGGTGGTCGCGCCCATCCAGCATTCGCCGGACCGCTGAACCGCCTCGACCACGCGCTCGGTGTCGTCACCGAAGTCGACGAGAACCTGGTTCAGCACCACGTCGTTCACGACGGTGAGACCCGCTTCGGTGAGCTGCTCGGCGAACCTGCGGGCCAGCGCGCAGCAGCGCTCGATCAGCTCGGCGATCCCCGTGCGGCCCAGCTCGCTGAGCGCCGCCCACGTGGCGAACCCCCGCGCCCGGCGGGACGACTCCGGCACGAAGTCGCTCGGCGCCCGCACGCCGCCGTCTCCTTGGCCGGTCAGATACGCGGCGGTCAGTGACATCGCGGCCACATGCGACTCGGGGTGGGCACAGAAGGCGTACCCGCTGTCGTACGGGACGTTGAGCCACTTGTGCCCGTCGACAGCCCAGGAATCGGCCGTTTCGAGTCCCGCGGTCAGCCGCCTGAGCGCGGGGGCGGCGGCCGCCCAGAGGCCGAACGCGCCGTCGACGTGGACCCACGCGCCGTGCCGGTGGGCGATCTCCGTCGCGGCGGCGAAGTCGTCGAACGCCCCGGTGTTCACGTTCCCGGCCTGAAGGCAAACGATTGCGGGCCCGTCGAGCGCCTTCTCGAGATCAGCGATGTCGATGGCGCCCTGCTCGTCCGCGCGCACCGGCTTGACGGCATCGGTGCCCAGCCCGAGGAGGCGCAGGGAGCGGTCGATCGTCGCGTGCCGCTCCTCGTTGGCGATGACCCGCAACGGCGGCGCCCCGTGCAGCCCGCGGCGCTCGACGTCCCAGCCGGCCTTCGCCAGCACGTGATGCCGGGCGGCGGCCAGGCCGACAGTGTTCGCCCCCTGCCCGCCGGTCACGAAGCCGAAAGAAGCGTGGGACGGCAGGCCGAGGACGTCCTTGAGCCACTCGCCCGCCACGTCCTCGACGATCGCGGCGGCCGGCGAGGTGACCTTGTTGAACGCGGGCTGATCCCAGCCGGTCGCCAGCATGTCGGCCGCCGTCGCGGCGTCGAGCGCGCCGCCGGTGACGAAACCGAAGTACCTCGGCCCTGTACTCCCCACCAGCGCGGGCTCGACGGCATCGGCCAGCCGCCGGACCACGTCGGCGGGCAGGACGGGCTTCTCGGGCAAGTCGCCGAGCTTCTCGCGGACGCCCGCCGTGTCGTCCGGGAAGACCGGACCGTCGGCCACGCTCTCGCGGTAATCGGCCGCGCGGGCGGCGACATCGGCCAGCAGCTTCCGCAACTCACTCATCCGACGGCTCTCTTTCGATCGTCGCGAACCAGGCGGGAGCGCCGTTCTCGTCGTGGAACCCGGTCCGGACGCGCTCCTCCTCGATGGTCTTCACACGCCATCCTGCACCGAAGGGCTTTGTCAGCGCCTCGCGTTTTACGGGATGCGGCCCGGCGTTCTCACCCTCGCGGAAACACAGGATGTAGAGCGTGCCCCTGGTGACCGCTTCGAGGCTTTTGACGTACGCCACGCGCTCGTCGGCGTCGAAAGCGTGGAAGAGCCCGCAATCGAGCACCGTGTCGAACCTGAGCTGGAGCCGCTCCAGGTGAAGCGCGTCGGCCGTCTTGAACTCGGCCTCGAGGTTTCGCTCACGGGCCTTCCTTCGCGCGATCTCGAGAGCCGTCTCGGCGACGTCGACGCCCAGCACCTGGAGCCCTCTGGACGCGAGGTGGAGCGCGTTCTCACCGGAGCCGCAGCCCGCGTCGAGCACCGTGCCGGTGAAGCGTGGCGCCGCCCTGACGACGGCGGGCTGAGGCCCGCCGAAATCCCAGGGAGCGGGGCCTTCGTGGTACGAGGCGTCCCAGGGGAGACCGGTCATGCGCTCGTGACTGGTCGGGTTTCTGCCGTCGAAGGAATCTTCCGGCATGGTGACCATCCTTCCGGCTCAACCGCCCTGGGTCGCGCCCTTCCCTTTGCCCGTCAGGTTCATTTTGCCGCCGATGAGCTGACTCACCCGCTGAGGCGCGACCTGAACTGACCCACAGGGAGCCCGCCGCGACCTCGACCGTCCACACGGGACAACTTTTCCCGCCGATGCGCCCGTTTTGGGTACTTTGCACTACTTTACGAACGAGTCGTGAGTGGCAAAGAGCGTTCTAACCCTCTTTGCCACTCACGACCCCTCGCCAAAAAGGTCATTCAGACGTCAATCGGACAGGCGATCGCCGCTAAGCATCCTTTGCGGACACTCGGGACGCGACCGGCAGGCTCGGCAGGGATCGATCGCGCCAGGTCCGCCTGACCTGCCGACAACCCGGCCAGGTCGCACTCGGGGAGATCACCGGTCCTGTCACGGGCCGCACCTTGGACCGGAGCCGATCCCGGCCCGGCACGGAACAGGCGCGGTATAGCGGGCGTGACCAGGTCCTCATGTGACCTTGGGAAACCTTGTTTGACCTGCGTCGGAATGCCCCGGTACCGTGTTGTGTTAGCACTCATGTCGGCTGAGTGCCAATGCACGAAGGAGCAGCAGTGCCCACCTACCAATACGCCTGCAAGGAATGCGACCACGCTTTCGAGGCCGTGCAGTCGTTCTCCGACGCGAGCTTGACCGTGTGCCCGCAGTGCTCGGGCCCGCTTCGCAAGGTCTTCAGCTCGGTCGGCGTGGTCTTCAAGGGCAGCGGGTTCTACCGCAACGATTCGCGTGACTCGAAGGCCAACACGACCTCGGGCTCGTCCTCCAAGAGCGAGGGCAAGACCGAGACCAAGTCGGAGTCGAAGACCGAGTCGAAGTCGGAGACCAAGAGCGAGTCGAAGAGCTCGGCATCGTCCTCCACGGGTACGACGAAAACGGCCGCCGCCGCTTCCTGACGTCCCGAGTTGTCCACAGGCCCCCGGTTATCCACAGCCGGGGGTTTTCGTTCTTTCCAGGGCGGCGCACCGCCCCTAGCGTCGAGATCATCACCGATCGACGAAGGGGAATCCCGTGCTCCACGATCTGCCCGTCCTGCGAAGACTCCACGGCAGGCCCGCGCGGCTGCTCCGCCGCTGGCTTGCCCTGTCCCTGCTGCTCAGCGGCCTGATAGCGCTCTTCCTGCCCGCGTCGGCGCGCGGTGCGCCCGGTATCGCGACCGTGGTCTCCGCCCGTGACCTCCCGGCCGGGTCGCTGCTGCGGGCCGGGGACCTCAAGCTCGTCGACCTCCCGGACGACGTCCGTCCACAGGGCGCCACCGGCCAGGCGGCCTCGGTGGAGGGACGGCTGCTCGTCGGTGCGGCGCGGGCGGGCGAACCGCTGACCGACGTCCGCCTGCTGGAAGCGGCCATCCCCGGATCGGGTGATCCCGAGAGCTCGACCGTGCCGGTGAGGCTCGCCGACGCGGGTGTCGCGGAGCTCCTCAGGCCGGGTCAGCGGGTCGATGTCGTCGCGGCCGCCGAGGCCGGGCGAGAGGCGTCTGTGCTGGCCAGCATGGCCGTCGTGGCGGCCGTCGGCGAGCAGGGCATCCGCGAGCCGAAAGCCTCCGGCGGCGGGAGCAAGGGACCTTTGGTGCTGCTCTCCCTGCCCTCCGCGATCGCGACACGGGTCGCGGCCACTTCGCTGGAACGGTCCTTAACGGTTACCCTCCGCTAGCTCGCGCCTGCCCGGTGGCGGCGGGCGCCTGCGTCCCCCCGGTAGAGAAAAAAGGGACGGTCGGCGAACCGTCCCCAGGTGAAGAGGAGAGCGTCTTGCTCAAGGGTTTCAAGGACTTCCTGATGCGCGGGAACGTCGTCGACCTCGCGGTCGCGGTGGTCATCGGCGCCGCGTTCACAGCGATCGTCACGGCGTTCACGACCGGCCTGATCAAACCGCTGATCAACACCATCGGCGGTTCGGACGCCGCCAAGGGGCTGGGATTCAACATCCTGTCCGCGAACGACGCCACGTTCCTCGACTTCGGCGGCGTGATCAACGCGGCGATCAACTTCGTGCTGGTCGCCGGTGTCGTCTACTTCGTGATCGTGCTGCCGGTCAAGCACGTCCAGGAGCGGCGCAAGCGCGGCGAGGAGGCGGGCCCGGCGGAGGCGACCGACGTCGAACTGCTCACCGAGATCCGCGACCTGCTTCGCGCGCAGCAGAACCGCCAGGGCTGATCCGGATCACCGGTCGTGATGAGGCGGCCGGTTCTCCAGATACCACGAGTCGGAGTCCGGGGCTCGCTGCCCCGGCTCTCGCTCGTCGGAGGTCGTGTCCGGCAGGACATCGCCGAAGATCTCGTCGACCCGGCGCTGTGTCTCCGAGGAGAACGCCTCTGCTTCAGGGCGCTTGTCCTTGTCTTCACCTGGCATGACGTCATTTTCGCACCGGTCGCGGGACCCGCCGACCGGTGGGACCATCAGCGTATGGGCATTGTCGACAAAGCGAAGGGACTGGCCGCGCAGGCCGTCCACAAGGCGGAAGAGGTCGCGGGCGAAGTCCGCGAGAAGGCCGGGCCGCTGGCCGAGAAGGCGGGCGACGTCGCGGCCAAGGGCGTCACGGTCGCGTCTGCCGGGGCGAACAAGGTCACCGGCGGCCGGTTCGAGGACAAGATCGGCCAGGTCACCGAAAAAGTGGAAGGAGTACTCCACCAGGACAAAAAGGGCGAGCCCGGGGCAGAGCCCGGACCCGCCGCCAAGAATTAGGCCTCTTCGAGCCCGGAAAGCTCGTCGATCACGTACGGCACGAGCGACGAGAGCGTCGCCATGCCGTCGCGGACGGCCGCGCGTGAACCCGCGAGGTTGACCACCAGCGTGCTGCCGGAGACGCCGACGAGCCCGCGGGAGATGCCCGCGTCCACCGCACCGGCGGCCAGGCCGGACGCGCGCAGGGCCTCGCCGATGCCCGGGATCGGACGGTCGAGCACACCGGCCGTCGCGTCGGGTGTGCGATCGCGCGGGGAGACCCCGGTGCCGCCGACGGTGATCACCAGGTCGGCGCCGCCGATCACCGCGGTGTTGAGCGCGTTGCGGATCGCGGCCGTCTCGGCCTCGACCACCACGACACCGTCGACGATGAACCCCGCCTCTTCGAGCAGCTCCGTGACCAGCGGTCCCGTGTTGTCCTCGTGTTCGCCGTGGGCGACACGGTCGTCCACGATGACCACCAGTGCGCGGCCCAGCCGTTGTGCGCTCCGTTCCATAGGCACACCGTATCCGGTTTCGGCTGATCTTCGCTCCCGCGGTGTCAGGGGCCACGAGTTGTGACGATTCCCTGACGTGAGCCGCCGATCCGGGGCTCACGGCGAAGATCGCCCCTAGCGTCGTGAAGGTGCGAACACTGGTAACCGGCGGGGCCGGGTTCATCGGCTCCCACATCGCCGATCTGCTGTCCGATCAGGGTCACGAGGTCGTCGTCCTCGACAGCCTCCTGCGCACCGCCCACGGTTCGCCGCGCCCGCCCGCGTACACCGGCCGCCACCGGTTCCTGCGCGGCGACGTCACCGACACCGAGCTGGTCGCCGAGCTGCTGGACGGAGTCGACGCGGTCTGCCATCAGGCGGCCGTCGTCGGCCACGGCGTCGACCCGTCCGACGCGCCGTCGTACGCCCTGAACAACGACTACGGGACAGCCGTACTGCTCGCCGCGATGCACCGGGCCGGGGTCCGGAAGCTGGTGCTCGCGTCCTCGATGGTCGTCTACGGCGAAGGCCGCTACGAATGCCCCATCCACGGGATCGTCCCGCCGTCGCCACGGAAACAGTCCGATGTGGACGCGGGCTGCTTCGAGCCCGCGTGCCCGGCGTGCGGCGCCGAGCTCGACTGGCGGCTGGTCCCCGAGGACGCGCCGCTGCGGCCGCGAAGCACCTACGCGGCCACCAAGCTCGCGCAGGAACACCTGGCGGCGGCGTGGGCCCGGCAGACCGGCGGGACGGTCTGGGCGATGCGCTACCACAACGTCTATGGGCCCCGAATGCCGCAGAACACCCCGTACGCGGGCGTCGCGTCGCTGTTCCGGTCCTCGCTCCTGCGCGGCGAGGCGCCCGTCGTGCTGGAGGACGGTAAGCAGCAGCGCGACTTCGTGCACGTCCACGACGTCGCGAGGGCGAACGTCCTGGCGCTGACCACCGACGGCCCCGAGGCCGACCTGACGCCGCTGAACATCTGCTCCGGGCAACCGCACTCCGTCGGCGAACTCGCCGAAGAGCTCGCGAAGGCCTGCGACGGCCCGGTTCCGAAGATCGCGGGCGGCGCGAGGCCGGCCGACGTCCGGCATGTCGTCGCCGACCCCGCCCGCGCCGAACGGCTGCTCGGCTTCACCGCGCGGACCGGTTTCGCCGAAGGCATCGCCGGGTTCGCCACCGCTGAACTGCGGGAACCGGTCGGTTCCTGAAACCGGGAACAGACCCGGCCCCCGCTCGGTTGTCGTTCCCGGCAACGGAATCGACTTTTTGGGGGTTTTGGTGGGCATCACCGTCGGAGACATCGAGATCGAAGCGCTCGGGGACGGCCTCATCAGGCTGCCGCTCGCGTTCTTCCCCGGCCTCGACCCCGAAGCCCACCCGGACGTCCTCGACGAGGACGGCACCGTGCACGTCCCGACCGGCGCGTACCTGATCCGCGGCAGCGGCCGCACGATCCTCGTCGACACCGGTCTCGGCCCGCGCGAGTTCGCCTTCCCCAAGGGGATGACGCCCGCCAAGGGCGACCCCACCCCGCCGATGGGCACGGGCGGCGACCTCGCGGCCGCGCTGGACAAGGCGGGCTGCCCGGTCGGCGAGATCGACACCGTCTTCCTCACCCACCTGCACAACGACCACATCGGCTGGATCGCCCCCGAAGGCGAGCTGACCTTCCCCGGCGCTCAGGTCGTCTTCGGACAGCTCGACTGGGAAGCCCTGATCGAGCCCGCCGGGGCGGGCGAGTGGGGCCGTGTCGGCATGGAGACCGCGCGGGGCGCGGGCCTGACCGAGGCGATCAGCGGCGACGACGTCGAGATCGCGCCCGGGATCGTGGCACGGCACGCCCCCGGCCACACACCGGGCCACTACGTCCTCGACATCACCGCGGACGACGAGCGCCTGCTGCTGCTCGGCGACGTCCTGCACACGCCCGCGCAGCTGACGGACACGCGGGTGAGCTTCCTCAGCGACGTCGACCCGGATCTCGCGCTCCGCACCCGGCTGCGCTTCCTCGCCGAAGCCGAAGAGACCGGCGCGATCATCGCGCCGGCCCACTTCCCGGACATGGGATTCCTTCGCCTCTGACGCCTTTACTTGTCGCAGAGCACCTTGTCGGTGAGCGTCTGGTCCGCCTTGAAGTACGCCTTCCCCAGGTCCGCGTCGGAGTCGCCGTAGGTCATGGACAGTTCGTAGGTCCGGCTTCCGTCGAGCGTGCTCGCCATCAGCGTCCCATAGCCGTGGAAGCCGCCCATGCCCTTGAGGACGGTGCCGCAGCTCGTGTCCTGGACGTAGAGCCCGAGGCCGTAGCCGCCCTTGGGGTGCGGTTTGCGCATCTCGGCGAGTAGCGGGGCGGTCAGGAGCTTTCCGCCCAGCAGTGCGGAGAAGAACGTGTGGAGGTCCTTGGTGGTCGAGATCAGCTCACCGGCGCTGGAGGCCCAGGAGGGGTTCTGGTTCGTGATGTCGACCGTCTTCCACTGTCCGGCCTCCTCGTAGCGGTAGTAGCCGTGGGCGTGCGGGCCCGGGATCCCCGGCCACGTGCCCGGCACCACGGTGTCCCGCAGCCCCAGCGGCCGCAGGATCCGCCGCTGGACCTCGTCGCCGTAGGAGTTGCCGGTGACCTTCTTGATCACCAGCCCGGCCAGGACGTAGTTGATGTTCGTGTAGTTCCAGTCCGTTCCCGGCGCGAACAGCGGCGGCTTGGACAGGCCGAACCGCACCAGCTCCTCCGGCCGGTAGGTGTGGAACCGGTTGTCCAGGAACTCCTTGCCCGCCAAGGGGATCCCGGGCACGACCGTACCGTCGGGCAGGACGGCGCCGGTGTAGTCGAACAGGCCGCTGGTGTGCTGCAGCAGCATCCGCACGGTGATCCGCCGGTCGAGGCCGAACTCGGGCAGGTAGCCGGCAACCGGGGAGTCCAGGCCCACCTTTCCCTCGCCGACCAGCTGCAGGACGACGGTGGACACGAAGGTCTTGGTGTTGCTGCCGATCCGGAACCACCCGTTCGTCGGCGGCTTCGCGGCCGAGCCCAGTTCACGCACCCCGGCGCTGCCGGTCCAGTCGCCCCGCTGGTCGTGCACCCGCAGCTGCGCCCCGGCGAATCCGGAGGCGGCGATGTCCTGGACCATCGTCCGCAGGTCCGGGCGGTCCCGCCCGGAGTCCGCCGCGGCCACTCCGGGCATGGCCACCCCGGCCAGCAGCGCGGCGGCCACCGCGGTGACCCCCGCCCGCCGGAACATCGTCTTGGCTGTGCTCGCTGAGTTCGTCATGCCGGTAACCATCGCGATCCGTGCTGACACAGCGGTGACACGGCACTGACACGGGTCAGGGCATCGCCAGCGGCAACCGGACCTCGAAGCGGCATCCCGGACCGTCGTTCCGGACGCCGATGCGGCCGCGATGGGCCTCGACAAGGCCTTTCGCGATCGCCAGTCCGAGCCCGCCGCCGCTCGCCAGCCCGCCACGCTCGGGCGTCCGCGCCGGCGTTCCGCGGAACGCGACATCGAAAACGCGCCCGATCTCGTCGTCGGGGATCCCGCCGCAGCAGTCGGAGACCGCCAGCAGCGCCTCGCCGCCGTCGATGCCGATCTGCACCGCGACCGTCCCGTCCGGCGGGGTGTGCCGCACGGCGTTGGACACCAGGTTGCGCACGATCCGCGCCAGCTCCGGGTCGCTGCCGGAGACGACCGGCCATACGGTGGCCTGCTCGATCATCCGCACGCGTTTCTGCTGCGCCAGCGGTGCCTGCGCGGCGACGGCGTCGCTCACGACGTCGCGCAGCGGCACGGCGGCCATGGTCAGTTCCAGCGCGCCCGCGGTGATCCGCGACAGCTCGAACAGATCGCCGACCATGCCGGACAACCGCGTGGTCTCACCGCTGATCCGCCGCGCGTAACCGGTGACCTCGATCGGTTCGGCGACGACACCGTCCGCGACGGCCTCGGCCATCGCCTGGATCCCGGCCAGCGGGCTGCGCAGGTCGTGGCTGATCCACGCGACCAGTTCGCGTCGCGACGCCTCGGCCGCGCGCTCCCGTTCCCGTGCCTCCCGCTCCCACACACTGCGGCGCGCGATCATGCGGCCGAGCACGAGCGCCGCGGGCACCGTCACCAGTGCGACCAGCAGGCAGACCAGCGTCATCGTGGTCAGCGCGGGGGTGAACATGAACCCGCTGATCCCGAGCACCGCGATCAGCGTCGCGAGCACCGGGATCAGCACGAGGATCGTCATCGTGCCCGCCAGCGAACCACGCCTGAGCAGGTACAACACCAAGCCGCCGAGCAGCACCACCGGCACCGCGAACATCAGCGCGAACGGCAGGATGTGCCAGGCGTGCGCCAGCATCTCGCCGAGCGACTCCCCCGCGCCGATCACGGCCGCACCGGGTCGTACCGGTAGCCGACGCCCCACACGGTGGCGACGCGGACGGGTTTGGCGGGATTCCGCTCGATCTTCTCCCGCAACCGCCTGACGTGGACGGTCACCGTGGATTGGTCGCCGAAGTCCCAGCCCCAGACCTTCTCCAGCAGGTCGGCGCGGGAGAACGCCACGCCGGGATGTGTGAGGAAGAACGCGAGCAGATCGAATTCCCGGCTCGTCAGAGGAAGTTCGGCGCCGCCGAGGGTCGCCTGCCGCGCCGTCATCTGCAACGAAAGGTCCCCGTCGGTGATCAGGCGCGCCGCCGGTTCCGGCCGCGGCATCCGCGCCCGCCGCAGGACCGACGCCACGCGCAACGCGAGTTCCTTGGGGCTGAAGGGTTTCGTGACGTAGTCGTCGGCGCCGAGCTGGAGGCCGGCGATCCGGTTCTCCTCCTCGCCGAGCGCGGTCAGCATCACGACCGGCACCTGGCTCACCTGCCGCAGCCGTCGGCACACTTCGAGCCCGTTGAGGCCGGGCATCATGACGTCGAGGACCACGAGGTCCGGCCCGGTCGCCGAGAACAGCCGCAGCCCCTCGGTGCCGTCCCCGGCGACGTCGACGTCGAAGCCCGCGACCTCCAGGTACCGCCGGACGACGTCCCGGACGGTCTCGTCGTCGTCGACCACGAGCACGCGGCCCTGCTCTGTCATGAAGCCCACCTCACCAGCTCGTCAGCACCAGATGGTTCACCACCAGCGCCGTGGCCGCCGACGCGGCGAGCCACCACCGCCGTCCAGCCTGCGGAAGCAGCGCCACAGCGGGCAGCAGCCACACCTCGAACGGTAGCCAGATGCGTTCGACCTCGGCCTTCGACAGGCCGGAAAGGTCCGCGAACGCGATCGTCAGCGCCGCGGCCAGCACGATCAGGATGACCGGGTCGCGGAAAGACCGTTTCGGCTCGGCGAGGAACGCCGCCCCGGCCCGGCGCGTCCCGGCGATCGCGGCCGGGCCGATCGCGATCAGCACCGCCGCGATATCCGCCCACACCCAGTAGGAGTACGGACGCAGCGTCGCGATCCCCTGGTAGTAGCGCTCGACCACCAGGTGATACCCGTCGAGCCACCAGAACCCGCTCAGCGCGAAGGCCACGACGACCGCGGCCACACCCGCCAGGGCGAGCAGCGGGATCCGCCACTCACGGGTCAGCAGGACGACGGCCAGCACGAGCAGGCCCAGCAGCACGAGGCCGTACGAAAGGAAGAGGCCGAACCCGAGCAGCAGACCGCCGGGCAGCGCGAGGACGCGGCGCCGCGTGGCGAGCGCCAGCAGTGCGATCCCGGTCGCCGTCACCCCGGCGAACAGCCCGTCCGCCGAGACGCCGAGCCAGATCGCGCCCGGGGTCAGGACGGCGAACGGCAGGACCGTCCGCGCGGCGTCCTGCCTGCCCAGCGCGGAAAGCGTGACCGGCACCGCGACCACGGCCAGGCAGCCGACCAGCACGACGAACGTCGACGCCCAGGCGCCGCCGTGCAGGCCGAGCCGGTCGAGCCAGACGAAGACCAGCGTCGCGCCCGGCGGATGCCCGGAGACGTGCGTCGTCCACGAGTCCGGCTGGTAGTCCAGGATGCGCGAGGAGAATTCGCTCAGCATCTTCGGGATGTCGGTGATCCCCGGGACCTCGTGCAGGTACTCGTGCTCCGTGGTGAGCCTGCCGGTGAAGCCGCGCGTCCAGCCGTCGATCATCGCCAGCGAGAACGTCCACGCCAGCGCGGTCACGTACCCGAGCGCGAGCAGCGGACGCCAGCTCAGCCGGGCCGCGAGCAAGGGACCTTTGGTGACGACGAGGAGCGCGAGCACGATGGCGGCGACCGAGCCCGGCCCCACATGCGGCAGCCACAGCCCGAACAGCGGCGGCGCGAAGGCGTAGATCACCACGCCGGAACCGGGGCGGTTGTAGTAAAGGCCGACCGCGATGGCGGCGGCGACCACGAGCATCGCCAGCCCGACGGCGATCAGATCGGCCCGGCGGCCCGTGCGGGTAGGGGCGGTGACAGTGGACATCACCGGCACCATAACCGCGTTCCAGCCTGGCGACGGCGTGCAGAGGCTGTCCGTCAGAACTCGGTAAGAACTTCGCCGACGTCATGATTCGGTAAGCACGACAAGGGTTTTCGTCCGTCCATCCCGGACTTAACGTGCGATGGGTGAACGATGACCAGGTTGACGTCGTGCTCCCCTGTCTCGACGAGGCCGGTGCCCTGCCAGGGGTACTGGCGGCCCTGCCCGAACGCTATCGGGCGATCGTGGTCGACAACGGATCGAGCGACGGTTCCGCCGAGATCGCGGCCGGGCTCGGCGCGAAGGTCGTCCACGAACCCCGGCGCGGCTACGGCGCCGCGGTGCACACCGGGCTGGAGGCGGCCACGGCGGACGTCGTGTGTTTCGCCGACGCCGACGGTTCGCTCGACCTCGCCGAACTGCCGATGTTGGTGCGCGGGCTGGCCGATGCCGACCTGGCTGTCGGACGTCGAGTGCCGACCGGCCGGAACGTCTGGCCGTGGCACGCGAGAGCGGGCAACGCGCTGATCTCGGCCCTCCTGCGGCACAAGGGCTTGCCGGTCCGCGACATCGCGCCGCTGCGGGCCGTCCGGCGACAGGCGATCCTCGACCTCGGTGTCACCGATCGCGCCTTCGGCTACCCGCTCGAACTGCTGATCAAGGCCCAGCGCGCGGGCTGGCGGGTCGTCGAGTTCGACGTCTCGTACGGCGAACGCGCCAAGGGCACGAAGTCGAAGGTCTCCGGTTCACTGCGCGGCACCCTCCGCGCGGCGCGGGATTTCGGGCGGGTGCTGAGCCGATGAGCTTCTGCCTGCTGATCGTCGCCAAGGCGCCCGTGCCCGGCTTCGCGAAGACGCGACTCTGCCCGCCCGCGACGCCGGAGCAGGCGGCCGGGATCGCGGCCGCCTCACTGCTCGACACCCTCGACGCCGCCCTGCTGACCCCGAACGCCCGCGTGGTCGTCGCGCTGACCGGCGAGCTCGGCAAAGCCGCCCGCGGCGCGGAAATCGCCACGGTGCTCCGGAATACCGAGGTGATCCCCCAACGTGGCGACGGTTTCGACGTCCGCCTCGTCAACGCCCACGCCGACGCTCCCCGTCCCGGGGAACCGGTGCTGCAGATCGGGATGGACACCCCGCAGGTCACCCCGGGCTTGCTGGCCGACGCCGCGAACCGGCTCGAAGACTCCGTCCTCGGGCCGGCGGAGGACGGCGGATGGTGGGCGCTGGGACTCAAGGATCCCTTGCACGCCAAGGTCCTCGCCGGGGTCCCGATGTCCCGCGAAGACACCGGCCGCCAAACGCTGCACGCGCTCGCCGACGTCGGCCTGAGCCCCGGGGTCCTGCCGATGCTGTCCGATGTGGACACTTTCGCGGACGCGCGGCGGGTCGCGGCTCTCAAGCCGGAGAGCCGGTTCGCCCGAGCGGTGGCCGAAGTCCGGTGACCGCCTTCGACCGCGGCCTGCTCGGCCACCGCTGCTGGCTGGAACTCGCGACCGGCGAACGCGTCGACCTGCCGGTGGACCGCTGGACGGCCATCCCCTGCGACGGCGACGACGTCCTCCTCGACGCCTGCGACGGCCCGACCCTCGACGTCGGCTGCGGCCCCGGCAGGCTCACCGCCGCGCTGTCCGAACGCGGCGTCGCCTCACTCGGCGTCGACATCTCGGCCACCGCCGTGCGGCTCACGCACGCCCGGGGCGCCGCCGCGCTCCACCGGGACGTCTTCGACCGGCTGCCCGACGAAGGCCGCTGGCGGCACGCCCTGCTCGCCGACGGGAACGTCGGCATCGGCGGCGACCCGCTCCGGCTGCTGACGCGGATGGCGGAACTGATCGGCGACGGTGGCACGGTGCTCGTCGAACTCGACCCGCCCGGTCGCGGCATCCGCCAGGACCGGGTCCGCCTGCGCCCCGGCAGCGACGACACCGGCGGCGCTTGGTTCACCTGGGCGTGGGTCGGCGTCGAAGCGATCGCCGGACTCGCTGCCCGCACCGCGTTCCGCGTCGCCTGGGAAACCCGCCGCGACCATCGCTGGTTCGCTTGCCTGGAGAAAGCATGAACCCGACCTCCGAGCGGGTGACGTCCCGGATCGGGCTCGCCCTCGCCGTCACCTTCACCCTGTGCTTCGTCACCGGCCTGATCAGCCATCTCGTCCAGCATCCGCCGTCGTGGTTCGGCTGGCCGAGCCGCCCGGTGTGGCTGTACCGGGTCACCCAGGGCACGCACGTGATCTCCGGGATCGCGTCGGTTCCCTTGCTGCTGGCCAAACTCTGGAGCGTCTTCCCGAAACTGTTCGAGCGGCCGGTGATCCGTTCCCTGCCGCACGCGCTCGAACGCCTGTCGATCCTGGTGCTGTCCGCGGCCGTGTTCTTCGAACTCGTCACCGGCCTGTTCAACGTCGCGCAGAACTATCCGTGGACGTTCTACTTCCCGCAGCTGCACTATGCCCTCGCGTGGGTGGCGATCGGCTCGATCCTGGTGCACATCGCGGTGAAACTCCCGATCGTGCGCCGCTCGGTCGCTCAGGCACCCGAACCCTCGCGACGTGCCTTCCTCCGCACGACCTGGCTGGCCGCGGGAGTCGCCGTCGTGGCGACGGCCGGAGCGACGGTTCCGTTGCTGCGCACCGTGTCCGGACTTTCCTGGCGCAGTGACAAGGGACCGCAGGGGCTTCCGGTGAACCGAACCGCCGAAGCGGCCGGCGTCCTGGACACGGCGAGAGACCCGAACTGGCGACTGTCCGTGGTGACGCCGAAGGGCACGAAGACCTACTCGCTGGAAGAACTCCGCGCGCTCCCCCGGGTCTCCGCCGAACTGCCGATCGCGTGCGTCGAAGGCTGGAGCGAGTCCGCGAGCTGGAGCGGCGTCTCGCTGCCGGAGTTGTTGCGGCACGCCGGAAGCGCGCCGGGTACCCCGGTTCGCGTGTTCTCGCTGGAGAAGGCCGGGCCGTACGGGATCAGCGACCTCCCCGGCGAGCACACCGCGGACGAACTCACCCTGCTGGCGCTCGAACTCAACGGCGAGGTCCTCGACGCCGACCACGGCTTCCCGTGCCGGATCATCGCCCCGAACCGGCCCGGCGTCCTGCAGACGAAATGGGTCACCCGGTTGGAGACGCTGTGAAGACGTTGCGGCTACTGCTTTTCCTGCCCGGAATCGGCGCGCTCGCCTGGGGCGCGGTGCTGTTCTCCGAGTACGCCTTCCCGCTGCGCCCGGACGTCTTCGGAACGCTCGGCTGGCTCGCCGGCGGCCCGCTGGTGCACGACCTGCTGATCGCGCCGCTGGCCGGCGCCGTGGGGTTCGCCCTGAGCAGGTTCCTCCCGGAACGCTGGAAGACCCCGGTCAAGACGGGCGCCGTCCTCACCGGCGTCCTGACCCTGCTCGCGTTCCCGTTGCTGTGGCGGCCTTTCGGCGGCGCCCGGAATCCCGGCCTGCACGACGCCGACACCGTCACCGGCCTGCTCGTCACGCTCGCCGTCGTCTGGCTCGGCGTCCTCGTGGCCGCGCTCCTTCCCCGAAAAGCGCGTTAAAAGGGCCACGCGCGACCGGGATTGGCAGCCGGTCGCGCGTGGCCTCTGGGTCCGGCCCGCTGGGGGTTCGAGCCGGGGTTGGTCTCGGCCGCGCACCGCGGCCGAGCGTCTGTGCGGAACTAGTTGGGGGTGACGGGCTGGCCGCCGAGGGTCACCTCGACCACCTTGTCACCGCCGAGGGTGAACTTGACCTTGTCGTTCGGCGCCCGGGTGCGGATCTCGGCGACGAGCGCGTCCGCGTTGGGGATCGACCGGTCGTCCAGCTTCGTCACGACGTCACCGGATTTGAGGCCCGCCTTCTCGGCGGGGCTGCCCGGCGAGATCTCACCGAGCTGCGCGCCACCCGTCGGCGCCGTCTGCACGCGGGCGCCGATGAAGGTCTGCGTCGCCTGGCCGGTGTTGATGATGTCGTCGGCCGTGCGGCGCGCCTGGTCGATCGGGATCGCGAAGCCGATGCCGACGTTGCCGCCGCTCTCACCGCTCTGGCCCTGGGCCGACTTCGGGCTGTAGATCGCCGAGTTGATGCCGATGACCTGACCCGCCATGTTCGCGAGCGGGCCGCCGGAGTTGCCGGGGTTGATCGCCGCGTCGGTCTGCACCGCCGACATCACCGTGGTCTGATCTCCGCCGCCACCGGCGCTCACCGGCCGGTTCAGCGCGCTGACGATGCCCGAAGTGACCGTGCCCGCCAGCTCGAACGGCGAACCGATGGCGACCACCGGCTGCCCGACCCGCAGGTCGTCGGACCGGCCGAGCTCCACCGGGGTCAGGCCGCTGACGCCGCTGACCTTCACCACGGCGATGTCCGTCGTGGGGTCGCGGCCGACGACGGTCGCCGTGCCCTTCTTGCCGTCCTGGAACACCGCCTGGATCTGCCCGCCGGCGGCGGCGACCTCGACGACGTGGTTGTTGGTCAGCACGTAGCCGTCGGTGCTGAGCACGAAGCCGGAACCCTCGCCCGCACCCGATCGCCCGGACACCTGCAGCTCGACGACGCTCGGCGACAGCTTCTGCGCCACCGACTCGACCGAACCGGCGGGCAGGTTGCCCGTCTGCTGGGCGGGCTTCGGCGCGTCGAGCGCGTTCACGGACGAGCCGCCGGACGCGTCGCCGGTCAGGTAGCCGACCGTGCCGCCCGCGACACCGCCGACGACCAGCGCGACCGCCGCGACACCGGCGAGCAGCTTGCCCGAGGTGGACTTCGGCCCCTGCCGCTGCTGCGGGACCGCGTAAACCGACGGACCCGGCTGGGTGAACGGCTGCTGCTGGCCGGGGATCTGATTTCCCTGGGTGTACGGCGCCTGCTGGGCCTGTGTCTGCTGGGCCTGGGGCGACCACGGGTTGTACTGCTGTTCCGGAGTGTAGGCCTGCTGCGCTCCGGTGTGCGGAGTGGCATGGCCGCCGAGGCCGGTCGCGTCAGCCTGCTGCGGGGCGGGCTGTGCGGCCCAGCTCGCGCTCTGCTCCGCGTCCGGCTGCATGCCGGCGGGCCGCGCCTTCTCGGCGTCCTGGCCGCTGGGGTCGTTCTCGGTCATGTCTTCACCTTGCGGGATGGTCCTGAGAAGTTCCTGAGCCAAAGCTGTGCATCGCACATGAGTATGGCCCCGTCAGCGGGTGGCGCGCAGCCTGTCCGCGATCTGCTCGGGCGTGGCGTCGTTGATCCACACGGCCATCCCCGACTCCGAACCCGCCAGATACTTCAGCTTGTCCTTGGAGCGCAGGACCGAGAAGACCTCCAGGTACAGCCAGCCGAGCTCGCGATCGCGTTTGGCGGGCGCCTGGTTCCAGGCGGCGATGTAGGGCAACGGCCGGTCGTAGAGCCCGTCGCAGCGGCGAAGGACTTCGAGGTAGACGTCGGAGAAGTCGTCGCGCTCGGCTTCCGTCAGCGCCGGGATGTCGGGCACCTGGCGATGCGGCACGATCTGGACCTGCACCGGCCAGCGCGCGGCGGGCGGCACGAACGCCGTCCAGTGCTCGCCGGCGACCACGACGCGCGCCCCGGATTCCCGTTCGGCGGCCAGGACGTCCCCCATCACCGGACGGCCGTGTTCGGCCTCGTAGGCGCGGGCGAGGGCCAGCATCCGCTCGGTCTTCGGCGTCACGAACGGGTAGCCGTAGATCTGACCGTGCGGGTGATGCAGGGTCACGCCGATCTCTTCGCCGCGGTTCTCGAACGGGAAGACCTGCTCGACACCGTCCATCGCGGACAGTTCGGCGGTACGGTCGGCCCAGGCGTCGACGACGGCGCGGACCTGCTTCGCCGTCAGCCCGGCGAAAGAACCGTCGTGGTCACTGGTGAAACAGACGACCTCGCAGCGGCCGACGCCCGGCGCGATCGGCACCAGCCCCGCGCCGTCCACTGTGGACGAGTCGCCGAGGACGTTGCGGGAGAAGGAAGGGAAGCGGTTCTCGAACACCGCGACGTCGTAGTCCGGCTCCGGGATCTCGCTGGGCTTGCCGGGTTTCGTGGGGCACAGCGGGCACAGGTCGGCGGGCGGTTTGTAGGTCCGCGTCTGCCGGTGCGCGGCCATCGCCACCCATTCCCCGGTCAGGGGGTCGCGCCGGATCTCCGAGGCCGCCGCGACCCGGGGAAGGTCACGGGTGTCCTCGGCGGTGCGGTCGGGCGCGCCGGGCGAGTCGAAATAGATGATCTCCCGGCCGTCGGCCAGGTGCCTAACCGTGCGCTTCACGCTTCTTCAGCCTCAGCCGTCTCCGCCGTTTCGGCGATCATCAGCTCACCCGCCTGCTCGGTGAGCGTTTCCCTCGCGCTGTCGGACAAACCGTCGTCCGAGACGACGACGTCGGCCTCTTCGAGCCCGGCGATGGTGGAGATGCCGACGATTCCCCACTTGGTGTGATCGGCCAGCACGACCAGCTTGCGGCCCGCTTCGACGAGCGCGCGGTCGGTCTCGGATTCGGTGAGGTTCGGCGTGGTGAACCCGGGGCCGTCGGCCATCCCGTGCACGCCGAGGAAGACGACGTCCAGGTGCAGCGAACGCAGGCTCTGCACGGCGACCGGCCCGACCAGGGCGTCCGACGGGGTGCGGACGCCGCCGGTGAGGACCACCGTGCGATCCGGCTGGTTCGCGCCGCGCAGCACGTCGGCGACCTGGATGGAGTTCGTGACGATCGTCAGGCCGGGGACCTCGTCGAGCGCCCTGGCCAGGGTCCAGGTGGTGGTGCCCGCGGAGATGCCGATCGCGGTGCCCGGCCGGACCAGGCCGGCCGCGAGGGCGGCGATGGCTTCCTTCTGCGCGCGCTGGCGCACGGATTTGGCCTCGAAACCGGGTTCGTCGGTGCTCTTGCCGACGATGGAGGTGGCGCCGCCGTAGACCTTCTCGACCAGCCCCCGGCCGGCGAGTACGTCGAGGTCGCGGCGCACCGTCATGTCGGAAACGCCGAGCCTCGTGACGAGGTCGCTGACCCGGACCGCCCCGGTCCGGCGCGCCTCCTCGAGGATCACCGCCTGTCGTTGCCGCGCGAGCACGAAGCCTCCGATGACTACACTGGATCAACTACACAAAATCCTACACGATCAAACACGGACTTTGTGTGCCGGAGAGGCGGAAACTACTCGGCCGGAGCCTCTTCCGACGGCTTGACGCCGTCGATCGGGACGCCGCGGAAACTGAGCACGAAAAGCGAGACCGCGCCGAAGAACAGCGCGATGTCGGCGACGTTCCCGACGAACCAGCCGTTGTAGTCGATGAAGTCGACGACGTGGCCGCGTGCGAAGCCGGGCTCGCGGAACAGGCGGTCGCCCAGATGCGTCGTCGCGCCGCCGAGCAGCAGACCGAGCGAGATCGCCCAGCCCGCCGAACGGACCTTGCGCGAGATCCACAGCAGCGCGACCACCGCGGCCGCGGCGAGGATCGCGAAGATCCAGGTGGACCCCGAGCCCAGAGAGAACGCCGCACCCGGGTTGTAGAGCAGCCGGAACCGGATGAAGTCGCCGATCACCGGGATCGGCGCGCGATCGGTGAGGGCGTCGACGGCCCACCATTTGGTCAGCTGGTCGGCCACCAGCAGCACCGCGGCCACCAGCAGTGTCCACAGCAGACGGCGGGGCGGTATCTCAGGCGCGTTCTCGGTGCTCATCACTCGTCAGAGTACGGGCGACGCCGAGTGCGTTGAGCGCGGCGGGGAAACCCACGTAGACGGCGAGATGCAGGATCGCCTCGACGGCCTCCCCGAGCTCTCCCGCGTCCCGCGCCTCCCGGAGGACGACGGCCAGCTCCGGGTCCGCCCCGCCCTTCGCCGTGCACACCGCGATCCGCTTCAGCCGCCGGGTCGTTTCGTCGTCCTGACCCAGGTCACCGCCGACGTTCGTCACGGCGTTCTCGTGGAATCGGAGCTGCGCCTCCGCGTAGCCCAAGGCCTCCAGCGCGGCGACCGTCACCAGCTGCCGCTGTGCCAGCGAAAGCCCAGGCCGCTGGTAGACGCCGCCGTAGACGAACGCGACGGCCTCCTTGCCGTAGTCCGTCGCCTGGACGGCCTCGAACAGCTCCAGCACGGCGGGGTTCTCGACACCGCCGAGCAGCCGGAGCAGTTCGAGGCCCTTGTCGTAATCGCCCATCAGGCCGGGGCTCCCGGGAGCCGCAGGGTCATCAGCGCGCCACCTTCGGGAGCTCGCCCCGCGTAGACGTCGCCGCCGTGGCGCTGCGCCGCGTGCTGGACGATGGCCAGCCCGAGCCCGGAGCCGGGCAACGTCCGCGCCTCGGACGAGCGGTAGAAGCGGTCGAACACCTTCGGCAGGTCCTCGTCGGCGATCCCCGGCCCGGCGTCTTCGACTTCGAGCACCGCGGTGCCGTCGCCGACCGGGTACAGCCGGACCCCGACCGTCGAACCTTCCGGCGAGAACTTCACCGCGTTGTCCAGCAGGTTCAGCACCGCGCGTTCCAGCGCGCTGCTGTCGCCGGTCAGCACCCACGGCTGGAGCGAGACGTCGAACTCGATCTCGCCCGCGCGACGGCGCGCCCTGTCCAGCGCGCGCTCGACGACGTCGGCCATCTCGACCCGCTCGTGCTCGATCCGCGGCTCGTCCTGGCGCGCGAGTTCGACGAGGTCGCCGATCAGCTGGGTCAGCTCGTCGAGCTGGCCACGGATGTCGGCCTCGATATCGCTGCGGTCCTCGTCGGACAGCGTCCGCGCGCCCGGCCTGCTCGCGGACAGGAGCAGCTCCAGGTTGGTGCGCAGCGACGTCAGCGGGGTCCGGAGTTCGTGGCCGGCGTCGGCGACGAGCTGCCGTTGCCGTTCCTGCGATTCGGCGACCGTGCCCAGCATCGTGTTGAAGCTCTGGGTGAGGCGGGCGAGTTCGTCGTCGCCGCTGACCGGGATCGGCCGCAGGTCACCCGTGGTGGCGACGCGTTCCGCCGCCGACGTCAGCCTGTCGACCGGCCTCAGGCCCGCTCTCGCGACGGCCGTCCCCGCGGCCGCGGCGACCAGGATCCCGGCGCCGCCGATCAGGAACAGGACCACCGAAAGCTCGTTCAGGGTCCGCTTGGTCGGGCCGAGCGATTGCGCGAGCACCATCGCCTGCCCCGCGCCCTGCGGGAGGGCGACGACGCGGCTGTCGGTCTTCGGGTCGGTGCGCAAGGAGAACGCCTTGTCCCCGGAGGCGACCGCGATCTCGTCCTCGCCGTACGGCGGGCGGCTCCCGGACTGCGGATAGGTCAGCCGGACCTTCTGCCCGACCGTCAGCTGGCCGATCTGCAGGTCCGCGCTGGCCAGGAAGGCGCCGGGCACCTGCTGCAGTTCGGTCTGCACCTGCGGCGAGTCGACCGCGGCCTGCGCGCGGGCGAGGAGGTTGTCGTCCACCTGCTGGTAGAGGTTGTCGCGCACGACCAGGTACGCACCGAGGGACACCAGCGCCACCGCGCCCGCCACCGAAGCGGCCGCGAGCAGCGTCACCCTGCCCCGGAGCGAGAAGCGCCGCGTGCTCCAGCGGTCGCCGCGCGGATCCTTTTCGGACGCGTCGACGACCTGGACCGGTTCGGTCACGGCGGGGTTTCCCTCAGCACGTAGCCCACTCCCCGCACCGTGTGGATCAGCCTCGGCTCGTCCCCCGCCTCGGTCTTTCGGCGCAAGTAGCCGACGTAGACCTCCAGCGCGTTGCCCGACGTCGGGAAGTCGTATCCCCATACTTCCTCCAGGATCCGGCTGCGGGTCAGGACGTGCTTGGGGTAGGAGAGGAACAGTTCGAGCAGGGCGAACTCGGTCCTCGTGAGACTGATCTCCCGGCCCGCCCGGCGCACCTCACGCGTCCCCGGGTCCAAGGTGAGGTCCGCGAA
Source organism: Amycolatopsis speibonae (assembly GCF_042647925.1). Lineage (NCBI taxonomy): Bacteria > Bacillati > Actinomycetota > Actinomycetes > Pseudonocardiales > Pseudonocardiaceae > Amycolatopsis > Amycolatopsis speibonae. The sequence continues at coordinate 135,396 of NZ_JBHRWK010000024.1, forward strand.
CGACAGGATCTCGGCGTTCTGCCCCGCCTGCGGATCCGGGATCGCACGACGCAGAAGCGCACGAAGGCGCGCGAGAAGCTCTTCGAGCGCGAAGGGCTTCGGCAGATAGTCGTCGGCGCCGGCGTCGAGACCGGACACCCGGTCGGAAACGGTGTCGCGTGCCGTCAGCACGAGGATCGGCAGGTCATCACCGGTGCTTCGCAGACGTCGGGCGACCTCGAGGCCGTCGAGCCGCGGCATCATCACGTCGAGGACCATCGCGTCGGGTCTGTTGGCGATGATCGCTTCCAGGGCCTGCGCGCCGTCCCCGGCCATCTCCACCTGGTACCCGTTGAACTCAAGGGATCGCCTGAGTGATTCACGGACGGCCCTGTCGTCGTCCACTACGAGGATGCGCATGGCGACAGTCTTACGCAGAGTGCTGAGACTCGCCTAAGAACACACACAGAACAAACAAAGAGAATTCGACAGTCCACAAGACGTTTCAGCCGGTCTCGGGCCCTTTTGCAACGGGTGCGTTCCATCTGCGCCACAAAGCGAGCATTCGCACCCCTACTACGACGGCGGCTGCTACCACCGTCACCAACCCCGGCGGCAGTCGCAGAGAGTGACCGATCACGACGAGCACAGCCCCCGCGAGGGCGGCGACCGCGTAGATCTCCTTCCGCAGCACGAGCGGGATTTCCCGCAGGAGGAGATCACGCACCGCGCCACCACCGATACCCGTCGTCATCCCGATCAGGCACGCCGCGTAGGGAGTGGCGCCCGCGTTCAACGCGGTCGTGGTCCCCGCCGTCGCGAACACCCCGAGCCCGAGCGCGTCGGCGAGCAGCACGCCGCGCCGCAGCTTCGCGATCTGCGGATGGAAGACGAACACGACCAGCGCCGTCCCACCGCAGACCGCGAGGTAAGGCCACGTCCGCAACGTCGTGGGTGGCGTGATCCCCAGGAGGACGTCACGGATGACCCCGCCGCCGAGCGCCGTGGTGAGCCCGACGACGACCACCCCGAAGACGTCCAACCTGGACCGCACCGCCGCGAGCGCCCCCGAAGCGGCGAACGCGATCAAGCCGAGGAACTCGAGCGCGGTGAGGATCATTACTGGTCGAGCAGGCCACCGCGGTAGGCCAGCAGCGCGGCCTGCACCCGGTTCGCCGCGCCGATCTTGGACAGGACGGCGGAGACATAGCCCTTGACCGTGGCCTCGGACAGGTGAAGGCGCCCGCCGATCTCCGCGTTGGACAGCCCCTGGCCGATCAGCCCGACGACCTCACGCTCCCGTTCGGACAGCGACGCGAGCAGCTTGCGCGCCGGCTGCGCCGCCCGCTGCTCGTCCCGATGCGACTGGACCATGCGCGCCGCGACCCCGGGATCCAGCACCGCACCCCCGCGAGCGAGGTCACGAACCGCCCTGAGCAACGCCGCCGGATCGATGTCCTTGAGCAGGAACCCGTTGGCCCCGAGCCTGAGCGCGAGACTGACGTAGTCGTCGATGTCGAACGTGGTCAACATCGCGACCGTCGGCGGATCAGGCAACGCGAGGATGGCCCTGAGCGCGCGAATGCCGTCGTCAGGCGCCCGCATCTTGATGTCGAGCAACGCGACGTCAGGGTGGTACCGCCGGGCGACCTCGACCGCTGATCTCCCGTCGCTCGCCTCGCCCACGATCTCGATGTCGGCAGCGCCGGACATCATGGCACGCAGGCCCGAACGGACCAGTTCCTCGTCGTCGGCGAACATGAGCTTGATCAACGAAGCCCTCCGGCAGCCGGGGGAGCGGCGTCTCGCGTCCCGTTAACGAAGATTACCTACTGTTGTTCAGGGTTTCGAAACCAGACACGTACGAGTGACCCGTGCGGGTCATCTGTGTCGATCTAGCTTTCGATTCAGACCCTGTTTTCCTGGGTGTGAGTGTGCGTGCTCGGCGACGGATCCGCAGGTCGAGTGTCACTAGGCGGCCAGTGTCCCTGTTTCGCCGCCCTGTCGCCGGGTCGCCGCTGCACAACCGCCGTTCGGGGGGTTTTGGGCTTTCACCGGGCTGGCGGCTTGGTCCCCTCAGGGGTGACTTCGCCCTCCCGTACTCCTTCGCATAGCTACGCGGTAGGCTTCGCCTGGCAGTACATGCCCTCGTAGCTCAGGGGATAGAGCACCGCTCTCCTAAAGCGGGTGTCGCAGGTTCGAATCCTGCCGGGGGCACTCCAAGATGGGCACGGAGTGTTACACCACCCACGCGCGTTATAGCAGGCCATGTGGACTCACCATGAGTCGATCTACCTCGAGCGCAACACCACCATCGATCGACCTGGCTCTGGCGGACACGAGCACCACCGTGTCCATGCCGACCCCACTCCTTCGACCCACGCGGCCGACGACTTTCGCCTCGTTTGCACCGCCGGGCAGCGTGGTCGACCTACAACTGGGCACGACCTGCTGGCTCGCCAAGACCGATGGCGTCCGCATGTTCAGCTGGATTCGAAGTATGACCATACGGTTTGTTCGCTGCTGAACACTGGCTAAGACTGCGACAGCTTCCAGGACCCGAATACACTCGGATGGGTGACCTGAGTATGGTTTATCGTCACAGTCAAATCGAAATGGTTGACAGTCAGCCCGAGGGGGGCCGATGAACGACCCTGAACCAACACTGGAGCTACGCGTTCGCCGCGGCGGAAACGCGGTTCTGGCGGAACGGCTCACTCGCGCGCTACACGCCGAGCTCAATGAGTTCGAAGGCGTCATGATGCGATACGCCCCACCTGCACCACCTGGAGAAAACTCGAAGAGCGCCGTCGCCGAGGCAGTCACATTGTGGGCCTTCCTGAGCACGGCGGCCACGGTTACCGGCACAGTGCTGATTCAGGCAATCAAGACCTGGGCAGAGGCCAAACGCTGCACGGTTCACCTGACCATCGGAGACGCGGAAATCGAGCTCCCGCAAGGTCTTGACGACGCGCAGGTACGCGTCATCACGAGACTTTTGGAAGAGCGCCGCTCGTGATGACGCGGGGCCGCAAGCGCGCCCTGCTCGTCGGAATCGGAACGTACCAATCTGGCGACTTCAGCGTGCTCCCATTTGCGACAACGGACACCGCAGCTCTGCGGCGCGTCCTCGCTGACCCGGAGATCGGCCAGTTCGACGAGGTTCAGGTTGTCGACGACCCGAACGCAGCGCAAATGCGTGAGAGAATCGGCCTGTTTCTCGAAGATCTCGCAGAAGAAGACCTCGGCCTGCTCTACGTGAGCGGGCATGGCTACCGGCACGTGCAGGCAACCAGTGAGTTCTTCTTCGTCGCCTCGGATACCAATTTGCCCACGATCGAGCGAACCGGAGTAAGCGCCACTTTCGTCAACGAACAACTCGAGGAAAGCCTGGCAGGCCGCAAGGTGGCCATCTTCGACTGCTGCTTCAGCGGCGGATTCAGCCTTGGATTTCGTACGACCGCCAAGAAATCCGCCACACACCGAGCGGGCCCACCTCAACCCCGCGGCGTCTATGTGATGTCATCGAGCGGGATGACAGAAGCATCCTGGGCCGACCCGCGTGTGACTTCGGAGCCCAAATTGTCCCTTTTCACCGCGGAGCTGGTGGAGGCGCTCCGTACCGGGAAAGGAGACACCGGCGGCGACGGAATCATCTCAGCCGACGAACTTTTCCACTATGTCAACGATCGCGTCCGCCAAATTCCGATAGGGCACCCGCAACAGGATTACCAAGTTCCGGTGAGCTCATCGGACAAGGTGAACAGCCGGATCGATCTCGCCAGGAGCACCGCGGGCTCACCACTGCGGCCCGTCATACCACCGTCCCAGCCTGAAATGCCGCCGAGTCGCCGTGAGCCGTCTGGAGGGACTTCTCGAGATTCGTGGGGCTCCCTGCTCGCTTACTACCGTGATTGCCTCGAGCTCGGTACAGAGCCTACGCCATTACTCGGAATCAATGAAGTTCACGATAGTTATGTCTGCGTCTCCGGCGAGGAACGATTGCTATCGCACGACCTGGACACCTCCGGCTCGATTCCCCTCGACGCCGACGCAGCAGACTTCATCGAACGGTCTGAAGACGAGAACACTCAACTGTGGTATGGGTATCCGGCTGTCGTGTTACTGAAGGACCGGTCTGGCAACAGTTACCGCACACCACGATTCGCACCACTATTCATCCGCCGGGTCGAAATCGTACCCGACGAGGCGGGGGACCGACTCAAACCTTACGGCGAGGTGGTTCCTCATCCGCAGCTGGTTCGGGAGCTACTGCCCTCGGCGCAGGCGGAGACGCTACTCAGTACCTATCGGTCAAGCTGGCAAGCCGGGATGCACAGTCAGATGGTCGCTGAAATCCGCCATTTTCTTCGGGAAGACTTCGGCCTGGACGCCGTGCAAGAGTTGCGTCCAGGAGCGTTGGCACCCACCATCGACGCCCGAACACCCAACTCCGGGGCGCGTAACACAGCCGTTCTGTTTCTCGTCACCCCCGGCAACAACGCCAACGCTCAGCTACTGAAGGATCTTGAACATATAGCAGGACCGAACGGACGGGCCGACGATACAGCGCTGTCCGCTTTGGCGGGTGCGAACCGTCCAGCAGACACACGGGAATGGCAACCAGTAGCACCACTCGCGCTGAACGACGCCCAGCGCGCCGTGCTCGAATCGGCGATGAGCCGGCCGTTGACGGTGGCCACAGGCCCCCCAGGAACCGGGAAAAGCCAGCTGGTAGCGAACGTCGTCGCCACAGCGGTGTCGAACGGCCAGTCCGTTCTCATTACGTCCACGAACAATCGTGCGGTCGATGAGGTCTGGGAGCGCTGCGAGCGGCTCGTTCCAGGCGCGCTCGTCCGCACGGGGAGCAAAGGTGATCCAAAGAAAGGTAGGAAGAACTACCGCGAGCAAGAACAACGGTCAATCCGGAGCCTGATGGCAGCTCCTCCATCCACCTTGAATGAGCAGACCTCGAGAGCCGTCCTCTGGCAAGCAACGAAGGCGCTTGACCAGGTTTTCAAGGCAGTCAACGAGAAAGCCGAGCAGGAACGTGATCTTCTCCGGATCGCTGGCGACCGGCAGGCCTCCGCATCGGCCCTTGGGCACGAGGCAAACCAGCTGCGCAACCTGTTCGCGGGCGCGAATCTACTCGAATTAGCTGCTCGCGCAGACCGGATAAGCAGGGCCAAGCTCTTCGGATCACTGCGGCGAAAAAGGTTCTGTCGAGCGATTTCGTGGCAAGGCGACCGCTCGGCGACTACCTGTGCCTCGCTTGGTGCTTTGGCACAGCAGGAAGTGGCATGGGACAACGCGCGCACGGCCATTGCGAACATTCACGACGACCATACCCTTGAAGTTTCACTGGGAGCCTGCGCGGACGACGTCCGGGCGCTATCAAAGCAACTGCTGGAAACCACCGTCCGCACCGCCGTCCACAGTGGCCGGAACAACGTTGAAGCGCTTGTTCGTGCCACCTCGGGTAGCGGCACGGACTGGTCCGAGATACGGCGATCCCTGCCGTACCTGCGCGCGTGGGCCGTCACCAACCACAGCATCAGACGATTTCCTACCACACCAGGGCTGTTCGACCTGGTCATCGTGGACGAAGCGAGCCAGTGCTCGATTCCTCAGGTGATTCCAGCGTTGTATCGCGCAAAGCGAGCGCTGATCATCGGCGATGCCATGCAGCTGTCACCGGTGATCACGGTGACGCCCGCTCGGGAATCATCCATACGGCGTGCGCATGGGCTGGACGCGGCCTGGCTCGAAGCCAGGCGAATGAATTACCGCCGACATTCCGCGTTCAACGCGCTCTCGGCCGCAGCCAGTGGCGAACTGCTGCTCGACGAGCACTACCGATGCCATCCTGATATCGCGGCTGTCGTCAACGAGCGGTACTACTTCGGGCAGCTCACCATACTTACCGATACACGGCAGCTCCGCCGCCGTCAGGGCAACGCCATAACGTGGTCTCACGTCAAGGGTTCCGCTGTCCGGGATGCTCACGGATCGTGGCGGAATCCCACCGAAGCAGAGCAGGTGACACGAGAAGTTTCGGCATTGCTTCAACAACTACCACCGGACAGTGACATCGGTGTGGTGACACCTTTCGCAGCCCAGGCCGCACTGTTGTCAAAGCGCTGGGGCCATGAGTCACGTGTCCGAGTCGGCACCGTGCATACGTTTCAGGGCGGAGAACGCGACGCCATCGTCCTTTCGCTTGTTGCCGACGCAAACATGCCCGCCAGGACCCGAACCTGGCTCGGCAGACAACGGAACCTGTGGAACGTTGCCATCACCCGGGCGCGGTCGACTCTGGTACTGGTGGGTGATCGCGACGTCTGGCAGGGCATCGGCGAAATCGACGACGTCCTCGATGCGGCCGACGCCAAGGCGCCGAGACGTTCCGCACCAGTCCTCGACGAGCTCCCGCTCCGCCTCTACGGCTGGTTGAGCCGTGACCCAGCGAACCAGGTCGAACTCTCCGTGAGCCGCGACGGATACCACGCCGACGCGGTCGTCCGGGCTGGAGCCGACGAAGCCGCCATCCTTCTCGACCGTGGCGCGGCCGCTGACGCTTCACCGGGCCGCCACCTGCGACTCGAGTTCGCCCGAACACGGCTGCTCGGCCCAAAGGCTCGCCGGGTTCCCGCCTGGCAGCTACTCGATGACGTGGATACCTACTGAAAGAAGGACCTTCGGATGTACTCGGCGGAAGTCAACCGTGCGCAACCCGCTTGCCTGCTCTTGCTCATCGATCAGTCCTTCTCGATGTCCGACCCCTGGTCGGGGACGGACACCTCAAAAGCTCAAGCACTCGCACTCGCGGTCAACAAGATCCTATCCACCGCTGTGGTCTTGTGCAGCAAGGGTGACGATCGCATACTTGACTACTTTCACGTCGGCGTACTCGGGTACGGGTCCGAAGTAACCTCAGAACTCGACGGTACCAGCATTTCGAGCCCATTACTTCCGATCAGCCTCGTGAATGACGCCAAGAAACGCGTCGATCGGATCACAAAGAAGATGCCAGATGGTGCAGGCGGCGTGTTCGAAGCACAAGTGCATATGGCAATCTGGGTAGACGCGGTACACAATGGCCGGACCGCGATGGTCCAAGCCTTCACGACAGCGGAGAAGGCATTGGCCGATTGGTGCGCCAAGAACCCCAGCAGCTTCCCTCCGATACTCATCAACATCACCGACGGCGTTAGCACCGACGGTGATCCCAGCCCGGTCACCGACCGTATCCGCAAGATCGAGACCAAGGACGGTCAGGCGCTGGTGTTCAACCTGCATATTTCGGGGGCCGCGAACGGGGACATCCGCTTTCCCAACACGGCGGATGGGATGCCGGACGAATACGCGTCGTTGCTGTTCGGCATGTCGAGTGCACTCCCGCCTTCGATGGCCGAGGCCGCGTCGAGTTTGAAATACGCGATCAAGCCTGGTGCGCGCGGATTCCTGTACAACGCCGATGCGGCGAGCGTCATCGAGTTCCTCGACATCGGCACTCGGGCGGTTACGCCCGGCGGCCTCAAGGAACTCACCGACGGGAATTGACGCACGTGACCGCATCTGCCCGTGATCGGCTGCAGCTGACCGTGTCAATACACACGGCAGCCAAGTATGGCCGAAGCGAAGACGAGAACGAAGACAGCGTGACTGTCAACAAGGCGGCTGGCCGCTTCGCTATATCCGACGGCGCCTCGACCGCCGCCCGGCCAGAGATCTGGAGCAGGGTCCTTACTGAGGCCTACGCCACCGAGCTTCTCGATCCTTTCGACCAAGCCGTGTTACGTGAGTTGCGGCAGCGGTGGCGCCAAGAGGTGATCAAGCCTGATCTTCCTTGGTTCGCACAAGCGAAACTCGCCCAAGGGAGCGCGGCCACGTTCACCGGGCTACAGGTATCCGAATTTAGGTTCAGCGTAGTCGCAATCGGCGATTCGTGCCTGCTACATTTACGTGATGATGAAATTCTGCTTTCTGCTCCGCTCTCGAAAGCAGAGGAGTTCTCGAGGTTTCCCGTGCTCGTCCGCACTATCGACCAAACACCGCCGACCACGGAAGTCTGGTCCGGCGGCGGCCAGCACCAGGCTGGCGACGTCTTCATACTTGCTACCGACGCCATCGCGAGGTACCTGATTCAAAACCACGTTCACCTGCCCTTGTTCTGCCGCGAGCCGATTGTGGATGCGTGGTTTGGCGACTTCGTGACTGAACAACGACACCAAGGGCTCGCCAACGATGACACGACCGTCTGCGTGGTGCGGACATGAAGCTGCCGACTCTCGACGACTACCAAACCGCAATTCAGGCACCGGACCACACGCTCCTCGATCCGGTTCTGCGTGCCGGGAAAGTCGAGATCAATTCACAACGCATGCCTTCGGTGGTCTCCGGCGGGTTCGCCCTGACCTACAGTATCACCGCAGGCGGCCGCCAGTACGCAGTACGTTGCTTCCACAAGCCGGGAAATCGCCTTGACGAACGCTACGCCCATATCTCGCGCTTCATCCGGCACCGACCTGATCTTCGATTCCTGATCGACGTCGATTACGTTGCCGAGGGAATTCTCGTCAACGGCCGTCGGCTTCCCATCGTACGGATGCCGTGGGTGACAGGTACCCGGTTGAACTACTGGATCGAAGACAATCTCTACTCTGCGAGCGCACTGGAGAAGGTCCGGCGTGCCATCGCCTCTGCGGCGGAGAACATGGGACAGGCAGGCATCTCCCACGGCGACCTGCAACATGGCAACATTCTTGTCGAGTCGGCTGGGACCATCCGGCTGGTCGACTACGACGGCATGTTCCTTCCGGACCTTCGATCGCTCGGCACGATCGAATCCGGCCACCGAAACTATCAGCATCCAGAGCGAGTGGAGAAATACGACAGTTCGCTGGATATCTTCAGCGCGTTCGCCATCGATCTCGCTCTTGACGCCCTCAAACTGAACAAAACCCTCTGGGGAAAGTTCAATAATGATGAGAACATCTTGTTCACCTCGGATGACTTCGCCTCACCGGATTCATCTGGCCTACTAGCACTCCTCGAGCAGATGAGCCCACTGGCGGACCGAGCACGAAGACTGCGCTTGGCCTGCTCGTCGTCACTCGGCGACGTTCCCGCGATTCTCTCAGGGCACGTATCGACGGTTACGCGTCCCGCAAGAACAATTCCCCGACAGGCACGGAGAGCGCTGCGTATCGACGCACTCGACACAGCGACCCTGTTTGCGCATCAAGGCGATGAAGCGACAGTGTTTGGCAAGATCACCTACGCCAGGACATTAAGAACGCGATATGGCCAAATGATGACACTCATCAATATCGGCGACTACAAAAACTCGGGCTTCATCATCGTCGGCTTCGAAAAGGTCACCCGCGAGCTGACCGCCAAGTTTGGATCCAACCTTCAGAAAATCTGGAAGGCTAACGTCTCATTAACCGGACTCTTGACCAAGTACCAAAATCCGGATCGCGATAAGCCCAACCCGCAAATCGAGCTGCATCGGGCCGCTTCCCTGCAAATTCTGTCCAGCGACCAGCTGCGAGCGTTGAAGGCATCGACAACGGAAGGGACAGCACTCCCCGCCGCACCCCGGCACCCACCCAAGAGCCCCCCCGCGGTCCAGCCTCGCCGCGCGATGTCAGTCGATGAGCAAATAGACAGCTTTTTCGCGCCGGAGTACAACGGCCACAAGAACCCTCCCTCACCGCTGAAGCGGACGACGCCACCCCCCGCGATTCCCAACCCGACGCCTGCGCCTCTGCGTCGGGGTACATCCACTCCTCCTCCAGCACCACCACAGCGGCCGTCGCAGGCACCGCCACCTACACAACGCCGGCCCAGCCTCTCCGAACGCATCTCCGCCTGGTGGCGAAAACTCTAGAAGACTGCGCAACGGACAACCGGGACGACGATTGGAGCGAACATCTGTGCACATTCTGATCGCCGGACCATCGACAACGGTTACGCCCGTAGTAGCTCACCTTGCGAGGAGGCGACTCGGCAGCCCAAGCAGCCCACGGCGGCAGGCGACCTACCTCAACCCGGAGGCCGGCCACCAGGTCGAGCATGTTTACATCGCCAACAGATAGTCCCTGTCGACAGACTCGCTGGTCGTGTACTCTGTTACACGCAGAGTGGTTCCGCCGACGTACAGCGTGCAGAACTATCGAGCATTGGGCGGGGAGGACGACAGAGTGCTGACGAATGCGCAGGTCCTGGCGGGTCGGTTCCGGCTACTGGAGCCGATCGGCAAGGGCAACATGGGGGAGGTTCACAAAGCCGAGGATCTTGCGGCCGCCGGGGACGGCGTAGTCGCCGTGAAACTCATCCTGCGCACACGGTCCGGCATGTCCGTCGGTTCCCCCGCTGACGACAAGGCGGTCCAGCGGTTCGATCGCGAAGTACGCATCATGCGCAAGCTCGACCACCCCAATCTCCCACGCATCGTCGCCGGAGAAGCGGACCACAGTCCGCCCTACCTGGCGATGGAGTTTCTTGACGGCCATCCGCTCCGCGACCTTGTCTCCGAGCATCCCCAGCTGCCGATTTCCTGGGTCGCCGCACTAGGTGCGCAGATCGCGGACGGCCTGTCCGCGGCCCACGCGAAGGACATCGTTCATCGCGATGTCAAGCCTTCCAACGTGATGGTGCTGCGGGGCGGGCTGGTCAAGGTGCTCGACTTCGGTATGGGTCGCATCGCTGACGACGGCGAGAACGGGAAGTTGACGAGTACCGGCGTTACGGTCGGCACAGCCCGCTACATGGCCCCTGAGCAGTTCCAGGAATCAGCTGTTGGCCCGGCGGCCGACCTGTACGCACTCGGATGTGTGCTCTTCGAACTCCTTACCGGTGTACCACCGTTTCACAGCGAATCCGCGCACGCGCTCGGCGAAAAGCACATCAACGAGCCAGTACCGTCGGTCAGGCTTGCCCGGGGTGACGTCCCCGAGGAGCTAGCGCGCCTGGTCGAGCGGCTCCTGGCTAAAGCTCCAGCTGACCGGCCGGCCGACGCGGTCGCCGTCCGGGAGGACCTGTTGCCACTCGTCACCGGCGACGAAACCGTCCCCGCTTGGGAAGCCTTCAACCCAGTCTCACACCTGACCAATACTCGTGCGGCGAACTCGGCCATCCCTGCGATCAGCCCTGTGACCTCGACGACCGCGGTCGGCATGGACGTCTTCGGCGTGCACCGGAAACTCATCGAGGACTACCGGGACTTCACCAAGGGCGGAACGGTTATCCGCGACGACGAGATCGAAGCCTTCGTCGAGCAGGATCTGGATGCGAAGTCACAATGGCCCGATCCCTGGCTGTCGCTGAACCCGTTCTTCGCGTCGGGCGGCACCCTTCTCGAACTGACGGCCGAAGGGGTGTTGCACGAAGAGTGCGCACGCATCTTCCAGGCAGGCAAGACCGAAGGAGCGACGGTCTGTGACGGTCGCCCCCTCACTCTCCATCGGCACCAACGCGAGGCGATCGACATCGCCCACTCCGGCGAATCCTATGTCCTCACAACGGGAACCGGCTCCGGCAAATCCCTGTCCTATATCGTGCCGATCGTCGACAAGGTACTGAAGGACCGCGAGATGGACGGTCCGCAAGCACGCAAACGAGTTCGCGCGATCATCGTCTATCCGATGAACGCCTTGGCCAACAGCCAGCTCAAAGAACTGGACAAATACCTACTCGACGGCTACGGCAAGGGCCGCGAGCCGGTAACTTACGCCCGCTACACCGGCCAAGAAAGCGACGAACGCCGCAAGGAGATCCGCGACAATCCGCCGGATATCCTGCTCACCAACTACGTGATGCTCGAGCTCATGCTCACCCGGCCCGATGACCGGCGTTCACTGATCAAGATGGCGCAGGGGCTGGAGTTTCTCGTCTTCGACGAATTGCACACCTATCGCGGCCGGCAGGGTGCGGATGTAGCTCTGCTCATCCGTCGAGTTCGCGAAGCCTGCCAGGCAGAGCGACTGCAATGTGTGGGTACCTCCGCGACAATGTCCAGTGACGGCAGCTTCGAGGACCAGCGAAACGTTGTCGCCAATGTGGCCTCGTCCCTCTTCGGCGTTTCGGTGAGCCCCGACAACGTCATTGGCGAGACACTGGTGCGCGCAACCGGCGAAACCCCCGGGGAGGTGCCTGCCGGGCGACTCCAAGCACCCGCTGCCCCGCGCATGTACGCCGATCTGGTCGCCGATCCGCTGGCCCGCTGGATTGAGACCCGCTTCGGCCTCGACACCGACTCTTCACACCGTCTGATTCGGCAACGTCCTGCCAAGATCGAAGAGGCTGCGGTCGAACTCGCCGAAGTCTCCGGTCTGGACGAGGACATCTGCGGGGCTGCGATCCGGCAGACACTCAAGGCCGGTTCAGAGGCCAGGCATCCGGTCACCGACCGCCCGCTTTTCGCCTTCCGGCTCCACCAGTTCCTGTCCAAAGGGGACACGGTCTATGTCACCCTGGAAGACAAGGCGAACCGTCGGCTGACTCGCGACTACCAGCGAGTCGCACCAGGGACTGATGGCAAGATCCTGCTGCCACTCGCGTTCTGTCGCGAGTGTGGCCAAGAATACCCGACCGTTTGGCGGAAGGTACGGCAAGATGGTCAGGTCGTCTACGAGCCACGGCGAGACACGACCGCAACCGGCGGCCGGGCCGGGGACGGCTACCTGTTCATCGATCCCGATCGCCCTTGGCCGGGAACGACCGAAGAGGCCATGGCCGACCGTCGGCTGCCCGAGTCATGGCTCGAAGTGGACGATCACGGTCACGAGAGCGTGCGAGACTCCTATCGGAAACGGCTCCCCAGCGCCATTACCGTTGACGCATACGGGAACGAGGGGCTGGGCGAGCTGACCGCCGCGTTCATTCCTGCGCCCTTCTTATTCTGCCTGCATTGCAATATCAGCTATGAACAGGTCCGGGGCAGGGACTTCGCCAAGCTGGCAACCCTCGACCAGGAAGGGCGCTCGTCGGCGACCTCCCTCATCTCCACGTCGATCGTGCGTTCGCTCAAGAACGCTCCTGCGGCGGCGCTCGACAAGAAGGCTCGCAAGCTCCTCACCTTCGTCGACAACCGGCAGGACGCTTCCCTCCAGGCCGGACATTTCAACGACTTTGTGCAGATCACCCAACTTCGCGGCGCGCTGTACCGGGCGGTGTTGGAGGCGGGCGAGGAGGGAATCCGGCACGAAGAGCTCGCGTCGCGAGTCGCGGGCTCACTGGGTCTGGAACTGGCTGACTTCGCGGGACGCGCGGATCTGGCCCCCGCGCTGGTCCGCAATGCTCGCAAGACCCTGCAAGATGTCATCGCCTTCCGGCTTTACCTTGATCTGCAACGCGGCTGGCGCATCACCATGCCCAATCTGGAGCAGACCGGCCTGCTCCAGATCCACTACGAGGACCTCGCATGGCTCGCCGAGCAGGAGGATCGGTGGGCTAGCACTCAGCCAAGCATCCGCGACGCCGATCCCGGGCGACGCAAAGAAATCATGCACGCGTTGCTGGACGCCATGCGTCGGCATCTCGCCATCGACGTACAACACTTCCGGGACGACTTCGACACGCTTCAGCGCGCGAGCGAGGAACGTCTCATCGACCCATGGGTGCTGTCGGTAAACGATCGTCCACAGGTTGGCACCGCATATGCACAGAGCTCCCGACCGGGAATGGAGAGGTCCAGCCTGTTCCTATCCGGCCGCACCAAGTTCGGCAAATACCTGCGTCGAGTGCATTTCAGGGATCTGTCCATCGACGACACCCAGGTTCTGATCCAGGACCTGCTGAAGGTGCTCACCACGGCCGGGCTCGTCGAGCGAATCGATATGGCTCCCCAACGCTCAGGCCACTTCCGGCGACGATCGGCGTCAACCGTTACCGGATATCGGGTTTCGGCGAGAACACTCATGTGGAAGGCAGGAACTGGCGAGACCGGTACCCACGATCCGTTGACCCGCACCTACGCCAGTGGCGACGGACCCCGAGTCAACTCCTTCTTCCGCGATCTGTACCGGAACGCGGCGGGGGCGCTGGGCGGGCTGGCCGCCAAGGAGCACACCGCGCAGGTCACCCCCGAGGAGCGCGAACGCCGGGAAGACGCCTTCCGCAAGGGAGAGCTCAAACTGCTCTATTGCTCGCCAACGATGGAACTCGGCGTCGACATCTCCGAGCTCAACGCGGTCTTGATGCGCAATGTGCCGCCGACACCGGCAAACTACGCGCAGCGCAGTGGGCGCGCAGGCCGGTCCGGGCAGCCCGCGCTCGTCACCACCTACTGCGCCACCGGCAACAGCCATGACCAGTACTACTTCCGACGTTCGGACCGGATGGTCGCCGGGATCATCACGCGACCGCGGCTCGACCTCACCAACGAGGATCTGGTGCGGTCCCACGTCCAAGCCATCTGGCTGGCCGAGGCCGACCTCAAGCTTGGTCGCGCCATTCCTGAAATCATCGACATCAGTTACGACGAAGACGCCCGTCAGCCCGATCCGGCACTGCCAGTCCACGATCGTGTCGACGCGGCCTTGCGCGACACCGACGCACAGCGACGTGCTGTCGTGGCAGCTCGCCAGGTTTTCGGCGGCTTGGTAACCGAGTTCGAAGACACCACTTGGTGGCATGACCAATGGCTCGAAGATGCGGCCCGTGCTGCCGGAAAGCAGTTCGACGAAGGATTCGGCCGCTGGCGGAAGCTTTTCAAAGCCGCGTTGGTGGATCAGGCCGAGCAGAATCGCAGGGTGCTGGACCATACCCTTTCCGAGCGCGACCGCAAAATCGCTGTCGGGCGGCGACGGGAAGCGGAGACCCAGCTCAATCTCCTCAAGAACGAGAGCGTCGACAGCAAGTCGGTGCTCTCGGACTTCAACCCTTACCGCTACCTCGCCAGTGAAGGCTTCCTGCCTGGTTATTCCTTCCCGAGGCTGCCGCTTGCCGCATACATCCCCACATCCGCCAGGCGGTTCGGCGACGGCGACTATCTCCAGCGACCTCGCTTTCTGGCGATCCGTGAATTCGGCCCTGGCGCGCTCATCTACCACGAAGGTGCCCGATACCAGGTCACACGGATCCAGTTGCCCCCGGACGCCAGCGGTGATGTGGTCACCACCAGCGCCATGCGCTGTACTGCCTGCGGGTATCACCACGATCTACAGGCAAACGCCGACAACTGCGAGCTGTGCGAAGAACCGTTGCGGGAGCGGACGACGGGCCTACTCCAGCTGCACACCGTCTACACCAAACGCCGGGAACGCATCTCATCGGACGAGGAGGAACGCCGACGGGCTGGGTTCCGGCTGGTGACTTCCTACCGGTTCCACGATCACGGCGCTCGCCCCGGCCGCCGGGATGCCTCGGTGTCCGATGACGACGGTGTCATCGCGACGGTGACCTACGGCGATTCCGCGACCGTGCGGATCACCAACGTCGGACGGATCCGCGCCAAGGAGGACGAGCCGGACGGCTTCTGGCTCGACCCTGCCGACGGTCGCTGGATGAACGAGCGCGATGCCGGCGAGGCGTCCGGAGATTCCAGCGAAATGCCGGTCATCGACGCCGACGGCAACGAGGGACGGCGTAAGAAACGAGTGCTCCCCTATGTCGAGGACCGGCGGAACATCCTGGTGGTGAAGCTGTCCGAGCCGTTGCCGGAGCCTGTGGCGCTGTCCTTGATGTACGCGTTGGAACGTGGGATAGAAGCGGAATTCGAGCTGGAAGACGCCGAGCTGACCGGCGAGCTTCTCCCGCCCGATGACGGGCCTCGCGATCGGATGCTCTTCACGGAAGCCGCTGAAGGCGGCGCCGGTGTGCTTCGGCTCATTCAAGCGGAGCCGGACGCTCTGCGGCGTGCCGCGGCCACCGCGCTGGAGATCTGTCACTTCGAGCCCGACGGGACCGACCGCGGAGGGCCGCATCCCGACCGGCCCTGTGCGCGTGGCTGTTACGAGTGCCTGCTCACCTATGGCAATCAGACAAACCACGGCGCGATCGACCGCCATTCTGTTCGCGATCTCCTGCGACGGCTCGCGACCGCGACCGCCCTCACCTCGGGTCGAGGTGAATCCCGCTCGGAACAGCTGGCAAGGCTGACGACTCAGTCGGACACCAAGCTGGAGGAAAGGCTCATCGCCTGGCTCAGCGCGAAGGGGCTTCGGCTTCCTGACCACGCTCAGCCTTTCATCCCCGAAGCGCTCGCCCGGCCCGATTTCACCTACCTCCTGCCCGGCGTCCAGGTCGCGATTTTCGTCGACGGCCCAGTGCATTCCTACCCGATGATCACCCAACGCGACGCGGAAGCGGAAGACCGCTTGCTGGACAGAGGCTGGGAAGTGGTGCGGTTCCCGCACGACGGCGACTGGGCGGCCATCACCGAGGAGTACCAGCGCTATTTCGGGCTCGGTGTGGGCGTCTGACAACGAAAGAGATCATGACACCGATGAAGACATACACCGCTGGTTCGCTGGTCTCCGCGCGCGGGCGCGACTGGGTCGTACTGCCGGAAAGTGCCAGCGACATGCTCGTCCTGCGTCCCCTCGGCGGCGCTGACGACGATGTCGCCGCGGTCTTCCCGGCGTTCGAGGAAGTGCGTAGCGCCGAGTTCCAGCAGCCGTCCGCGGACGACCTCGGCGATGCCCTTGCCGCCGGCCTGCTTCGTTCGGCACTTCGAATCGGCTTCCAGTCCGGCGCTGGGCCGTTCCGCTCCCTCGCCGGAATCGCCGTTGAGCCCCGGGCCTATCAGCTCGTCCCACTCATGATGGCTCTACGCCAACGAGTGGTGCGCATGCTGATCTCCGATGACGTCGGCATCGGCAAGACCATCGAAGCCGGCCTCATCGCGAGCGAACTGCTCGCTCAGGGAAGTGCGCAACGGTTGGCGATCCTGTGCTCGCCCGCGCTGGCCGAGCAGTGGCAGGAAGAGCTGCGAACCAAGTTCGGCATCGACGCGGAGCTCGTACTGGCCTCCACGGTCTCAAAACTGGAACGCGGTTTGGACCTGGGGCAGTCTCTTTTCGACAAGCACCCGCACGTGGTCGTCTCCACCGACTTCATCAAGTCCACCCGGCACCGCGACGACTTCGTGCGGCACTGCCCCGACCTGGTGATCGTGGACGAGGCCCACAGCTGTGTCACCGCGGACGACGGTGGCTCGGCGCAAAGCCAGCTTCGCTACGAATTGCTTCAGCGCGTCGCCGCCGATGCCGATCGGCATCTTCTCCTGGTGACCGCTACCCCACACAGCGGCAAAGAAAGCGCCTTCCGCGCGCTGCTCGGCCTGGTCAAGCCCGAACTCGCCACGGTCGAGCTCGATTCCGATTCCGGCCGCCGCCTGCTCGCCGCACATTTCGTGCAGAGAAAACGCGCCGACGTACGTCAATTCCTCACCGTGCGCGACGGGTTGGCCGACGACAGCCTCCGCGAAGACACCTCGTTTCCCTCGGATCGGTTCTTCAAGGACGAGACTTACCAGCTGACCCCCGCGTACCGTGCTCTGCTCGAGGACGCCATCGCCTATGCGGGCGAGCGGGTGACGGCCGCCGGGGACCAGGGCAAGCGCGAGGCGCGCATCGCGTGGTGGTCGGCGATCGCGTTGCTGCGTTCGCTGGTTTCCTCACCGCGGGCCGCCGCGCAGACCCTGCAGACCCGGTCCGCGGCGGCAACAGCCGCTACCGCCGAGGAAGCGGATCGGCTCGGCGCACCGCTGACCCGCGATGCGTCTGACAGCGACGCGCTGGAAGGACTCGACGTCGCTCCTGGTGCCGAGACCGAAGAGGCCGGCGCACGCCTGGCCGAGCTGGCAGAAAGGGCAGCCCAGCTGGAGGGAACGGATGCGGATCGGAAGCTGGCGACACTGGTCAAGCAGCTCAAGGCATTACTCGCCGACGGGTATCATCCGATCGTCTTCTGCCGCTACATCCCCACCGCCGAATACGTGGCCGAGAAGCTGGATGGCAAGCTGGGCCGAAAGACCGTCGTGCGCGCGGTGACCGGAACGCTCTCCCCGCAACAACGCCTGCAGCGGATCGAGGAACTCGCCGAGGAAGCAGGCGAAGACGCCGCGGCCCGCCGAGTGCTGATCGCCACCGACTGCCTGTCAGAGGGTGTGAACCTTCAACACCACTTCGACGCTGTGGTCCACTACGACCTGGCGTGGAACCCCACCCGGCACGATCAGCGCGAAGGCCGAGTAGACCGGTTCGGCCAGAAGACGGACACCGTCAAAATCATCACGCTGTACGGCAGTGACAACGGCATCGACGGCAAGGTCCTTGAAGTGCTCATCAAGAAGCATCGCCAGATTCGGAAGGATCTCGGTATCTCCGTCTCTGTACCCGACGCGGCGTCGTCGGGAGTGACCGACGCGATCGTCGAGTGGCTACTGATGCGCAGCCAGCGACCAGAACAGGCGAGCCTGTTCGAGGTGGAAACGGTCGATGAGAAGGCCCTGACCCTCGAACTGGACTGGAAGTCGGCCGCGGAACGGGAAAAGACGTCACGGTCCCGATTCGCCCAGCGCACGATCCGTCCCGAAGAGGTCGCCCGCGAGGTCACCGCTATCCGGGACACACTGGGCCGCGCGGGCGAGATCCACGGTTTCGTCCGGCAGACGCTGACCGCCCTCGAAGCTGTGCTGCGTAACGACGACACCGGGTTCACCGCGGACCTGAGCGGCACGCCCATCGGACTTCGCGACGCGCTGGCATCAGTGATCGGTGGCGACGCTCTCGAGCGGGGCAAGCCAGTACCGTTCCGTGCGACGGCTGCGGTCGCCCGTGGCGAGGCAGCGCTGGTCCGCACCGATCCAGTGGTCGGCGCGCTCGCCGGTTACGTACTCAACGCCGCGCTGGACGACTTGTCCGACGGCTCCCGCCCAGCCCGTCGCTGTGGGGTCATCCGCACGAAGAGCGTCGAGACCCGTACGACATTGCTACTGGTCCGCTACCGCTTCCACCTCACGTTGCCGTCCCGGGCGGGTGAACGGCAGCTGATCGCCGAGGACGCGCGTCTGCTCGCGTTCGAGGGAGCCCCGGCCACAGCGACCTGGTTGTCCGCCGAAGAAGCCCTGAATCTGCTGGATCTGACCGCCGACGAGAACACAGACCGAAGCTTTGGTGTCCGAACCATGCAGCGCGTGCTGGGCGGGCTACCCACTGCGAAGCCGCACCTCGAGGCGTTCGGGAATGAACTCGCGACCGAGCTGCTGACCTCCCATCGGCGGGTCCGCACAGCCGCCGGAGAAATCGTCCGAGGGGTGAATGTGGTCGCGCAGAAACCCGCCGACATCCTCGGCGCCTACGTCTACCTGCCGGTTTCGGGAGGAGCTGCCTGATGTCCGCTATCGCTCGTAACCAGGTCTTCTCGGCCGTCCACACCATCGGCGGCCTGCTGCCCGCCGACATGCTGGTGCGCATCTCCGAAGGCAAGGACGTCAAAGGCTGTCTGCCGGCCGACTATCGCGTCGTCGGCTCCCGCTCGGTGCGCGACGACGCGGAGCGCCATTGGGACTACCTCAAGTCCATCTGGAGTGAACTGCGCGATCGACTTCCGGTCGCTCCCGAAGCCGACGCTCCGGCCGACCCTACCGGGCTCGCGACCACCCAGTGGCTCTTGCCGCTCTTCGACGAGCTTGGCTTCGGCGAGCTGAGCGCACTCGGGACCTCGGGTATCACGTCTGACGACGGAAGCAAGACGTTCGCGATCAGCCACCGCTGGACCCACGTCCCCGTGCACCTGACCGCGTGGAACTCCTCTTTGGACAAGCGACCGGCTGGGATTGGCACTGTCCCACCGCAATCGCTGGTCCAGGAATGCCTGAACCGCAACGAAGAACACCTGTGGGGTGTGGTCACCAACGGCCGCCGGTTGCGGCTGCTGCGGGACTCCAGCGCGCTGGCGACCGCCTCCTATGTCGAGTTCGATCTGGAGGCGATCTTCGACGGCGAGCTGTTCAGCGAGTTCGTCCTGCTGTACCGGCTCCTGCATGTCACCCGCTTCGGGGTCGCCGACGGCGCCGCGCCGTCGACTTGCTGGCTTGAAAAGTGGCGGATCGCGGCGATCGCGTCCGGCACTCGTGCGCTGGACCAGCTTCGCGACGGCGTCCAGCAAGCGATCACCACCCTGGGCACCGGGTTCCTCCGTCACCCGGCCAACACCCGCCTGCGGGAAAATGTGGATGCCACCGCGCTACACAACGCTTTGCTGCGGCTTGTTTACCGCCTGCTGTTCGTCTTCGTCGCCGAGGACAGGGAAGCCCTCCACACGCATGACGTGAGTCAACAAGCCAGGAAGCGGTACTTGACGTACTTCTCGACGGCGAAGTTGCGAGCCCACTCGCGGCGACGCCGCGGCACTGCGCACGACGATCTCTACCGAGCCCTCCGGATCGTCCTGGACGCGCTCGGCGACGAGGCCGGACGTCCCGAGCTGGGCTTGCCCGGACTCGGAGGCATCTTCGACGCCGCAGATGTCGACGCGCCGCTGCGCGACCTGTCGCTGTCCAATGACTATCTGCTGGCAGCGGTCCGGCACCTCAGCCAGATCCGGGATGTGGGCTCAGGCCGCTGGCGCACGGTCGACTACCGGCACCTGGACGCCGAAGAGCTCGGTTCCATCTACGAGTCCCTGCTGGAACTCGTCCCGAAACACAGCGCGGTGGATCGAGCCTTCGAGCTGATCGAACTGGCGGGCAACACCCGGAAGACGACCGGGTCCTATTACACGCCGTCCTCACTGATCGAGTGCCTGCTGGACTCAACTCTGGACCCGGTCATCGATGACGCGGTCAAGCGCGGCGAACAGGCCGCTGCGGCAGCGGGCCTGCCGGACGCTGCCGAATCCATTGTGGACACCTTGCTATCTTTGACGATCTGCGATCCGGCGTGTGGCTCCGGTCACTTCCTCGTCGCCGCGGCACGGCGGATCGCAAAGCGAGTGGCGGCGGTACGAGAACGCAACCCCGAGCCCACGCTGGATGCCGTCCGTCATGCTCTGCACGAGGTCATCGCTCGTTGTGTGTACGGCGTCGACCTCAACCCGATGGCCGTCGAGCTCGCCAAGGTCTCACTTTGGCTGGAGGCATTGGAGCCGGGGAAGCCGTTGAGCTTCCTCGACGCGCACATCAAGCAGGGCAACGCACTGCTCGGCGCGACCCCAGCCCTCCTGCGCGGCGGAATCCCGGACAAGGCGTTCATCGCGACCGAGGGTGACGACAAGAAGTTCGCCAAAACCCTCGAGAACATCAACGTCAAAGAACGCGTTGGTCAGTTCAGCCTGTTCGATATCGAAAAGGAGCCGGTAAAGGTCACGAACATCGCGTTCGCCGCCGGTGTGCAACGGATCACGCGCGCACCAGCCGACAAGCTCCGCCAGGTGCGGGAGCAGGCGGCAGCTTATTCATCGTGGGCTAAGTCCGCCGAGTATCTCAACGCAGTGCATCTCGCTGACGCCTGGTGTGCGGCCTTCATGTGGCTCAAGACGCCGAGTGCCCCCAGAGCGGTAACATACGAAGTCTTCAGGTCGCTGGAGGATCCAGAATCATCGGGTGCTTCACCAGCGACTCATGATGAGATCGTCCGGCTCCGCCGGCAGTATCAGTTCTTTCATTGGTACCTGGAGTTTCCCGAGATCTTCGTCGTCCCTGCGGACGGGGGTGGAGCCGCCACTGCGACCGGCTGGTCGGGCGGCTTCGACTGCGTCCTGGGCAATCCCCCGTGGGACAGCGTGGAGCTCAAGGAACAGGAGTTCTTCGCTCGGCGCTCCCCCGAGATCGCGGCTGTTGGCAAGGCTGACACCCGCAAGAAGCTGATCGCCGCTCTCCAGGACGACCCCGACAAGCGCCAGCTGTTCGACGAGTACTCGGCGGCCAAACGCGCCGTCTATGCGGAAAGCCACTTCCTGCGCCGATCCGGCCGGGTTCCCCTGACCGGGCAAGGAAACCTGAACACTTACGCGGTGTTCTCCGAAACCGCCCGAATCTTGACGGGAGCGCATGGCCGTACGGGTGTCATCGTCCCGACCGGAATCGCCACTGACGCCAGGACGCAGTACTTCTTCAAGGATCTCGTACAGCAGGGCTCCCTTGCGGCGCTGTACGACTTCGAGAACGCTGCACCGATCTTCCCAGGCGTACATCGCTCCTTTAAATTCAGCATCTTGTCCCTCACCGGCAGCGCCCTACGAGAATCAGCCGCCACCTTCGCGTTCTTCCTCCAGGCCCCAGCCGAACTGGACGACGCCAACAAAGCATTTACGCTGACTCCGGATGAGATCACACGCCTTAATCCCAACTCGGGCAACACTCCAATCTTTCGCTCCCGGCGCGACGCCGAGATAACTCTCGACATCCATAGCCGAATTCCTGTCCTCATCAAAGAACCAGACGACAAGGGCAAGGGCGGCAGCAACCCTTGGAACATATCGTTCCTACGAATGTTCGACATGGCTCATGACGCGCGCTTCTTGCATTCTCGCCAAGACCTTGAACGCGACGGATGGACCCTAGTAGGAAACATCTTCACCAAGGACGCGTCGCGGATGCTGCCACTGTACGAGGCAAAGATGCTCCATTATTACAATCACAGGTGGGCAACCTACATAGAAGACGGTTCCACCCGCGACGTCACGTTGTCCGAAAAACAAGTCGCCAGTTCCATAGTCATGCCACGCTACTGGGCGTCCGACGCAAACATCCCCACAGGCAAGCTTGACAAAAACGGCCAAGAGATCATGGATGCCGGCGTAGCCACCCGCCTCGCAGGCAAGAAATGGGATCGGGACTGGCTTCTCGGCTGGCGCGATGTTTGCCGCGCGACAGACGAACGCACCGCCATCGTTGCCATCCTCCCACGTGCCGCAGTCGGACACAAGTTCCTCCTAATGACACCCCAGGTATCTGCCGACCTGTCCGCAAGTCTTATTGCCATCCAGAGTTCTCTCGTATTCGACTTCATAAGCCGCCAAAAAATAGGCGGAACTAGCATGGCATTCTTTATTTGGAAACAGTTAAATGTTCCCACGCCTGAAGCAATGAGATTGCACACTAGAGCAATAAAGACGCGCGTTTTAGAAATGACCTACACCGCATATGATTTGGCATCCTTTGCGCGCGATCTCGGTGACTCCGGCGCACCTTTTGTCTGGGACGAGAACCGCCGCGCCATCATCCGGGCTGAGCTTGACGCGCTCTTCTTCCACCTCTACGGAATCTCCCGCGACGATGCCGACTACATCCTCGATACCTTCCCGATCGTCAAGCGCAAGGACGAGGCCAAGTACGGCACCTATCGCACCAAGGACCTCATCCTTGCCGAGTACGACCGGATGGCAGAGGCCGGAGTCAGCCTTACCAACCCGCTCGTCGACGGCGAGAACTACACGTCCACCCTCACCCCGCCGCCCGGTCACGGTCCCCGCCACCCTGAAGCCGTCAGCAGTGCCAAGGAGGGGGCCTGATGCCCGACAGCTATCCCGAATTCCAGCTCCGCCTGCCTTACGGTGGCCCCGTCGCGCATGGGCGCCTCCTTGACGAGAAGGGACCGAACGGCAGCCGGAGGTTCCTGATCCGAGCCGGATCGCCGGTTCGATCGGGCGTCGTGCCGTCGTTCCCGGAGCAAATGCCAGCCGCTCACGGGCTTCGTGAGCGCATGATCGCCGATGGCCTGATCTCTAAGTCCGCAACCTGGCCGGAGCACCTCGAAACCACCGAAGATATCGTCTGCAACTCCCCCTCAGCCGCCGCGGTGATCGTGCTCGGCCGCAGCTCCAACGGCTGGCGCGAGTGGAAGACCGCTGACGATCACCCACTCTCCGACTTCCTCGAGGTGTCAGGGTCAGGGCCTGCTCGGACTTGGTTGGTGCGAGGCTCCAACGTCACCGGGCTCGACCTAGTCCAGCGGCTCTGGCTACCGGAAGGGCGGGTAAGCGTCGCGGCCAGCCAGCTGCGCGATATCGGTGAGGACGACATCACGAAGGACGACCTGCGGACAATCGTCGAAGAGGACTACGAGTCCACCCTCACCTACAACCAACGGCTTCGGCTGGTCGACGAGCTTCACGTCTTCCTGTCAAAAATGAAGCCAGGTGACACGATCTGCACGATCTCCGACGGAATGCTGTACGTCGGAGAAATCACGGGTGAAGCTGAGCAGATCGTCTCGGAGGGCAGCCGATCGAATCTGCGACGGCCGGCGGAATGGAGCAGCACCGGACATCCCTACCACGAACTGCCGGAAGAACTGCAACAGAAGCTGTCCGTCCAGCAGGACGTCAGTGACCTCACCGCGGTCGCGGCGTTGGTAGCCGGACTCGGTCGTAGCACTGAGGAGCTGGCCGAAGAAGCCTCGGATCCGACTGCCGACTCGAGCGTGCAAATCGCCGCGCTGGTGGCTCGCCAAGAATTGGAACTTCCCGAGCCGACTGATGACCTTGTCAAAGACGTGCTCGTACACGACATCGAGTGGTTACGAGAGCTGCGAAACCTGCTGTGGGACGATCGTCAGCTAGTGCTCTACGGACCACCCGGAACCGGCAAGACCTACCTGGCGCTCAAGCTCGCCGAATTCCTTGGCGGCGGCCCGGAACGGGTCAAGCTGGTGCAGTTCCATCCCGCCTACTCCTACGAGGACTTCTTCGAGGGGTTCCGGCCGCAAGAGGATCCGAAGACCCACGAGGTCGCCTTCCGGATCACTGACGGCCCGCTCCGGGAGATCGCCGACCTCGCTTCCAGGGAAGGAAACCGGCACATCCCGCATTTCCTCGTGATCGACGAGATCAACCGGGCGAACCTCGCGAAGGTGTTCGGCGAGCTCTACTTTCTCCTGGAGTACCGCAACAAGTCAGTGCGGCTCACCTACTCGGGCAAAGACTTCGCGCTCCCGTCGAACCTGTTCGTGATCGGCACCATGAACACGGCCGATCGTTCGATCGCGCTCGTCGACACCGCGATGCGCCGCCGGTTCTCTTTCGTCGAACTCTCACCCCGGACCGAGCCGACCACTGGATTGTTGCGCCGCTGGCTCTCCAAGGAAGGCCGAGGCAGCGAACCCGCCGACCTCCTCGACGCGTTGAACACACGGATTACCGACCCCGATTTCCAAGTGGGTCCTGCCTATCTGATGAAGAACGGGGTCTACCGCGACGGCGGGCTCGAACGCACCTGGCGCACCAAAATCCTCCCATTGCTGGAAGAGCATCACTACGGGGAAGGGGTAGGCGTCGAGCAACGCTACGGGCTGCGTTCACTGCGTGCAGCCATCGCGTCCTCGGCAAGCACCCAGCCCGGATCGTCGTGACGGTCCTCAACCTCACCGAACACGGCGCACCGCTATCGGTGCCGCTGGACGACGCGATGGGACGAGCAATCGCCGCCTCCCGCATCGTCGACGCGAGACCGGACATGGAAAACACCGGTCATTGGCGCATCCGCGCCAGAGGCACGGTCGGCGCCGCGACACTGCATGTGCCCGGCCACGACGCGGTTGCCCTTCGTATACAACCCAAGATCCCGATCGCACGGCTCCTCTTCCTGCTGGGTTACAGCCAGAGCCCGAAAGGCTGGCGGGTCGAGGACGTGCAGGTGGACGAAGACCGTGAGCTATTGCCGGTGATGGCACGCCTTTTCGCACTGCAAGCGGAGAGGGCGCTACGCCAAGGCCTCCTCAGTGGATACCGGGAAGTCGAAGAGACCGCCCTCGTCGCGCGAGGCCGCATCCGGACGACCGACCAGAGCCGCAAGCATTACGACCGGCTCATCCCGCTGGAGACAACGCGTGATGAGTTCACCTCCGATATTGCCGAGAATCGCATACTGCGGGCCGCCAGTGAAGTCCTTCTCCGGTTGCCGGACGGCGTTCCGGACAACGTACGCAGGCAGCTTCTCGGGCTGCGTGTCCGGTTGGCCGGCGTCACTCCAGTCGGCACCGGCCATCCTTTTCCGTCGTGGCGGCCTAGCCGCCTCAACGCTCGATACCACCCAGCGCTACGTCTCGCTGACCTGGTTTCGCAAGGTGACTCTGTCGAGAATCGCCCCGGCGATGTGACAGTGAGCGGGTTCATGTTCGACATGCCACGGGTCTTCGAGGATTTCGTCACGATCGCTTTGCGCGAAGCACTTGCCAAAAGCACTGGTTACTGTGTCCTGCAGGCCACTCACCACCTCGACGAGGACAGCGCGATCCGGATGATCCCCGACTTCGTCAGGTACGCCGATGACGACAGACCGCTGGCCGTCGCCGACGCGAAATACAAAGCCGAAAAGCCCAAGGGGTTCCCGGACGCCGATCTCTACCAGATGCTGGCCTACTGCACGGCGCTGAACTTGCAGGAAGGCCACCTCATCTACGCCAAGGGCCACGCGGCACACGGGCTTCATCGTGTCAAGCATGCGGGCATCACCATCCACCAGCATGCTCTCGAACTGGACCAAACACCAGAGCAATTGCGCGAGGACATCCAAAAGCTGGCCCAGCGGCTCGCTCCGGCTTTATAGTCATCGACCATGCCGCAACTTGCCTTCGCCAACAGCTTCTGGGAGACCTACGACCGGTTGGAAAAGCAAGTAAAGGCCGGTGTACGCAAGGCAATGGCGAAGTTTCAGCAACTCGCGGTCGCCGAGCTCTATGCCGACAAAGGGTTGCACCTGGAGTCGGTCGACAAAGCACGGGATCCCCGGATGCGGACCATCCGCAT
Organism: Amycolatopsis speibonae; assembly: GCF_042647925.1. Taxonomy (NCBI): domain Bacteria; kingdom Bacillati; phylum Actinomycetota; class Actinomycetes; order Pseudonocardiales; family Pseudonocardiaceae; genus Amycolatopsis; species Amycolatopsis speibonae. Next base: position 162,075 of record NZ_JBHRWK010000024.1, read on the forward strand.
CACCGACTTCTGGCGCGGTGTCGTACTCGCACCCGACGACGGCACCGGCGTCTTCCTGCTGCTGAACGTGGTACCGCACGATGACGCGTACAGCTGGGCGGCAAAGCGGCTGTACACGATCAATACCGCGACACGCACGGTCGAGGTACGCAACGTCGTCGCGATCGAGCAGCTGACCCCGCCCTTGGAAGAAGCGGCTATACACACGCCCACGTTGCTGTTCGCACGGCATTCCGACACGGTCCTCCGCGACCTCGGCATCGACGACCAGGTCCTGCGCGCCGCACGAGCGATCGGCGACAAACCTCAACTGGAGGCCTTCGGCGGTGTGCTTCCCGAGGATCAGTTCGAGGTCTTACAGTTCCTCGCGGAAGGCTTCTCTCCTGAGGAGGTCTACCGCGACGTTGTCACGGAGCGGCGGGCGAGCGCGGGATCCGAAACGAGTGACAGCCTGGCGATGGCCATCGCGAACACCACAAGTCGCATCACACTCGTGACCAGCCCGGATGAACTGGCCGAAGTTCTGGAGAAGCCGTTCGCCGCATGGCGAGTGTTCCTCCACCCTTCGCAGCGTCGCGTTGCCTATCGCGTCTCGTACAACGGCTCGGCGCAGGTGACTGGTGGTCCAGGAACCGGGAAGACGGTCGTCGCGCTACACCGTGTGAAGCATCTGCTGTCGAAGGCGCCCCACACCCGGGTGCTGCTCACGACCTTCACCAACGCATTGGCCAGAGCGCTACGCGACAACCTGACGCTCTTGCTCGACGACGAGGGCCAGTTGGCACGCGTGCAAGTCACCACTGTCGACGCGTACGCGAACCGGGTGGTGCGAGATCTGTCCGGGCGATCACTGTCTCCGATCACCGACGCCGACGAGCGGCAGATCTGGCGCCGGCTGGGGCGTTTGCTCGATCTGCCGTGGACCGAGCAGTTCCTGGCGCAGGAATTCCGGCATGTTGTCCTTGCCCAGCGCGTCACCAGCCGGAAGGAATACCTGCAAGCAGACCGGCGCGGGCGTGGCGCCGCGCTTCGCGCCCCACAGAGAGAGCAGCTCTGGCAGGCCATGGAAGCCTTCTCGGCCGAACTACGAGCCGCGGGAACCACAACGCACCTGCAGATCTGCGCGGACGCCGCCGAGCTGCTCGGTGCGTCGGATCTCAAGGCACACGGATTCGACCACGTGGTCGTCGATGAAGCTCAGGATCTTCACCCGGCCCAGTGGCGGGTGCTACGAGCCGCCGTCACGGCTGGCCCGGACGATCTGTTCATCACCGGCGATCCGCATCAGCGGATCTACGATTCGCGGGTATCGCTCCGGGCGCTCGGTATCTCCGTCACCGGCCGCAGCAGCCGCCTCCGGATCAATTACCGCAGCACCGCCGAAATCCTCACTTGGTCGACCAGCGTGATCGACGGGTCGGCGGTCGAAGACCTCAACGGAGATGACAACGACAGCCTGATCGGCTATCGCTCGCTGCTCCACGGCCGACGACCTGACAAGTCCGGATACCCCGACGAGCAAGCCGAGATCACGGCGCTGGTGGCCTGCGTGCGCGGTTGGATCGGCCAAGGTGTGGAGCCGAATGAGATAGCCGTTTCTGCGCGGTTCAACATCTTCCTGGACAAAGTGCACGATCGACTGAAGGCCGATGGGATCCCCACGGTGCGGATCAGAGATCATCCCGGAGCGAACGTCGACGGTGTACGACTGGCCAGCATGCACGCGATGAAAGGGCTGGAGTTCCGGTGCGTGGCTGTCGTTGGAGTGACCGCGAAAGCTGTGCCCTTCGCGAGGGAGATCACGCCGTTGGAGGTCGATCGGCAGCAGCATGAGAGCGACATACTGAAGGAGCGTTGCCTGCTCTTCGTAGCTTGCACGCGGGCCCGCGAAGCACTCTCCGTCTCGTGGAGCGGTACAGCCAGCCCGTTCTTACCGTCTTCCAGCGCCCGCTACTGAGATTCCTTCGTCCCTGGAAGAAGCGCGCCGTGGGTCAAGCCGTCACGTGCCAACGCGGCTGCCCGCTCCCCCCACTTCGCAAGGTCTGCCAGGCACCGTTCGAACTCGTCGAGCGTGCGGAAAGCGGTACCGTAAGTACGCTGATCGTCGATGCTCATCTGAGGTATGCGAGAGCCGCGGATGTCCGCCCGAAAGCTGCCGCTTCCACTCGTTGCGCGCTTGATGTTCGCCGCACTACGCAGGAATCCGGCAAGATAGTCGGTGTCAAGCAGCTCGCTTGTGGAGACGGCTGAGCCGTCGGAAATGGTGACGAGCCCAGCTCTGGCCAAGTCAGCCATCCGGACCGTCGAGCCGTCAAGCGAACCGGGTCCCGAGGCGAGTGACGGCAGCAGGTTTCCCAGCCTCTGCAGTCCACCTTCCACTGCCTCACACACGGCCAGGTACTCAGCCAGGTGATCCGTTCGTAACAGCACGACATGACGAGCTGGAGTCAAATCGACTTCTTCGTCGAGCAAGTCCACCCGCGACACATCCGCGACCTGGCTCGACAGCGGTTCGAACGGGCCGTCCGGGTCGTTGTCGGTCAGATCAACCATGCGGACGAACGACTTGACCTGGTCCGGGCTGACCGGTCTGGTGAGCTGCCATAGGTGGACCGGTTGCGGATGCGACGCGGCCATCCCGGCGGGCAGCGCCACGACTTCGGTGAGAACACCACGGCGGACCAGTTCAGCTCGGATCCGACGGCCGGCCTTCCGGTAGGCGACAGAGGCTGGCATGACGACGATCGCGCGGCCCCCAGGCGCCACGTGGGCGTAGCAATGCTGCACCCAGGCCAGCTCACTCTCAGCACGGGTTGGCACACCGAATTCCCAACGAGCGTCGAGAAGTAGATCTTCGCGTCCCCAATCGGCCACGTTGACAGGTGGGTCGCACACCACGAGTGCCGCGCGAAAGTCCGGCCACTGATCGGCCCGAAGTGAATCACCGACCTTGACCGTGACATCGGCCTTGCCTTCGAATCGCGCACGTGCTGCGGCAAGCCGCGCTGCAGCCGGGTTGCTTTCCTGCCCCGCGGCCGCGCCCCCAGATCCGTCCTCGAAGGCGAGCAGTAGCGACCCGATCCCACATGCGGGATCGAAAACGACTTCGGTCACCGGTCCTGCGAAGAAACGCACCGCGTTCGCAAGGCGAGGCGTCGTAACCTGTTCCGCGCCGCCTCGACCCGGCGAACCGAGGAACCGTTCTATCAGTCCGGTGATTACTTCGGCGAGTGAGCTTTGCGCAGCGATATCGTCAATGCGAGCTCGAAGGCTCGGCTCGAGTGGGCTGGTTGTACCAGCGATAGACAAGTCCGAGACATCGGCAAGTCCGCGAATCAGATCCTCGCCGTACTGCGCGCGCAGCGCTTGCCAGATAAGCACCTCAGGAGAGGAAGTGTCGCCTCGGGCGTGCTGTCTCAGCCATGCGTCGACATCGGATAGAGCGAACAGCGCGTTGCGGCCAGCACCGCGAGCAGGCGCAGGAAAGTCCGGATACCGTTTGCGCCAGTTGGAGACGGCTGCGCGCGTCACCTTGGCCAATGTCGCGATCTCCGCGGCCGTGACCAGCGCTTCCACCTGCCCTGAGGACTTCACGTTCACACAGCCAACTGTACACGCAAGTATCGACCGCCGGACATCATCGCACGTTAACGCCGTCAACATGCACTGCGCCGGAGCGCTCGATGTACTTTTGCCGGGATGATCCGAGTCAGGGGATAGTCTGCAGTCGATCATGTCGCGTGCCAGCATTCGCCGTTCTCGCTTGACCGAACACCGAACACTTGTCATCATTGCGGCATGCCCGTCAGGTTTGACCGGGGTGAAGAGTGCATCCACCGAAGGCATCAGGCATAGTCACCACCCCTGCTGCCACGTTACGAAATTACTTACCGTTGGACTTCGCTGCTATGCCGGAGGTCATCGAGGAGAGTGGCGAGCATTCGCTCCTCGTGCACCGGCGCATTGACCGTGCGATAGCCGTCGGCCAAAGCGGCCACCGCAGCTTCGAGACCCTCTGTGACGACCTGATCACCGCTGGTTCCGCTCTCGTACGCGTAGGTTGGGACATCAAAACGCCACGACAACGCACGCGGGGCAACGGACAGCACTTGACCGGCGATGATGAATCCCGAGGGATCGAAGTCTGCCCTCGCCCGGATGACGCAACCGGCACCGCTGAGACCGGCGAGCAGGTCGAGTGCGGCACCGGACGCAATCCCGTCCGTGCAGACCAGGGGTGGGCAACTCGCGCCGAGCGCGTCTGCGGCAGCCTCTGCGACAGTCGGGTTCTCGCAGACGAAGACGTCGACCGCCGACGCCGTCCAGTTGCCGATCAGGGACCGCAGGGTCAGCCAGATCGGTTCGCCGGGAGCCGCTGCACACAGCAGAGCAGCCGGAGCATCGCCGGTCAAGGGGAGATTCAAGACCAGCACGCGGGACGACACTCCGTCGCAGACCACGCCGGCGGCCGCCCATGCCGCGCGCCAAGCCCGTCCCGCTCGCTGCGGACGCGGCAGTTCGTGGACGATGGCCAGAAGCCGCGCAACCGCACGCCCCAGAATCCGATCGGAGTCGAGGGCATGAGCATCATTCAGGACGTCGGCAGCCAGCTGCGCGAGCCGGATCTTCCCCTCGATGCCCTGGAGCTGGGTCATGACCTCTCCGACCTGCTCGGCCAGCGCCGCCAAGACTCCTTCGCCAGGACGTGGCAGACCGGTGTCCGCCAGCCATTGCTCCACCACGGGTGACGGCACCCCGACAGCGGCAAGACTTCCGGCTGTGCGCTCCAGCTCAGCGACGACGACACTCTGGGCTCGGTCGCGGCGAGCCCGGTCCGGCTCGATCGGCCCACACAGCGACTCCACCAGGCTGCGCACCGTGAGCTGATGTTCAGCGAGTCTGGCCGCGAGGTCCTGGAGCCGGACCGGCTTGCCTGACAGCTCCCAGCGCGTTCCCAGCATTAAAGCGATTTCTCGACGCTGTTCGGCGGTCAGCCTCAGCGTGGTGAGCGGTCCGACCTCGGTGCGCTGTTCACGCCGGATCCGCAGCTGGACGGCGTCGAGTACCGCCGCGGGACCGGGTAGCCGCACCCAGTCCGCGATCCCCTGCGGTACGACCATCAGTCGGTGTCCAAGTCCGCGAACAAGCCTTCTGCCGACAACAGCGATTCGTCAGCACGCGCATCGGCCACCGGAAGGGCAATAGCGGTCCATTCACTGCCGCACCACAGGTAGGGGATCGCGTCCACTCCCGGTAGACCCCTGTGACGTGCCAGGTCGTACACGGCGACTGCCGGTACGGTCGGGTACTTGCACCACTCGTCGTGCGCGGTCAGCATCACGTCCAGGTCGAAGTTTACCGTCAAGCCCATGAACGACGCCTTGATCTCCTCGTCCACACCGGTCATCGCCTCGTCCAGCCAGACACAGCGGGGCGCAAGTTCGCTGGCGGCGTTGTAAGCAACCACTGCGGCGGCGAAAAGTGGCTGGGAAAGCAGAACGACCTTCTCGCCGCCCGATTTGGCACCGTGCTTGGCCGCGTCGAACAGGGCCCAGCGGCTGGTCGAGCCGGACCGATATTGGAGTGAGATCTTCAGCCAGCCGCGGTAGTCGAGCGCGCTGGACAGTTGCTCCCGCCAGTCGGCAGCCCCTTCTGCCGAGGCGTCCGCCCGAGCCGCGTCGATCTTGCGGGCGAGGAACGAACGGACCGTTTCCTGCCGGGCCGGTGAGAGCTGCTGATAGCCCTGCGTCAGCGCGTCGACGACAGTCCCCGCGTCCGGGTCGGCGGGGTCAGGTTCCCATTTCAGCTGCACGGTGTTGCCGTGGCGGGTGGGGTGGCTCGTCAGCTGCTTGTTGATGTCGGTGAAAGTCCGAGCGGTGTAATCCAACCGGTCTTTGAGGTGCTCGATGAACGCCGAGCCGAGCAGGGTGGTCAGGACCCGTTGCTGCTCCGAGTCGAACGCTGCCTCCTGTGCACGAACCTGGTCGGCGAGCAGTTCCGCGGATTCCGACGGTGCCCGCCAGCCTGCGGCGCTGTCGGCAAGAACGGCTACTCGCTGGATGGCGCCGTCGCGGTCGGGCTCCAGGACCCGGACGTCCCGATCCGGCAAGAGATCCTGTCGCAGCGTTTCCAATTTGCTGTAGCACTGGCGCCACGCGCGATCCTCGTCACCTGCGTCGGGAAGTTCGCGGCGTGCGGCGCGGGCTGAATCCCGACCGGCTTCGACCGTCCTGCGCTCCGGCTCCGCCAGCTTGAGGGGCCGCGCCAACCCTGCGTCGTAGATCTCCCACCACGCCGTCAGCGCGGTGTCGCGAAGCTGTTCCGCTGTTCGGCGCCGTTCCTCGTGCTGTGTAAGGGTTTCCTCTGCTCGTGCGACCGCAGTCTCGGCCTGGACTCGCGCTTCGCTGAGGCGTTCCAGTGCCTGATCTACCTGCGTCAGCAGGTCGTCAAGCTTGGTGCGACGGTCCAGCTGCGCGCGGATATCGGTGGTGAGCGCCGCTTCCGCGGTGCGCAGCCGAACTTCGGTCTGCCGCCGACGGGTACGCAGGGTCTCAAGCTCGACGTTGATCCGCGAGTGGCGCTCTTTGGCCGCGGTGAGGTCGCGTTTCGCTCGTTCAAGGGTCGACATATGCAAGCCGAGCACCTCGACGCGACGAGCCAGTTCGCCTACCGCTTCCCGGTAGGCCTGTAGGGCCGCTCCGTGGTGAGCCAGGTCCGTGATGGGAAAGGAGTGCTCTCCCGCGTAACCCGAAAATGCCGCCCAGGCAATGTCACGAGCTGACTCGTTCCGCCGATGGATCTCCCGAGCAGCTGTCGCTTTGCGTTCAAGGGCACCAGCACGCAGTTCTCGTTCACGCAGCATCGTGACGGCATCCGTGACCGGTCGCTCCGCGGGAATCCTTGCGGCCTCACCGGCGATGCTTCTTAAGTCTTCGTCAAACTGGTGAAGCTGGTCCTCGATCTCGGTGATCGCGGAGTCGAGGTCTCCCAGCCGTGTCCGCAGGCGAACGATTTCGCGCTGCCGGGCAGCCTCCCGCGCTGTGGCGCCGAGGTAGGATGCAGGCTGGGTGGCCTCGGTACGGCCGGTCAACGCGGCGCACTGCCAGGTTCCGTCCGCCGCCAGCCAGGTACCCGCGGTGTCGGCCGGTGCCGGCCTGGAGCCGTGCCAGCCGATGGCAGTCAGCACTGCTCGGATGGTGTGCGCCGAGACACCCCCTGCAGGTGTCGGCTCCAATACCGCGGTCAGGTCGGTGTCGGGCTTCGCTTTTCCTTCCAGAATCAGGGTGTCCGCAGGCTCGCCGCCGGAGATCGCGGTCAGCTTGCCATCGGCGCTGAACCAGGCGTCGAGCACGCCGGCCGCGGCAAGCGTCGCTTCCAAAAGATCCAGCTCCTCCGCCGTGACCTCACCGCTCGGCTGGACACACCGCCAGAACGGTGCACCCAGCCCGTCGTCGGGTCCCGGCCGGTCGCGTCGTCGCCAGAACTCCGGCGGCGCAGGCAGATGCTCGGATCGATTCAAAACGACCTCGAGCTCCGCCTCGACACGCGCTCGCTCCTCGACACGAGCGGTGCGCTCATGTTCGCAGACGCCACGGCGAGACCGCAGTTTGTCGCGAACTTCGCCAACGTGCCGGGCAACTGCGGCAGCCGGGGAAACTTGTTGCGTTTCCAGTGCGTCCACAATGGTCAGCTCGGCCACCAGGTCACACCAGTCCTCGACCGTCCGCTCGTCGGCTTTGACGAAGACGGCTGCCTCGTTCCACTCCCTGATCTCCCTGCGCAACGTGTCCACCGCGGTCGAGACCTCATCGCGTGCCGCCTCCCGCTGCCCCACAGCTTCGTCGAGATCCGCTTGACGATCCGACAGTGTCTCGGCCGACCGCTCTGCCTCCCGGTCAGCTTGCTCGAACGTCCCGTGCAGGCCATTCAGCCAGTCGAAACGCTCGCGACGTACCGAGAGGTCAGCTCGAAGAGCGGCGATGTCGCGAGCAGGCAAATGCTGGGCCGCTGACTCGCGCAGCCCGGCAGGTTGCGCGGTGCCCTGTGTGCGATCAGCCGCTCGAACAGTCTCCAACTCGGCCTGCCCGACGTCGGCCGCGGCCTTGTCAGCTCCTTCGGCGGCTTCGGACAGTTCGTCCTCCGCCGCGCGAAACCTCGCATCGCCGCCCCTGCACTGCTCCTCGAGGCCGCCGAGTTGTTCCCTGAGCGTCTCAGCACGGCTCGCCGCACCGACAGCATCCTTGAACGCCTGACTGTCCAGCAGTTCGCGCAGCTCGGTGGCAAGATCCTGACGCCGCACCCGCGTCTCAGCAGACTCAATTCGCAGCTTCTCGACTTTCCCTCGCGCCTGGAAGAGGCCGGTTTCGGCGGACCGGCGGTCTTTGGTGGTGTCGTCCAGCCTGGTGGTCGCCGAACTCAGTGCGTCAGCCCGAAGGCGGACCACTGTGCGAGCCCACGGAGTCCACCCGTTATGGACGAAACCGGCCACTTTCACCGCCGCAGCGCGAGTCTCCTCCACCGCCTCCCGGAGTTTCTTGAGGTTGTCCCACCCGTCCGCGAGCTGCGTGATCTCGGCGCTCGCGAGCGGAGGCAGGGCAGCACGAAGTGTCTCGGCGAGATTTCCTGGGTTGAGCCGCTCGCCGAGCTTGGGTCTGCGCAACTGCTTGAGCAACTCGGTCAGGTTGTCATAGGCATCAGAACTCAGTCCGAACAACTCGGCGGCCAGTCTGGCCCGGTACCGCGTGGCGCTCTCCGGTACCACGACCCCTGTGATCTTCTTAAGCTCTTTCTGGTCCAGCGGCCGATCAGCAACGCACAGACGCAAATCACGCCCGGGCCGAAGATGAGTGATCAGATGCCACGTGGTCACCCCGGATGTTCCGCTACCGCGGCGGGCACTCACCCCCAGACCACACACGAAGAATTGGGGGACTCCTTCGTCGTCGACCCTGCCGAACTCGACCCACGCGTAGCCCAAACCCGCATCAGACATCGGCCGGGGATCGTCGTCGTCGCCGGTGGGCAGCAGGTTGAAGCGCATCGTCCGGTGCTGAGAGCCGAAGGGATCGAGTACGGAGGGGCCGATTTCGCCGCGCAGCAACATCAACGTTGTCAGCTCGAGCACCTTCGTCTTGCCCGCGCCGTTGCCACCGCGAAGAACCATGCGGCCATCGGCAAACCAGAACTCTGCCTGATCGTATTCCCACAGGTTGACGATGCCCACCCGCAGTGGCTGCCAACGGGAACGCCTCGGTTCGGGCAGCCCACCTGACATCGCGGCCGACAGCCACCGCTCGCCGTCCGGTTGCACCTGCGTCAACCCATTCCCTCCTCGTCCAGCCTCGCGTTCACGACCACGACTCGAGGATCACGGTAACGTGCCGCTGCCGCGCTCAGGCGCCACCTGTCCGGAGATCCGGCAGGTCGCATCAGATCCAGCGCGACGAGCGTGTCACGAGCGATGGACTCCACCGCGTCGTCCGTCCGCAGCTCGTTGGTCATTGCCTTGGCGTACCTCGCCCTGACCTCTGCTGCCGCCCTGCCTAGGTCTTCAGCGGTGATGACACTGCCCGAACCATGCCCGCGAATGAGCTCGTCGAGCACCATGAGAGCAGCGAAATCCGCCGCCCGCAGCCTCGGGAACGGGAGATCGGTGTCCTGTTCTTCGGCAGCGATCAGCGCCATTCCTTCGGCTCGCTGTTCGACCGGCCAGCCAGTCATTTCCGCGCACCAGGCCAGCACCCGATGACGCTGGCTCGTCAGATAGACCCGCTCGGCGTCAGTGAGATCCTCGTACATCATCACAGGCAGTTCGAGCAGCCGGCGCATCAATCCGAACCGGGCCGCTGACTCGTGGGGAGGCTCGCCATCGTGCCCATCGGTCAGCGCGGCACGCAACGAAACGGGGTCCACCATGCGCAGCAACAGCTCGCGACGGACTTCATACGCACCACCGATCGCGTCACGGCGATGTGCCCACCCCTCACGCTGCTCATCATCGTCCCGGCTGGTCGACCGCAACGCGCCCACGGACACCAGTAGCTGCACAGCCTTGGCGAAGAGCATGCGCTCGGCGAACCGATCGGGATCGTACGGTGCAAGCGTGACGTCCTCGTGGGCGGAAAGCGCCCTCACCCGGTCGGAAAGATCTTGTGTGGTGGTGATGTCCTCCGCGTCCTCGGCTGCCGCAGCGCCGAGCACGGCCAGCACGAGCACCCGGCGGGCCGGTGGCCGAAACCGCTGTGGCGCAAACACGCGGCCCTCGAGCGGCAGCCGGAACAAACGCGCCGCCGAATCCGTCACGACCAGCCGATAGCCGAGCCGGTGCGCGAACCACTCGCCCAGCACCGCCCGGTGAATCCGCACCAACGGCCACACTTCCGGGCGGCTGAACCGGTCGAGGACCGGCGACCGGAGTAGTGCAGTGAAGGCTCGTTGCCTCTCCGCCGTATCGCGGTTCATGCGGGTTCCATCCGGAAGTGCCAGTTGAGGGTCGCCATGCTGCCGCTGTCAGCACGCAGCATCGTGGTGTCCGCCGCACTCGACGGCCGGCGCAAGGTGATCTGCCAGCGCCCGTCTCCGGTCACGGCGGTCTCCGAACGCTTGCGCCGCACCACTCCGATGAACTCAAGCAAAAGGTCCAGTTCCGCGTCGGTGAGCTCGGCCCATTCGGCCAAGTCGGTTCCGGAGCGTTGCCGCAATCCGGCCTCGGCTCCGGCACGAGCGGCCTGGGCGGCCAGTCTCGCGCGCCTGGCCTCCGCCTTGCCCGTCGCGTAGTCCGGGATTCTGGTCCGCCGGCCGACGGCAGCCCGCGCGCCCTGCTCTCTGAACCGAGCCGTGACCGGTGCGGGCGGAGCCTGACTCCAACTCAGTTCATGGTCATCGATGGAATCCGAGACAAGGAGCAAATGCCGCGCGGAGAAGGCCGTGGCAGCGGTGTCCCACAGCCGCCACGCGGCGTCGTCGTCCGGAGCTCGCTCGATCGCGACAGCCAACGCCAGGAGTTCGGCGCGCCGAGTCACCGCACCTCCGGTGTCCAGCAGGAGGTTCATGTTTCGTGCCCACGGCGCCACGAGATTGCGCAGCTGGCGCCGTAGTTTCCGGGCTTGACCGTCGGCGCCGCGGAACCACGTACCGAGTGCATCCCATGTGTGCTCCCAGCGCCTGGCCTGGGACAGCACAATTTCCTCGCTCACCTCCGTATCCAGTGCGGCGCGTGCGCACCCACCCCACACCTCCGGCGTGAGCAGCGGGTCGAGTTGGGCCAGCAGTTGCGCGATCCGTGGCGTGTGGACGTCGACCTGTTCCCCCCACATACCGATGTACGAGCTCAACGTTTGCCAGAGCAAGTCCTGCTTCCCCGGATCCGGCCCACCGGACAGGGCGTGCGCCAACGTGCGTTGCCAGCCGCGAGCCGCAGTGGCCATCGCATGGTGCATGGTGCCGACCTGCTGGAACTCCGTGGCCGCGGTGGTGTAGACGGCTTGACGGATCGATTCGGCGAAAGCATCCAGTCGTTCGTGAATGGCACGCGGTGCCAAAGTCAAGTCGCTGGCACCCTCTTCGACGGCGTCGGCCGACGACCAGAAAAGGTGGAGGGCGGCCGCCCTCGGCGTGAGCTGATACCGGTCGCGCCGGCGCAAGAAGTCCTCCCCGGATCGTGCGGCCTCCTGCCAGCGCGTCACCACCTGCCACTGCACGAGCCGCTCCATACGGGCATCGAGGTGCAGTACCTCCGGAGCAAGCAAACGATCGACAGCCTCGCTCGGCACCTGAGCGGTGAGATGATCCCGTACACCGGCTGACACCTCATCGTGGGACAACCCGGTCAAGCTAGTGTCCTGCTCGGCCAGCAGAACCTCGACGATCACGCGGTACTGCGCGGCGAACCGGGACGTCAGATAGGCAGGAACCAGATCTTGCCCGGGTAGCAGGGCCGACCAGAGATCGGCGGACACCTCAGCTTCGGGCATCTCGTCGTCCATCACAGCCCCAGCGTACGGAGATGATGGACCAGGTCTGCAAGCGCAGCGACACGTCACTCGTTGTGCTGAAAGTTGCTCCTCTATATCTTTTAGGAGCCGCCCTGGCTCTTGAGATAAACGGCGTGCTGCTGGACATCGAGGTCGAAGTTGCCGCGACTGTGACACCCGATTCACCCCGCGAACCGACTTCGTCGAGGTCTAAACGCGCGTCCGAATGCCGTCGCCGCTCACCTGATCGTCGCTGATCGGATCGTGGCACCCGTCCGCGAAGTCTTCGGGAGCAGAGCCGGAGCTGGCTCGATCTCCGGGGTCACCCGCATCTTTCCGGCCCAAGGCGTACTCGTCGATACCGCAGCACCCGACGTCCCCCGCCCGCCGGCGCAGCGGCTGCGCCGCCTGCTCGCTGAGGTGTCCGCCGCAGCGCAGGGAGCCTGAGCGTCCGGTGCTTGGCCGCGTTCGCGGTCGGGCGGTCACACCGAGGTAGGCCCCACCAAGCACGACACGCCCGAGCGGCGGAGGAATTCTGACGTGACCCATCCTATGACCCGAGCCACCGTTAACCGGTGTGATCGGTGCGCCCTCCGAGGCCGCCCACGTTACTAACGTTGCAGGTAGAGTCCCTAGTAGCGCCTGGTGACCACCCTCCTAAAGCGGGTGTCGCAGGTTCGAATCCTGCCGGGGGCACACAGACAGCAGGACGCACTCAGTGATCTCGCGCCTGCCGGAAGAGGTCGGCGACTTCATCGGTCATCCAGTAGCGCACATTCTCGCCTTCCGGATATTCCCATCTCCACAGCCACGTCCGCCCAGCCCCTTGACAGTGCCGGCCGGGCCACCCGAGAATTCCGGCTACACCATGCTTTCCGTTGGAAAGCTCAAGCAGCAGACCCAGTTCGTCGCCGCTGAATTTCGCTCCAGGCTTGTTCATCAAAATCGAGAAAAGCGCCTTGGCGGTTTTGCTCAATTTTCCCCAGACGATCTTGGCCAGTTCGCCGTCGGAGCGACTCCACGCGACGAGCTCATCCGCCGGCAAGCCCTCGCTCGTCGCGGGCTCGGCAAGCCAGCTTCCGAACATCGAGTAGAACTCGGCGACGCGCTCATCAGGGACTTTGACGGTGATGTCGATCATTCGCCGCTCCTCGCTCCTGGGAACCTTCATGTCCCCGACAAGGTCGTCGTACCCTGCCTGCAGATATCTTACAAGGTCTCAGACATATCTCAGAGCCTTGTACTCAGAGGTCGCCAGAGATCACTCAGTCGGCGACCACCAGGCGTTGACGGAGTAGATCAAGACACGGCCGCCCTTGCTTCGCTCACCGAGTCACGGACAGCCCTCGAACCACACAGAGGCCAGGTGACCGGTTCAGCGCGATCGCCCCCGACGTGCGGGCGAGGCCTTGCCGAACCGCGCGTCCTCCGACATGAAGAGTGCACCATGAAGGGTCCGGTGACCGGAGACAAGACTCGTAGCGCGGAACCATCAACACTGATTGTTCCGGCCTCAGATCAACTGAACTTCGGCAAGTGTGATTCAGCAATCCCAATGATTCTTCACGAACTGGATAGATACAGCATCGGCGAAGAGGAAACGGTCCCTATGCGACAGTCACTTCGAGATGTGACTCTCCCGGAGAACGTGGACGGCGTCGAATCGACCATTGACGAAGTGCGGCCAGTCGCCGATTATCCAACTATCTTACCGGCAAATAGACAGCGACGTCGGCAAGGGCGTCCAGGGTCGCGGAGTCCACATGACCGGCCGCGGTGTCAGTCTCCGCCACTACCATCCCGTGTCCCTCCGGACGTGGAGAGTAGTGCAGGCCGCTGATCCGAACATTCGCCAGACCTAGCATGGCGGCGATCTCCAGCGGGCGGATATCCCCACTGCCGTGGACCGCCTTGACCCTTTCGAACGCAGTTGCTTGCTTCTTGCTTCGGAACCCGACCCGCACGACTGAGACCACCGCCGCGTTGCCATGGCCGTCGCCCACCGCCATCAACATCCGGTGCAACGAGGTACAGGGCGTGCGGACCAGGAACTCTCGCACTTTCCCTGTCGACGAGGCGACACACTCGATCTCATGCTTGACCTGGCGGTCGAGTCGCTTGAGCTTGAAACGGCTCAACGCCTCGTCCGTCTTTCCCCGCTTCGCCGAGTTCTGCGCCTCGGCTTTACGCGTCTTGAGCGAGCGGCCAGGCAGAGAATCGACGACATCGCCTGCCAAGTTGCTCTCCAGCGCCGGTGCCGTAGAGCCGCCGCCGAGACCTCCCAACGCGCCCATCCCGCCGCTCGCGACGCCGACCACGATCACCGCCGCAGCGGCTACCGCGGCCCCCGTACCTTTGTTCCGCAGTTTGATTCTTCGGCCATCGGGCAGCGTGCGCCACCCGCTGTCCTCCGCCATTCGCAAGCCCCTCGTCCAGTACGCCGGCACTTCGCGCGATCGAGCAACCAGTGGACCAGACACGTCCGACACTTTCCGATGGTTGCCTGTGGTTCGCAGTTGCCGCGCAGACTGGACGACTGTCCTGCGACCCAGGCAGATGCGCGTGCCGACCAGGCGTGCGGTGGGGGCCGCGCTGAAACTGTCGGTGCCCTCTCCATAATGGGATGGTGACCGACGGACAGGAGCCGCAGCCCTTCGCACACCTGAGTGCGCCGAACGCGGCGCTCTACCGCGATGTCCTGCTGACGTTCGCGCGGGCGAGGGACCGGTTCATCGTGCACATGCGGCCGGAGGACGTCACGACCGACTTGGGCCGATCGGGTGACATCGAGCAGGTCGCGGACGCGCTGGACAAGCTTGTCGACTGGGGCAACTTGCGGGCCGATCCGGATACGAGCCGGGTGACCAGCGTCGCCGACTTCCATCGCGCCCGGTACCTCTACCAGCTCACCGCGGCCGGTCAAGCCGCTGAAGAAGCGCTCGCGGTCTACGACCAGGCTCTCGGTCGACGGGGTTCGCTGCAGTCGGTGGCACTGGAAGATATCGCCGCGCAGCTGCGGGCGCTCGTAGAGCTGGCGAGGGCGCGGGAGATCGACCCGGCGAAGGTGCATTTGCTGTTGCTCGCGCTCGCGGAGCGGTTCACAGGCTTGGCTGACAACGCTCAAGCATTCATGGCGTCGCTACGCCGGGTGATCGATTTCGCCGACGGGGACGTGGAAGCGTTCGTCGCCTACAAGCAGCGGCTGATCGACTACGTAAACCGGTTCATCGCCGATCTCGCCAACCGAGGCGCGGAGATCGCGACTTTGCTCGGCAAGATCGAAGAAGCCGGCGTGGAGAAGCTGCTCATGGTGGCTGCCAAACGCGAAGCAGCCGACGTCGCGCCTGACGATCACGAGAACGCTGCCGCCATCGAGAGCTGCTACGGCACTTGGCGAAATCGGTGGCGGGGGCTGCACGGCTGGTTCGTCTCGGCCGACACTCGACGTCAGTCACAGGCGCGGCTGCTGCGCGGAGCCGCCGTCACGGCGATCACCCAGCTCATCGACACGGTGGCCGCGCTCAACGAGCGTCGTTCCGGGCGTTCCGATCGCTCGGCGGATTTCCGTACTTTGGCTCGCTGGTTCGCGGAGTCCCCGGACGATGAAGCGGCACATCGTCTGTGGCGGACGGCGTTCGGGCTCAGTTCTGCGCGACACCTCACGGTCGACAGCGAAACCGTTGCCGCCTGGGAGGAAGAACAGCCCGCACCGAGTACGCCGTGGCGGCAGGCGTCAGGGGTGCACATCAGCCCGCAATTGCGCAGGACGGGCACCTACGAGCGTCGTGGCCGGCCCAATCGGGTCGCGGACCGTGCGGAGCAGCGGCAGATCCTGGCCGAGCAAGCGGCTCTCGAAGCCGAGCAGGTCGCCGCGGCGCGTGAACGGCTGGAGACGCCGGGGCCGACGCGGCTATCGGCGCTGGGTGAGCTCGACTCACGGGCGTTCCGGCTTTTCCTTGGTCTTCTCGGCGACGCGCTCTCGGCCCGCGCCCCTGGCGATCACGAGGTCCGGACCACCACGAGCGACGGGACGATGGAGATTCGCTTGACGCTTCTGCGCGGCGGCGGAACGGTGAGCATCGAAACCGAGGACGGGATTCTCCGCGGGCCGGAACACCTGATCGAGATCGTCAACCTGATCGGGAACGGCCGGGTTGAGGCGATCGCATGACCACGCTTGACGAGGAAACTTCTACCCAGCAGCGGAAAGCCTTGCGGGCGCTACTCGCCAAGCCGTTGTTGACGGCGGGAGCGGACGACGAAGTACTGCGGTTGGTCCGGCGCCACGCGGCGGACCTTCGTGATTGGCTTGCCACGGAGACGGGCTGGCGGCTACTGGTCGGCGCGGAGTCGGCGCGCTTGTTCAAAACCGCGCCGACCCTGACCGACCAGACCCACCCGGCGAGGGACGGTAAGGGCAAACCGCCGTTCGGGCGTCGCAGGTACGTCCTGCTTTGCTTGGCACTGGCCGTTCTGGAGCGAGCCGACGCACAGATCACCCTCGGCCGCCTCGCCGAAGGTGTGCTCGCCGCCGCGGGTGAACCCGAGCTTGTCAACGCGGGCGTGTCGTTCACGCTGAGCCGGCGCGATGAACGTTCGGATCTTGTCGCCGCGGTCCGGCTGCTGCTCACCTGGGGTGTCCTCGAGCGTGTCGCCGGTGAAGAAGACGCCTATCTGAGCGACAACGGAGACGTCCTCTATGACGTACAGCGCCGAGTGCTCGCCTCGCTCTTGACCAGTGGTCGTGGTCCTTCGACGATCGACGCCGCCGATTTCGAAACCAGGCTTGAAGAGCTTTCCCACGAACCCGTCGCCGACACCGATGATTTGCGCAATCGAGCCTTGCGTCACCGGCTCACCCGCCGCCTGCTCGACGATCCAGTGGTCTACTACGCCGAGTTGGCCGACGACGAACGAACGTACCTGGCGAGCCAGCGGCACGCGATAACGCGCCGGATCGAGGAGGCCACCGGGCTGGTCGCCGAAGTCCGCGCGGAGGGCATCGCGATGGTCGACCCCGACGACGAGCTGACCGATGTGCGTATGCCGGAGCAGCGCACCGATGGTCATGCCACTTTGCTCGTCGCCGAGTATCTCGCGGCGAGGAACGGACCGGTGCCGATCGAAAGACTGCTGGCGTATATCAGGAAGATCGCCCGTGAACACGCCACCTACTGGCGCCGCGGAGTCACCGAAGAAGGCGCCGATGAGGAGCTCCTCGCCATCGCGTTGCACAAGCTGCGCGCGCTGCGGCTCGTCGAGGACTCCGAAGGGATTCCGCCGATGGTGCGTGCGCTGCCCGCGATCGGCCGTTATCGGATCGACGCACCCACCATTCGGGAGAGGAAGACCGGGAAATGAGCTTGCCCGTTCCGGACACGGCCCGTTGGCAGCCACTTCGTGCCGGCCTGGTCGACCTGTTCTACTACGACATCGAAGAGTTCCACTTCCACGATGGCCGCTTGCTGTTACGCGGTAACAACGGAACCGGCAAGTCCAAGGTGCTCGCGCTCACCCTGCCGTTCCTGCTCGACGGCGAACTGTCGGCGCACCGGGTCGAGCCGGACGGTGACCGCAACAAACGCATGGAATGGAACCTGCTGCTCGGCGGGAAACATCCGCACAACGAACGCCTCGGCTACACCTGGCTGGAATTCGGCAGGGCCCTTCCTGACGGGAGTGCCGAGTACCGCACGATCGGTTGTGGCCTCAAGGCGGTCGCCGGACGCGGCATCGCCCGGCACTGGTTCTTCGTCACCGATCAGCGCATCGGCCGGGACCTCTCCCTGGTGAGCCCCACCCGAGTGGCCTTGACCAGGGAGAAGCTCAAAGACGCCGTCGATGGACACGGCCTGGTGTACGACACCGCGTCCGAGTACCGGCGCGCGGTGGACGAAGCGCTTTTCGGGCTGGGACAGCACCGCTACGAAGCCCTTGTCAATCTGCTGATCCAGCTGCGACAACCGCAGTTGTCGAAGAAGCCGGATGAGAAACTGCTGTCCCGAGCGCTCACCGAGGCATTACCGCCGCTCGACCCGGCCCTGGTGACAACGGTCGCGGAAGCTTTCCGTGGACTGGACGAGGAGCGGGGGACCTTGCGGGCCCTCGCCGAAGCGAAGACGGCGGCAGAGCAGTTTCTCAACCATTACCGGCGCTATTCCCGGATCGCGGCCAAACGCCGTGCGGCACCTGTTCGCCACACCCACAGCAGGTACGAACAGCTCGGACGGGACTTGGGGGAAGCAGAGGCGGCTTACGAAAAGGCGACACTGGCACTCGACGGAACAGAACGGCTGCTCGGTGAGTTGACAACGGCGAAGGCCCAGCTGGAGGCACGCCGCGCCGCGCTGCAGAGCAGTCCGGAGATGCGGGACGCGGAGACCCTGAAACGAGTGGGGGAAGAGGCCCACAAGCTCAGCGGATTCGCCGCTTCGCGGGAACGCGACCTGGTATCAGCGGTGCACAACCTAAGCCGCCGTGAAGCGGACGCCGAAACAGCACGGCGGACGATTGACGCCGACTCGGAGATTTTCGAAAAAGCCAAGGACATAGCGCGGGAGGCCGCCGAAGCGGCGTACCTGGCAGAAGGACATGCTGCTGTCGTCGCTGACGAAGATGAGCGAGCCGGGCAGGCACTCATCGAACGGCGGACCAAGGCGGTCGACCAGCTGCGACAGCTGCTCAACGCCGCGACGCAGGCCGAGGCCGCGTTGCGCTCGGCACGCGAAAGCGTGGACCGGATCACCGCCGAGCAACAGGGTGTCTCCGAACGGATCACGACGGCAGAGAAGAACATCGCCGAGCACGGTGCGGCGCTTGTCACCTCCTATCGCTCCTACCTGGCGGAGGTAGAGCAGTTCACCTTGTCCGATGTGGACGAATTGCTCGACTCGCTGGACACATGGACCGAGACCCTCACCGGTGACAGCCCGGCGGCATCCGCCGTGGAAGAAGCCGTGCTGCGGGCAACCGCGGAACTCGGCCGCGGACAAGCGACCCTGGAGGCCGGACGAACGGCTGCGGAAACCGAACAGCAAGCCATCTCCGACGAGATCGCCCGGCTCGAAGCGGGCGGGCACGACGCACCGCCGACGCCGTACACCCGTGACGAAGAGGCCCGAACCGGCCGCCCGGGCGCGCCGCTTTGGAAGGTCGTGGACTTCGTCCCCGGCGTCGATGCCGAGCACCGAGCCGGTCTCGAAGCGGCGTTGGAGGCCGCGGGCATTCTGGACGCTTGGGTAACCCCGGACGGTGAACTGCACAGCACTCTGACCGGTGACGTGGTCGCCAAGCCCGGCGACCCCGCGACGGGCGGTGGCCTCACCGCGGTGCTCGCTCCGGCAGTGGACCGGGCCGACCCTCAGGCCGGGGCCCTGGACGACGACGTGGTCGAATCGGTCTTGCGCGCGATCGGCCTCGGTCCCGGTGCACACACTTGGGTCGGAGTGGACGGCAGATTCGCCGTCGGCGTGTTGAGCGGGGCGTGGCACAAGGACAAGGCCGGCTACCTGGGCGAGGGCGCCCGCGAAGCCGCCCGAAGGGAACGAGTCCGGCGCCTGCGGGAAGAGGGAACGCGGCTGGATCGGCGCCTGGCCGAATTGACGGACGCCGAGAACAGCTTGGCCGCGCGGCGAGCTGCACTCACCGCGGAACACCGAGCTCAGCCGAAAGACAACGAACTCCGCGACGCTCATGTCAAACTCGCCAACGAGCACGAGTCGAAGCGCCGGATCGACGTCCGACTCGGCGAGGCAGTGGCAATTTCCGGCGAGTGTGCTGACGAAGCCGAGCAGGCACAGGGAAAGGTCGTCGAATTCGCCGGTGATGTCGGGCTACCGACAGACCGCGAGGAGCTGGCTCGAGTTCGTGAAGCCGTCGGTGACTATCGGGTGGCCCTGGCCGGGCTTTGGCCCGCGGCGCGGGCATTGGCTCGAGCGCTGGCGCAATCGGCCAAGGCCGAAGACGAACAGCGAGCAGCCGCCGAACACCACGGCGAAGCACAGGAGTCGGCCGTCGAAGCCCGCGCCGACGCCGAAGCCGTGGCGGAACGTCACCGTGTACTGATCGAGACCGCGGGCGCGGGAGTCGACGAGCTGTACCGCAAGCTGGCCGCGGTCGCCGAGGAACTGGGCGAGCGGGACGCTCGTGAGAAGCAGGTGCGCACAGAAGAGCAGGTTGTCCGCGAAGAGCGGGGTACTGCCAATGGGCGTCGCGAGACACTCCGTGATTCGATCTCGACCGCCACGGCCGAACGTGACGAGGCCATCAGTGAGCTGCGGGCCTTCGCGATGACAGGACTGCTGACAACCGCCATTCCCGAACTGGAATTCCCCGACGCCGGCAAGGAATGGGCTCCCAACCCGGCTGTCGCCCTCGCGCGGGCCGTCAACACCGCATTGGACGGAGTGGACGACGCAGACCGTCCATGGGAACTGGTGCAGCAACGTGTCTCGGCCGAGCACAAGCTGCTCACCGACGCGCTGTCGACGCATGGCCATTCGGTCGGCATGACCGTACGAGACGGGATCATCGTCGTCGATGTGCTGTTCCAGGGGCGCACTCAAGATATTCCGACGCTGGTGGCGGCTTTGGAGGTGGAGAACGAGCAGCGAGCGAACTTGCTCTCGGCGAAGGAACGCGAAATCCTCGAGAACCACCTCATCAACGAAGTGGCGGGCACGCTGCAAGAATTGATCGTCAACGCCGAAGACCAGGTTCGGTCCATCAACACCGACCTGGAGGCCCGGCCGACGTCGACCGGAATGCGCCTGCGGCTGCAGTGGCGCATTTCAAGGACGGCGCCCGACGGTCTCGGCCGGGTGCGAGACCGGTTGTTACGGCAGACCGCCGACGCCTGGAGCGCGGAAGACCGCACCGCGGTCGGAGGGTTCCTCCAAGAGCAGATCAACCGCGAACACGCCGAAGACGCGGCGGGTGGCTGGGTCGAACAGCTGACTCGCGCACTGGACTACCGCTCTTGGCACGATTTCGCGATCCAGCGCTACCAGGACGGTCAGTGGCGGTCGGCGACCGGACCGGCGTCCGGCGGCGAACGAGTTCTTGCCGCGTCGGTTCCACTCTTCGCCGCGGCGTCCTCCTTCTACTCGTCGTCGGCCAATCCCCACACACCACGCCTCATCGCACTCGACGAAGCCTTCGCCGGCGTCGACGACGACTCACGGGCCAAGTGCCTCGGTCTGCTCGCCGCGTTCGATCTCGATGTCGTCATGACCAGCGAACGCGAATGGGGCTGCTATCCGCAGGTACCCGGTCTGGCCATCGCACAGCTCGCCCGGCGCGACGGAATCGACGCCGTGCTGGTGACGCCCTGGCGGTGGAACGGCCGCGAACGTGTCCAGGAGCAACGACCGATTCCGTACGTCCCGAGCGCCTGATGGCCGATCTTGACCGCCTTCGCAGGCTCTTGGGTGGCGAAGAAACCGAGTGGCTGCTCGACCGCTTGCGCCGACGGATGATCAACGGCAAGCCGTTGAGCGGGATCGTCACCCTCGGCTCGGCGACACATGACCAGCGCAGAGCCATCGAAAGATTGCTTGGTCGCCGAGCCGGAACCGGTACTTCCCTCAGCGTTTCTCTGGACGAAGTCGATGCGATACTCCGCCGCAGCGGTGCGGCGCCGGACGGCCTCGCCGACGTGGCGAAGCTGCTGATCGGAACCGTGCCTGACCGCGAGAGGGAAGCCGTGGCTTGGGCAGCGGCTCATCAGCCCCTGGACAACCTGGCCGCACAACGTCCGGAACTGGCCACCTGGCGCGGCTGGTTGGACTCCACCGGCATGGTTCGCAGATTGGCTTCCGATCCAGGGGCCGCTTCGGCGTTGACCAGCGCGGCGGTCCGCGTTCTCACCGAGCTGCCCTCAAAGGGCATCGCGTTGGGGCGCCTCGCCGCGGAAACCAGTGGCGACGCGCACGGCCTGGACGACGGGCGCCCCTTGGCGACGATCGTCCTCTCCGCGGCGAGGTGCCTTCGTGGCACCCCACCGGTGGGAGACGGAACAGCGGGCGAACGCCGTGCTTCCTGGGCCGCGGTCGGCGTACACCGTGACGAGCTGTCCTCGTCCGTGCTGTGCCTCGGCTTGTCCGGTGGCGCGGACACGGTGACCGGCCGGATCCTGGCACTGGCCAGGGAATCCGGAGAGCCGTGTGTGCTGACACTACGTCAGTTGAACGCCGCGATTCTCGGTGTCGGCTCCGGGGTCGTGTCGGTCTGCGAGAACCCGATCGTGCTCGCCTCCGCGGCCGATGAGCTGGGCCCCGGATGCCCTCCCCTCGTCTGTGTGAACGGCCAGCCATCGGCCGCGGTGTGGCGGCTGCTCGATCTTCTGGCTGCGGACGGTGCCCGGTTCAGGTATCACGGTGACTTCGACTGGGGCGGCATCCGGATCGGCAACACCTTGCGGGACAGGATCTCCTGGCAGCCCTGGCGATTCGATGCCGCGACGTACACCGCGACGGCCGCGACGGGTGGTCCGCTGGCAGGCAGACCGGCGGACGCCTCCTGGGATCCGGGACTACGACCGGCGCTCGAGCGACGCCAAGTGCGCATCGAAGAGGAACTGGTTCTCCCTGTCTTGCTGGACGATCTACGCGCCCTCGTGTGCTAGCGGCTGAAGGGGACTTTCGTCGCATCGCATGACGTCACCCTTCCCCGCACCCGATACGGGAAGTCCACTTCAGATCACGTTGTGGCACGTTTGATCACCTCTTCGGGGGTCAGCGCGCTCTTCGGGTGGTGACTGAGGCAGTTCGGCGTCCTCACCCGTTGGGGTCGGGTGCCTTCAGTAGTCGCGTAGAACTGTCCGACCTTGAGCGCGCCGATGTGGTCCAGCGTGCCGCCCTTCGACTGAGCGATGCCCCGAGCCGCTGCCACCTGGGTGGGTGCGTTCAGTTGCCCGAAGAACTGCGTCGCCGAGTTGCCGGCGATACGGTTGTTGATGGCCTTCGGCGCCTGCGTCGCGAACACCATGCCCAGGCCGAACTTTCGCGCCTGCGCGACCAGCATCAAGGTGCTCTGCGTGCTCGGGGTGGACGCGCCGGCCGGGGCGAAGGTTTGCGCCTCGTCCATGACGAACAGGCCACCGAGCGGCCGGTCTCCAGCGGGATTGTTCTTGATCCACGCGAACAGCTCCAGCTGCAACTGGTTGACAAAACCCTGCCGCTGTTCCTCTGTCTGAAGTCCGACGAAGCTGATCACCGAGACCCGCGACTTCTTACCCGGTGACGGGCTCAGCAGGACGCCAGGTTCGACAGGCTCGCCGGACCCGCCGAACAACGGGTCGTTGACCCGCGCGGCGTGCAGTGACTTCGCCAGCTCCGCCGCCAGTTTGGGCGCGCCGTCGAGGGTGCTCGCGCCCTCCGGGAGGTCGGCCAACAGCCTGATGAACCCCTCCAGGCTCCGCTTGCCTCGACGTGCGTAGTAGTCCAGTGCCTCACGGAGGATCGCCTTGCTCCACTCGGCCTTGTTGCCCCGCCCAGTGATGTTCGCCCGCGGCGCGAGAGTGGCCGCCGCGACTTCAACGGCTCGGTTGAAGTCGTCCGGGTCTTTGCCGACACCGGCGAAGTCCGGCAAAGGTTGGAAACCCAGTGGCCGTCCGGCTTGCAGCCCTGGCGTCCACACAACGATTTCGGTACCAGCGAAATACTCATCGGCGAGCCGGGCATCGCCGGGCTGCCAGCCCGGAGGCGGCTCTGGCCAGGGATCCCCGAGCCGAGCCAGATCGTTGTTCGGATCCAGCACGATCGACGACACCCCCCGCGAGGCGCACTCCTCGACGATACGGCGGATCAGCACCGTCTTGCCGGACCCAGGCCCTGCGAAGATCGCGGTATGCCGCCTGAACGCCTCGAGCGCGATCCTCACAGGTGATTCGTCGGCCATGGTCTCGCCTACCGTGATCCACCTCGAATCGGCTAGTTCCGGTTCTTCTTTCGCCTGCCCCCCTGGCGCCGGTGCGCTCCGCGCCTCGACCTGTGTGCCGAGAACCGTGCCGAGCACTTCGGTTCCGGTCGCCGGTTTGCGGGCGATCAACCAGGCCTCGAGCCCCGGCGGCTTCTCCCTCAGCAGCGTTTCGAGCGCGCGAAAAGTACGCAGGTCGTCGTCGGTGACCGGAAGATCGAGGCCACCGCCCTCTTTGAACAGAGACACCTCTCTGGCCGTCACCGGGCCCCCGGGCCATTTCGAGTTGCGCAGGATCACCAGGTTCCGGGTCCCGTCCGTACGAAGTCCCGATTCGAGACGGGCATTGCGAAGCCTCGTTTGCGCAGCCCGAGGGTTCGGATGGGCGATCGCCCGGAACGACCAGTGCGCCTCGGCCTCGGTCTCTTCGTCGAGCGTCCGGCGGAGCCGCGCGTGCAGTAGCGGAGACCTGGTGCCGAACGGCGGATCGACCTTCCACTCCACGCCGCTACCATCCTGCTCGACCATCCATGCGGTGAGTGCCGCCATCATCAGTTCCCGCATGATCCGGTCCTCGTGCGCCGAATCGAGCGCGGAACGCACGTCAGAATTCTGCTTGAGCTCGGCGAACTTATGGTCCATAGACGAAAGGTCCCGCTGCGCCGGGACGACGTCCTCGAGCTTTTCCGATTGAGTGTCCAGACCATCCAATTCGGACACCTTGCCGACGCGCAGGCAGTACCGCACGTGTGTGTCGACTCGTTGCAGCAACGCCCGAGGTGTGAACCGCTTCTCGATGCCGTCGAAAGCGTGCTCCGCGATCGGCCAGGTCGGGTACGGCGGCACGAAGCCGACCTCGGCATAAGGAACGGCGAGCCGTTGCACCACCATCTCGCGGGCAATCGCCGCGTCCGCGATCTGGCCCAGCGTTCCGACCTCGCGAAACCGGTCGGCGGCCGTGGCGAACTCCGCCTCCTTGATCTTTTTCCAGGTAGGCGTGATGCACGCGACCAGCGAAAGTGCCCGGCGGGTGTTGTCGTGGAGCGCCATCAGCCCCAGTGCGACCCGCTCAAGCGAGAGCGTGCCGGTGATGTCGGGACCGGACTGTGCGGCGATGGGATCGAGCTGGTCCACGGCGATCACGGTCGGCCCGGTCATGGCCAGTAGCCAGGACACGTCACGGACGACGAGCCGCGCGGCACGTGGAGACGGGCGAATCCCCCATTCCGCACGCTCGCCGGGTCTCGACTCGTCGAACGAACCTAGATAGTCCCCGCCGATCGTGCTCAGCTCGTCGTCGGGCGATCCGTAGAGCACCAAGGCCCGCAGCGTCAACCGGCATTCCGCAGCCACCTGCAGGTCGACTATGCGCAACGCGTTGAGAAAATCATCTATGTCCTTTTTGGACGGACGAGTCTCCCCCGTGATCGCCGGTGTCCGTTCCTGTGCGAGCCCCGCCTTCGCCGCCAGACGACGCAAGAGAACCGTAAGCTGACTTTCCCCACTTCCGTTGACACGCAACAAGTCGCGCCGCACGGCCAGCGATACACCTGCCCAGAAATCCTTGACCTGGTCCAGGTCGACCAGGAAGAAATAGCCACCTTCCCGTTGTGCCTGAAGGCGAACCCAACCGAGCAGGTGGGTCTTGCCCGCACCACGTTGGCCGCGCACCACGAGGCCGATAGGACTTCGTGGTGCTTCCTCCTTCGCATCCCGCAGACCAGCCAGCACCTCACGGTCCACCTCGGCATGCATGCCTTCGACATGGAATCGCGAATCACCCCACACATCGTCGGGTTTCCACGCCCAATTGAAGCGCAGCGCCTCGAGTGCTCGCCGCTCATCCGGCGTCATGACGACTCGATCGCCAGCAGATGAATATCCTGGGTTCCCAAATGGAGTGCCGCGGCCCGATCGTGCTCAGCCAACAACTTCTGATCCTCCTCCGGAGCCAAAGTCACACCCTCCTCCTGGTTCAGGTTCAGGAGTGCTTTGTCGGTCTCCGCTCGTGATACACCGTTGAGCTCCTGCCGCAGGTCTGTGAGGCTGACGTAGTCGCCCGGTCGTTCGGCGAGCTTCCGGTAGATCGCGCGAATCCGGTCCTCCACGGATTCGTCCGGTACGCAGGAGAAGACGTCCGCGAGGCCCCTCTCGACGTCCTCCAGATAGCGCCCTAGACCGGCAAGCACGGCGTATAGAGCCTTGCCCAAGGACTCCTGACGGGACGCATTCGGACGACCGGCGGTGAGTTCGTCCGCACACCAGCCCCACCCTGAGTCGGTCAACCCGAGAACGAACGGGCCATTGCCCGATCGGCCGCTTGTCACCAGATCCTGGTCGTCGAGCTGTTCGCGATCCTGGCCGGTCAGGCGGAGTCCGTACAGCTCGTCCATCTCGGTGTTGGACAGTTCGCGCCCCTCGGCCATCAGCACAAGCATCACAGCCCGCTGCTTGGCGTTCAGCTTCCTGTCGGGCATTCGTACTCCCTTGTCAGCCCAATACTTCGAAGTCGACCGTGATCAGTTCCGCACGTCGGCCCGATTCGGAAAGCGCGCCGCGGGCGCGGACCAGATGCCGCTCCTGATGCGCGGCGATCGCAGCGCTATAGGCGTCCTGGCCGCTCAGGCGGGCCCACAGCACGCGACGGCTGCCGTTCACGCCAGAGATCTCGCCACGCACGCGGATTCGCCAACGGTCGTCGTGAGCCGGCTGGTCGTGCAGGCCTTCGACGACGCCGGTCACGGTGACTTCCCCGGATGGGCTCCGACGTCGCAGATGGTCGGCGGCCGCGGCGATGATTTCGGCACTGCCCACAGGAAACGTCACACTCACCGGGGCGGCTTCGGCAGGCAGTCCTCGAGCCCAGCGGAAGCCGATCTCGAACGGCTCGCGGCCATCAGCTCCCGCCAGGTTCCGCATGCCTTCACAGAGTTCCGCCGATACCCCGGCGGAGACCGTACTGTCGAACGCCGCCAGGTCACCGGATACCGCCGCGTCTCGGACCGCGACCGCCGCGTCCAGCAGTTGCAGGGAGACCCGCCTGGTCAGCTCCGGATCGTCACCCAGCGGGACGCGGACAGGGAAGACGTAGCTGCCCGCACGGGTCGGAGCGAGCTCAATGCGGTCCACAAGCGAGCTGACCAGTGCCGGGGCGTCGTCGGAGAAGGCGAAATGCGGACCATCGACCACCGCGCGTGCTGCCGAGCCGAACACGGTGATCATGCCGTTCAACGCCTGCGCGCCATCCCGGAGTGTGGTGAACCCACTCGGCAGACCTGTCGAAAACGTGCGGTACCAGTGCTGGTCCGCGTCCGGGGAATTGATATCCCGGACGATCTCATCCTCGGGCCGCTGCTCGGCGATCGCCAGCACCTCGACGATCTCGGCAACGCGAAGCTCGCTGTCACCCATACCGTCACGTGCCGGTACAAGCAGGTCGTCGGCGTCGACATGCGTCCACAGCGCGGCACCGCGCCACAGCTCTTCCCGTCGCCGCCAGCCGGCGTGTTCCAAGTAGCTCGAGATATCGGCGACGGACAGCTGCCCGTTCACGCCGCTCCCGCCGGAGCAGGATCGAACAACAGACGCAACAAGGATTTGATGGTCAGCACGTTGCCGAGCGGAACCTTGACCTTGCGCCGACGACTCGTGCTGGGTTCGTCGATCGGTTTTTCGTTCTCAAGAGACAGGTAGAACGCCAGGTAGTGCAACAGCATCCCGCCGGTTTCGAACCGCGCGTACTCGTTGCGATCGTTCGGTACCGGCAACAGGAACAGGTAGCGCGGCACGGTGAAGTCGGGTCCGGCAAGCCAGTTGAACTGCTGCTCCGTGAGCCCGTCGTAATGCCATTCATCGCCGGTCATTTTCGGGTTCGAAGACGTCTTCACCTGGACTTCGATGGCAGGCGAAGCCAAACCGCCCGGCTGACCGGGAAACCTGAACCCGAGATCGATTCCCACCCGGTCAAGATCGTATTCGTAGACGAGCAGTCCGGCCGCGGACGCGAGCGCGCGAACATAGTCGTGGCCGAACTTTCCCTGATGATTCTGCGCGTCCAGCACCCGTCCTCCCCGGCGGCCGACCGCGTCCGACTTTACGACCGACACGGCGCCGATGTCAGCAACCCCTACCCGGATGGCGCAGAAGTACAGGTACGCCACGGTGGCCTGTGATCAATTCCGTCGACAAACGGCCGTCAGGCCGCGGAGAGCGCCGGCGCGGTCGGGGCCATACCGGTCACTGATCAACTGACGAAACCGCACCTGAGCACGGAGAGAAGTTGGTGAAATCCGCATCACACTTCTGGTTCGTCCGAGTCTCGTGAATGAGCGGCCGTTCCGACCACTCCACCATGCAGGACCACCACATCGAAGCGGAGGATCATGTCCGTGACAGCTCTACCCGAATCAGGCTCCCCGGATCGGGTGCGAGGTCATGCCACTTGCACCCCGCTGTGCTCACACCAGGACACCTCGACCACTGATCCGCCGATGAACGATCAGATAACAGCTGTCGCGGCGCGTAACGCGGAACTCCCAGATACGCTCGCTCCGTCTTCAGACCAGCTCAAGGGAACGGTCTGTCTCGTGTGTGGCATCGACGACGCCCCTGAAGGTCAACGAATTCCAGTGCACCATCCGGACTCTTCGGCCGTTTGGGCGTGCGCCGACGAAGCGGCGGAAGCCTGCGCACTGACAGGTCACCCGTGGTGGCAGACTGAACCTTGCCCCCACTGGTGCCATGGAACCCACAAGGCATACGACCAGCCCCCAGATCGTTTGCATTTCAGCAGGTGGGAGTCTGCTACTCCACTGAGTCTTCAGGAATTGGACAGCTGCCGCGTCGGCGACGAATACGAACACTTCGTCCAATTCGCGACCGTATACCTGCAACAGCGCCTTCGAGAGGCGGCTCCCATAGTTCTCCTGGCTTTCCCAGGGAACGTAGAAGGCTTCGAATTGACTGTCGACGAAGCACAGTCCGTTGCCGATGGACTCTTGTTCGCCGTCGGCCTTGCCACCGCGCAGCCAAATGCCCCAGAGAACTAGCTGTCACGCCTCGCGGAAGTCGTCGAGGCGATGCGCTTCAGTGGAGGACTCCGTCGCCGCCAGCCAGTGCGGATAGGTGACGTAGACCAGTTCCGTGTCCTCATCGGCCGCGTAGACGACCTCGGTCCCGGCCCGAAGGTAGATCACCTCACCGGCCCGTGCCGTCACCGAGCCCGAAGGACCCTCCACGGTAAAGACTCCGGAGGTAATGACGAGGGCCTCGTCGTACGTCATCTTCCACGGGTTCTTCTCCCCCTTCTTGTAGCGCCCGAAGCCGACGGACATAGCCGCGCCACTGTCCTGTGAGAGGACGTCGGCCAAGAAGATCTGCTGGTCAAGTCGCTGAAACCAGGCTGAGGCATCACTGCTGGCGAAGTGTTCGACGGACATCCGAGTCTCCTTAAGTGGAAGTTCCTCCACTTAGTTAACTGGAGAAAGTTCCACTTGTCCACCGACTAAGCTCACGGAGTGCTTCCCATCGCAGGATCCGGGCCGGTAGAGCGGGCGGACGCGGCTCGCAACCGGCAGAAGATCGTCCGCGCGGCGGCCAAGCTTGTGGCGGCCAAAGGGATCGACGGGCTCGCGTTGGACGAGGTCGCGGCGGAGGCGGGCGTCGGGATCGGCACCGTGTATCGCCGATTTCCGGACAAGGGTGCGTTGGCGCAGGCGTTGCTCGACGAGAACGAGCGCGAGTTCCAGGAGGCATTCATCGGCGGGCCGCCGCCGCTCGGCCCTGGAGCGCCACCAAAAGAGCGGCTCAAAGCGTTCACGGACGCGTACGTCGACAGGCTCGAGACGCATGGCGAGTTGCTCATGGTCGCGGAGACCGAGACGCCGATGGCGCGGTTCGTCACGGGCGCGTACCGGCTCCACCACAGTCACCTGGTCTCGCTGATCAGCGAGATCGAGCCGGACGTCGACGCGCACTTCCGGGCGGACGCGATCTTGGCGCCGCTCGCCGCGGCGCAGTACGTCTACCAGCGGCAAAACGGCATGACGCCGAAGCAGATCAAAACGGGGCTGCAGGAGCTGCTCCTGGCAAGGTGACTAACCTGTCGACTCGACGGACAACAGCCTGAAGGATCGGCCAAGTCAAACGATGAGTGAATACCAGTACTACGAATTCCTCGCGATCGACAGTCCGCTGGACGAACGTCAGCAGGCCGCCCTTGTCTATGTGAGCAACTGGGGAACACGCCGGCTCATGTTCCGCCTGCCACGTCACGTCCTGGATCTCGACACGGTCGAGGACTACCGCGTCGGCCACCATCTTTCTGCTTGGACGGCGGACGAGTTCCTCGTACTCGACATGACGAGCGAGGACGAGTCCGACGACTTCGAATTCAATTACGAGGCCGAAGCACGGCTGTCAGCCACCGTGGGAGTCCGCACCGAACTCGCGGCGGGCGATCTCCGCCCCCTCTATCTCGCCTGGTTGGCCGGCTACGGCGACTGGGAGCGAGACGAAAACGCCTTCGAGCCTGACGCGGACCAAAGCCTTGAGCCGCTTGTGCCGCCTGGCCTGGCCACGCTCACCGCGCCGCAACGAGCGTTCGCCGACTTCCTCCGCCTCGACGACGAACTTCTCGCCAGCGCGGCCCGGACCAGCCCACCCTTCGCCGGCGCCGCGGATGACCAGATGATGGCCTGGATAAAGAAGCTGCCGCTCGCCGAGAAGAACGAGCTTCTGGCACGGGTCGTTCGAGAACCCGGCACGACCGTGCGAATGGAGCTGCTTCGCCGATTCCGCGACATCCACACCACGGCTACCGCCGCTCCACGGCGAACCGTTGCCGATCTTCTCGACAACGCCGCGCGACTACGAACAGAGAAGGTTTGACATGGCTGAACTGGTCGAGCAGGTGCGCGCGTTCACCGAATGGGTGGGCGCGGGGCGCAAGCTCACCCAGACCGGGCGTCTCACCTTGGCTGACGCCAAAGCACTGGTGCCGTTGCTGGGCACCAGCGACGTGCTCGAGCAGACCATCGGCGACCACGTGTACCGAACCAGGTCGAGCGAGCGTCTGCTCGACCTGATGCTCGTCGTGGAGTGCGCCAAGGTGGCGGGGCTGGTCCGCAAGACCGGGCAACGGTTGGTGCAGGTGAAGAAGAATCAGGCGCTTCTCGATGACCCGCAAAAGCTGTGGCTCGCACTGTTCACCAGGTTCGACCAGGTGGGCGAGGTATTCCTGCGCCCGGGATTCGGCGAGTCACTGCTGCGCCCGGAGTTCGCCGACGGTAGTCGCGCGGCTTTGACCTCGTTGTACAACGCTGAGGGCGCCGTCGACATCGCGCGCTTGTGCACGACGGTCTGGAACGTGGTGAGTGCGCCTTACGTCCTTGACGATCTCACCGAACTCCAGCTCGAAACCTTGCGCATCACGACCGACCGCGACACCAAGCAGGTACTCGAGGCCCTGCGGCGATTGGGGGCGGTGACCCTCCGGGACGAATCCGCTGAGCTGACCGATCTCGGTCGGGCGGGTATGCGACGGCTCTTGGGTATGCCGGAGGCCGGTGATCCGATCTACCAGGTCAAGATCACTCTGCTGGAGATCGAGGGGCTCCCGGTGTGGCGGCGGGTGCTGGTTCCGGCGGACATCCGGCTCGACCGGCTGCATGTGGTCATCCAGGCCGCGATGGGCTGGGAAAACTACCACCTGCACTACTTCCTCGACGGAGAGACGCACTACGGCGAAGCCGAGCCTGAACTGCAATACCGCGACGAAAGGAAAGTGCGGCTGAAGGACCTGGTGAAGCCTGGTGGCCGTCTCGAGTACAACTACGACTTCGGCGACAGCTGGGACCACGAGATCCTCGTCGAGGAAGCCAAGGTCGCCACGGCCGACGGGCGTTATCCGCGATGCGTCGCCGGCCAAGCGGCGTGCCCGCCGGAGGACGTCGGCGGCACCGGGGGCTACGCGCGGCTGATCCAGATCCTCGGCGAGCCTGGCCACGAAGAGCACCAGGACATAGTCGGCTGGCTCGGTCTCGATGACCCGAGCCGATTCGACGCTGCGCGCTTCAGCCTCGACGAGGCCAATCAGCGCCTCGCTGTGCAGCGATAGGTTTGTCCGCATGCTCGGCTTGGAGAAGTTCGCCATCGCTGAACACCCGGATCCCGACCTGCCCTGAAGGAGCAGGCCGGGACGCGATCAGCGCTCGCCCAGTTGCCATTCCGGCCGCACGTAGTGGCAGGTGTAGCCGTTCGGGATGCGCTCCAGGTAGTCCTGGTGCTCCGGCTCGGCTTCCCAGAAGTCGCCGGCCTGGGTCACCTCGGTGACGACCTTGCCGGGCCACTTGCCGGAGGCGTCGACGTCCGCGATCGTCGCCTCGGCGACCTGCTTCTGCTTGTCGTCGGTGAAGTAGATCGCCGACCGGTAGCTGGCGCCGATGTCGTTGCCCTGGCGGTCGCGCGTCGTCGGGTCGTGGATCTGGAAGAAGAACTCCAGGATCTGCCGATAGGACAACTTCGCCGGGTCGAAGACGATCTCGATGCCTTCGGCGTGCGAGCCGTGGTTGCGGTAGGTCGCGTTCGGCACGTCGCCGCCGGTGTAGCCGACCCTGGTGGAGACGACTCCGGGGTGCCGGCGGAACAGGTCCTGCATGCCCCAGAAGCAGCCGCCCGCGAGAACAGCCTTTTCCGTCACTGTTGATCTCCTCTGGTCGTTGACACCCAGTACAACGCGTCGCACCGCCCCTGTCATCCCCGTCCAAGTGTGACGGAACGCTTAAGTCCGACGAACGAGCGCGGAGAGGACAGCCGGAGTACGCCCAGGTGAATCGACCATGGCGGTGATGAGCCGTTGGACCGACGGTCTGCCGAGCTCCTGAGGTGCACAGTCATGGGCGTGGTGCAGCGCACCCGCCGCACGCTCGACGTCGCCGTGCTCCTTCCAGGCTCGCGCGCCGTCCACGAGCGCTCGCGCGCGTCGCTCTGCGCTCGGCAGTCGCCGTGGATCGACCGAGTCGAAATAGGTCAGCGCCCGCGCGGTGTCACCGAGGGTGGTGTGCACACCGATGCGATAGACGGCGACGGTGGTCGCGCTGAATTGTGCGTTGCCCATTCCGTTTCCAGTGGCCTTGAACCGCCGCGCCGCGTCCTCTGCCTCTTCGATGAGCGCAACGGCTTGAGCTGTGTTCCCGTTCTGGGCCGCCGAATAGCTCGCGGTGCACAAGAGCGAGCCGTAGGACGCGAGTTGCGAAACCGGCGGGTCGCCTCGATCGGCTCCCAGATCAAGAGCGGTCCTGGTGAGCATCGTGATCGCACCGTTCAGACCGGCATCCCTGTCGATCTTCTCGGGAGCACTGAGAGCGTGTCGCCGCATTCCGATCGCGATGGCCCGGGAACTCGCGGCGATCACCAGCGGGTCGCCACTGGCCTCGGCCGCCGTATGAGACCGATCGGCGGCGACTCGGGCGACGCAATCACGGTGTTGCTTGACTGCCAGTTCCGAACCGAGCAGGTATGCCCTGGCAAGTGCCGCGGACATCCGTTCCCGCAATTGCCCGACGGACGCGTCCTTGCTCGCGTGTGCGGTGGCTATCAATTGAGGCAACACGTGACTGAGGTCCGCGTACTCGCAGGCTTCGAACTTTCTCTGCGCGCCGGCGAGCGCCTGTGACAGCGTGACCAGTGGTACAGGCACGGCCGGGCACTGCGACTTCGCCAGTAGCAGTGCTTCCAGAGATTCCTCGTCGGCGGAAGCACGCGCCGTGCCGGGCAGGACCCCGGCGATCGTGACACCGACCAGCCCCGCGAGCACCTGTCGTCGCCGCATCGCCTCGTCACCGTCCTGTCCACCGGAGATAGCAGTGCCGACATTAACCGGCGTGCCATCTTCGCGCATTTGCGCCGCGCCGGTGAATGCGGGCGCCAAACCAAAGAGGTGCGGCGGGATTTCCAGTACCTCGGAGAGGGTCCGCAAGTAATGGACATCGATGAGCTTGCGTTGGCCCGTCTCCATCCTCGACAACGTGCTCAAGGAGAGGTGACAACGGCTCGCCACCTGCGCCAGCGTGAGCCGGCGAGCGTGCCGGACGGCCCTGGTCAACCAGCCGTACCGGGCAGTCGCGGCGGCGTGCAGCACCTCGGGCGACGACCAAAACGGGTGGAGTGCGTCCATGGCGACCTCCCTGGCGATGGTCTCGCACCGAACCGCCACATCAGTAGAGCGTTGCCCGGATCGCAATTTGACAGTTCCGCAAACTTGTTGCCGATCACGCATACAGCCCTGCCCTGAGGCGGGAAGGCGCGTTCCATGGTCTGAGAGCTTTGACGACGCGATGATCAGCGGAGGCCTGCGATGGGTGCTCTTCGACGCTATGTCCGTCTAGCGGCCGTACCACCGGAGTTTCCGGACCAGCAAGCGCGCCGCGTGGCCGCTGTCATGATGTCCGCCTTGGGCATGCCGTACTTCTCGCTTTCCGGCGGACACGGCCTTCGGTTGCGAAGCATGCCGGACCCCGCACGAGACCCAGCCGGGTTTGTCGGCTTCACTCTGAGAACAGAGCCGCTGCGGAACACTTCGCCAATGGAGTATCTCGCCCTGTTCATACTGCGGTCGGCTTCGTCTCCCAGCCGGTGCTCGATCGTTTCGGACCTGCGCGCGGCTGCGGCATTGGTCGAAGACGTGGACCCCACGCGGGCTTCCGAGTTCTTCGACGCCAGGTCTGAGACCTTGCACGGCGAGGGAACACCGGACGCCCCGTTCTCGACTCTCGAGGGTGGCACCATGGCGGACGGCGGGTGGCTCCGCTGGTCAGGCAAGAAGCCTTTCACCGGACGCGCCGACGAGCATCGGGTGATGCTCGAGAGATTCGCCGAGCTACTGGAAGTAGTCTCCCGAGGCTCACCACTCGACCGCGGGGAGCTTCTGATCGCCGAAAGTTGACGGAACGCTTACGTCCCCCGCGCGTCTCACACTGGGTGAAGCTCCTGCTCGCGGCTCTGGCCCTCCTGCTGACCGGCTGCGCGACGACACAAGAAGCCCCAAAGCCCGAAGAGGCCTTCAAGTTCGGCGGGATCTCGATGCCCGCGAGCGGCAAGGTGCTGGAGACGCGGTACGACCGGGGCATCGACGCGCGATACGTGGTCGTCCTGTCCCTTCCGGCGGAGGACGTGCCCAAGCTGCTCGAAGCGTCGCGCTTCGCACCCGGGGTCATGCGGGACGACCAGCTCGTCGACGGCCGTCGTGTGTACCGCGAGGTCACCTTGCGAGGGACCACGGTGCGCCTCGAGTTGTTCACCACGTGAGTACTCAGCGTTAAAAAGATGGGCCGTTCGGACTCGTCTGGGTGACCCCCTAACGTGTAGATCCACGCACCATCCGCCGGAGGACGCATGGATCCGTTCCGTGTACCGCCCGAGCTGTTCCGTTTCACCGACGGGAGCAGATCCGGGCTCCCCCTGGCGATCCTTCATGCCTTCAGTGAGGCGAACGAGCGACTCGAGACGGCGCTCGGCATCGACGACGTCCGCACCGAGCTGCGAGCGGCCGGCTGGCTGGAGACGCTGGACGACGATGAGCTGGTCAGGGCGCTGGACCAGCTGAGGAGCCAGAGCCACCTCGACGTCGTCCAGAACCACGCGGGCGACTATCGGACGGCGTCCGAGTACGAGCGCCGCAATCTCCAGTACTCGCTGACCAGGCAGGGCGAAGCGGCGTACGCGGGTGTGGTCCGCGCGAACGAGGTGCTCAACGCCACCGGCGCCCTGCAGACGGCCACCCTCGACGCGCTGGGTGAGCGGCTCGGCGAGCTCGCGAAGCAGCTTGAAGACGGCACCGACCGGCGCGTGTTCAGCACGCTCGCCGAGGTCGAGAGCCATCTTGAGGCATTCCGCGACAACACGAAGCGCTTCAACGGCGACCTCCAGCGGCTCCTGCACGCCGAAGCCGATCTCGTGACGTTCCACGAGGTCAAGGCGGCCACCGTCGCGTATCTGCAGGAGTTCCTGAACGACCTGGAGCACCACACCCACACGATCGCCACCCGCATCAAGGAGATCGACGACCACGGCATCGAGCGGGTGCACCGGCGGGCGCTCAACGGTGCGGCCCTGCAGAGCCCGGATCAGCGCTGGCTCGACGTCCGCAAGGCGCGGTGGGCCGGGCTGCGCGCGTGGTTCCTGCCCGAGGACGGCGCGGAGCCGCGGGTCGAGGACCTGCACGTTCTCGCGCGGCGGGCGATCGTCACCCTCCTCCAGGTGCTGGACCGGATCACCGAGTCGCGGCGGCGCGCGAGCAGCGCGGTCGCGGATTTCCGCGAGCTGGCGCGGTGGTTCACCGTCGTCCCGGCGCAGGAGGACCTGCATCGCCTGTGGTCCACGATGTTCGGGCTCAGTTCCGCGCGGCACGCGCATCTGGCCCACGCGGACCCGGAAGTGGTCAGCACGACGGCGTCGTGGCTCGACGCGCCGCCTGTCGAGGTGTCCGAACTGCTCCGGTCGGCGGGCCGTACCGAGCGGTTCACCAAGACCGGACGCGTCCGCGACGTCACCGCGCTCCGGGCAGCGCGAGCGGTACGAGCCCAGGAGGAGCGCGCCGAACTCGAAGCGGCGTGGAGCATGCTCGACACCGGTGGGGTCGTGCGGCTTTCGGCGTTCGAGAAGCTGGACCACACCGTTTTCGAGCGGCTGCTGGACCTGCTGGGGCAGGCACTGGGCAGCCCCGTCGGCGCGGACGGCACCCGGCGGAGCACGACGTCCGACGGCCAGATCGAGATCGTTCTCCGGCCACCTCCCCAGGGCGCCGTGGCCCGCTTGACCACCACGAGCGGCGTCTTCCGGGGCCCCGACTACGAAATCGAGATCAGCACGGCCGGAGGCGGTGCGTGAGCCTCACGAACCAACTGGTCATCGCGGAACGCGAAGAGGTCGCGCGCGGGATCCGGGCGCTACTCGCCAAGCCGCTGATCGGCGAACGCGGCTCCCCCGAGACCTTCGACCTCATCCGCCGCCGCCGCGAACCCATCCGGCAGTGGTTCGACTACTACTGCGGCTGGACGCTCACCGTCGAACCCCGGCTCGGCTACGCCCGGCTGGTCAAGGTCCGCGCGGCCGTCGATCCCAGCCGTCCCGCCCGGCGGCTGCGGTCCGGGCGCGCGGCGTTCGACCGCCGTCGTTACGTCTTGCTGTGCGTGGCGGCGGCCGAACTGCTCACGGTGCCGGTGACCACCATCGGCCTGCTCGCCGGCCGCGTCGCGCACGCGAGCGCCGCCGACGACCTCGTGACCACGTTCGACGTCGCTTCCCGGGCCGAGCGGCTCGCGTTCGTGGACGTCCTCAAACTGCTGGAGTCCTACGGCGTCCTCCAAACGGCCGACGGCGACACTGAGTCCTTTGTGGACGACGTCACCGCGAAGGTGCTGTTCCGGGTCGACGCGACACTGCTGCTGCGGATGCTCGCCGCACCTGTCGGGCCGTCGCAGCTGGCCGTGCCCGCCGACGACGTCGCGCTGCGGTTCGAGGAACTGCTGGAGGCGGTGTCGCACGAGCAGCGCTACGGCCTCTCGTCGGGCCGCCACGAGGACACGCCGAGCGCTTCGGACGTCCAGCGGAACCTGTGGCTCCGGCACACCGTTTTCCGGCGTCTCGTCGACGACCCGGTGCTGTACTTCGCCGAGCTGACCGCGGAGGAGCGCGCGTACCTCGGGTCGCCGACCGGGCGCCAGTTGCTGCGCCGCGCCGCGGAACAGGGCGGTTTCGTCCTCGAAGAACGCGCGGAGGGCGTGCTGCTCGTCGACGTCGACGGGCTGGCCACCGACGAGAAGTTCCCGGACGACGGCAGCAACGCCAAGGTGGCCGCGCTCCTGCTGCTCGACGCGCTGGACGAGCCGCGGACGACCGACTACCTGCAGAAGGCGACCGCCAAACTGCTGAAACGGTTCCCGCGCTGGGCCAAGACCTACCGGGGCAAGGACGGCGTGCGACGGCTGACCGTCGACGCGCTCGCGGTGCTGACCGGTTTCGGGCTGGTCCGCATCGAAGCCGAACTCGTCCGGCCGCTCCCGGCCGCCGCGAGGTACACCGACCGCAACGAGGAGGCGCCGTGACCGTGACGAGGTGGATCCCGTCCCGCGCGGGCATCCTCAACATCTGGCGCTACTACGACGAGATCTTCGAGTTCCACGACGGGCGCCTGCTGCTGCGCGGCCCCAACGGGAGCGGGAAGTCCAAGGCGCTGGAGCTGCTGCTGCCGTTCCTGTTCGACGCGAGCCTGCGCGCGAACCGGCTTTCGACCTTCGGCACGAGCGAACGCAGCATGCACTGGAACCTGATGGGCGAAGGCGCTTCCGGCGCCACGCGCGTCGGGTTCGTCTGGCTCGAATTCGGTATGGCCGGGGACAAGTGGTTCACCTGCGGTGCGCGGCTGCAGGCCAGCACGCACACCAGCACGGTGCACGCCGACTTCTTCACCACCGGGCTGCGGATCGGCGACGGCCTTTCGCTGGTCAACGAGGCCGGCCAGCCGCTGACCAAGAACGCGCTGGAGGAGGCGCTCGGCGAACAGGGCACCGTGCACGCCGGCGCGGCCGAGTACCGCACGGAGATCCGCGCGAAGCTGTTCCCCACCTTGAGCGAGCAGCGGTACGACGCGCTGATCACCGCGCTGCTCCAGCTGCGGATGCCCAAACTCTCGCAGCGGCTCGACCCGAGCCTGCTGTCCAACCTGCTCTCCCGCGCGCTTCCGCCGTTGGGGCAGCAGGAGATCGCCGATCTCGCCGAGGGTTTCGAACGGCTCGACGCGCAGCGTGAGCGGCTGGGTTCGCTGGAGACCGAGGTCGACGCGACCCGAGCGCTCGCCGCGCGGCAGAAGACCTACGCCCAGCGTGTGCTGCGCGCGGGTTCGGCGAACCTCATCGCCGCGACCGCCGAACTCGACGACCTCGCCGCGGCCGCCCGCCGTTCGGCCGAGGAGCACGACGAGGTCGCCGCGCAGAAGGAAACAGCCGAGGAACGCGCGGCGAAGCTCGAAAAGGACGTCGAAGAGACCGGAGCCCGCCTTTCCGGGCTGACCGAGTCCGAGTCGTACCAAAAGGGCCAGGAGCTCGACAAGCTGCGGCAGCGGACCCTGTCCACCACGGAAAAGGCGGAAACGCTCCGCGCGGACGCCGATCGGCTCCGGACCGAGGCGGACGCCGACGAGGAGCGCTCGCGAGCGGCGCAACAGGTGGTGAAGCGTCAGGCCGACCTCGTCCGTGCGCAGGAGACCGAGGTCCGGGCCGCCGCGACCCGCGCGAACCTGGCAGGCGTGCACGACGAACTCGTCGCCGGATTGGGCGGGGC
The DNA here is from genome assembly GCF_042647925.1 of Amycolatopsis speibonae. NCBI lineage: Bacteria > Bacillati > Actinomycetota > Actinomycetes > Pseudonocardiales > Pseudonocardiaceae > Amycolatopsis > Amycolatopsis speibonae. The sequence goes on from NZ_JBHRWK010000024.1 coordinate 201,299, forward strand.
GGCCCGGCTCCGCCCGTTGCTGCAGGCCGCCGTCCGCGGCAAACGTGACCAGGTGGAGACCCTCGGCCGGGCACTGGACAAGCACGAACGCGCCGTCGGACGCCGTCACCAGGCCGAGGCGGACCTGGACCGGGTGAGGTCGGATTTCGCGGCCGCACAGGAGAAACTGGACCTCACGACGGCGACCCGCGAACTCGCGCTGAGCGATCTGCGGACCCGGCTCGCCGAATGGGCGATCGGCTGCCGCGAGCTGCGGTTCCCCGACGTGGAAGCGCTCGTGCGGGAAGCCGAGGCGGAAGTCGCGCTGCTGGGCAGGATCAGCGCGGTCGCCGAGACCGTGCTCGAAGACATCATCCGGCGGGAATCGGCGACCGGTACCGCGCTGGCCACCGCGCGCACCGAGCACGACGAACTCCTCGTCGAGGCGGGCGTGCTCGAGACGGAGGACGTCCTCAAGCCGGAGTCGCCGCGCACCAGGACGGCGGACCGGACCGAGATGCGCGGCGCACCGCTGTGGCGGCTGGTCGATTTCGCGAGCTCCGTCCCGGAAAGCGCGCACGCCGGAATCGAAGCCGCGCTCGAAGGCGCCGGGCTGCTGGACGCCTGGGTGAACTCCCACGGTGTCGTCGACGGCCACGACGTGCTCGCCGAAACCGGGACGCTGCCGGTGGCCTCCGGCCGTTCGCTCGCCGACGTCCTCGTACCGGAACCCGACGCCGGGGTCGCCCCGGCGAAGGTCCGGCGGGTGCTGGAAGTGATCGCGTTCGACGACGAACTCCCCACCGGCCCGGCCGCGATCGGCGCGGACGGCGGCTGGCGGATGGGCGGCCTGTCGGGCAGCTGGGCGAAGGAGGCCCCGTCCTACATCGGTGCTTCCGCCCGCTCGCGTGCCCGTGAACGCCGGATCGCCGAGCTGCGGGACGAGATCACCGGCCGTGAGAAGAGCATCGCCGAGCTGGAAGGCGAACTGGCCGCGCTGCGCGGCAGGCGCGAGCTGATCAAGATCGAACGCGCCGCCCGCCCCGGTCACGACGATCTCCTTGCCGCGACCGGGGAAATGACCACGGCCGAGGCAGACCTGACCGCCGCCGACGCCGCCGTCCGGCACCGGGAGACGGCCGTCTCGGCGCTGGAGTCCGAAGCCAAGACCGCCCTGCACGAGCTGACCGGCCAGGCGTCCGACCACGGGCTGCCGACCGAACGCGCGCCGCTGGCCGCGCTCGCCACGGCCCTGCGCACCTACTCCGACCAGGGCGAGAACTGGCTGTACGAACACGGGAACCTGTTCACGGCGACCCAGCGGGCCGGGACGTTCGCCGAACAGGCGGACCGGTCGGCGGGGAACGCGGTCCGCCGTGAGGACGAGGCCGCCGAGGCGGAGGCCGAGCGCACGAAGCTCACCGCGATGCTGGACGCGATCGAGGGATCCGTCGGCACCGGCTCGCGCGAGGTGCTCGCCGAGATCGACGGCCTGCGCACGAAACTGCGCGAGCTCTCGGGCGAACTCCGCGCCGCGAACTCCGACGCCAAGGAGCTGGCCGTCGCGCTGGGCGCCCTCGGCGTCCGGCGCACGAACGACGCGCGGGCCCGTGAGGACGCCGCCAAGAAGCAGGACGCCGCCGCGCTTCGGTTCCGGAAGCTCGCCACCGGGGTCTTCCCCGCCGACGGCGGCATCGAGGACCTGCCGAAGTTCCAGGCCACCCTGTCCGCCTCCGAGGGGGTGCGGGCGGCGCTCGACACGGCCCGTCTGGTGGCCGCGGCGTGGCCGTCCGTGCCGCACGCGACGGGCAACCTCGGCGAGGCGCTGCACCGGCTTTCCGAGGCCGTGCACACCTGCCGGAACACGCTCAGCTCGCGCGCGGAACTCGATCTGGAGACCGACGAGGACGTCCAGATCTTCACCGCCGTCGTCGACGGGCTGCGGGTCGGCGCGGCCGAACTGCTGAAGATCCTTTACGCGGAAGCGGAACAGAGCAGGCACGAGATCACCGGCCGCGAGAGCGACCTGTTCGACAAGACGCTGACCGGCGACACCCGCCGCCATCTCGCGGCCCGCATCCGGCAGGCCAACGACCTCGTCGATCGCATGAACGCGCGGCTGGAACGGGTGCGGACCGCGTCCAGGGTCGCCGTCCGGCTGGTCTGGCAGGTCTCCCCCGACCTGCCGCCGGGTACCAAGACCGCGCGGGACCTGCTGCTGAAGGATCCGGACGAGCTGACCGCCGAGGATCGCGTCTCGCTGCACAAGTTCTTCCGTGAACGCGTCGAACAGGCGAAGGCGGACGACACCGCGACCAGCTGGGAGCAGCAGCTCGCGCAGGTCTTCGACTACACGTCCTGGCACCGGTTCGTGGTCAAGGTGGACCGCGCGAACGGGGCGGGCTGGCAACTGCTGACCAAGAAGCTGCACGGCGCGCTTTCCGGTGGGGAGAAGGCGATCGCGCTGCACCTGCCGCTGTTCGCCGCCGTCGCCGCGCACTATCAGGCCGCGCCCGAGGCGCCGAGGGTGATCCTGCTCGACGAGGTGTTCGTCGGTGTCGACACCACCAACCGGGGGCAGGTGTTCGCCCTGCTGTCCGCGCTCGACCTGGACCTGATGCTGACGTCGGACCACGAGTGGTGCACCTACGCCGAACTCGGCGGCGTCGGGATCCACCAGCTCATCACCGGCGGGGACGGCGACGACGCGGTCACCACGGCCCGGTTCACCTGGAACGGTCACGACCTCCTGCCCGCCGAACCGCGTTAGCCTGAGCGGCCCCAAAGCCGGGCGCAGCGGGGCCCTTTCCGCCGTTCGTCCTTGTGCGGCGCGGGACGGCTCGCTACGTTCCTGCCGGTGGCGCCGACGGCTGTGCGGATCCAGGTGCTGGGTTCGCTGCGCGTATGGCTCGACGGGTCGGAAGTCGACCTCGGCCCACCGGGCCGACGCGCCGTCCTGGGGTTGCTGGTCCTCGCCGGCGGCGAGGCGATGTCCAAGCAGGACCTGGTGGACGCGCTCTGGGGCGAACGGCCGCCGCGCAGCGCGGTGAACGTCCTCCAGACCCACGTCAAACACCTGCGTCGGCTGCTGGAACCCGATCGCCCGTCCCGCTCGGGGAGCGAGATCCTGCCGTATGTCGGTGGCGGCTACGCGCTGCGCTGGGACGCCGTCGAGATCGACCTGCCCCACGTCCGCGGGCTCGCCGCCGAAGCGAACGACGCCCAGCGCGACGGCGAGACCGCCCGTGCCGCGGCCCTGCTCGGCGAGGCCCTGCGCCGGTGGCGCGGCAAACCGCTGGCCGACATCCCCTCGCTCACAACGCATCCGAAGGTCGTGGCGCTCATCTCGGAACGCCGTGCGCTGCTCGCCAGGTACGGCGACGCGATGCTCGCCATCGGCGCCCCCGACGAAGTGCTGACCGAGCTGGTCGAGGCCGCCGCGGACCAGCCGCTGGACGAGCCCGCGCAGGCCCGGCTGATCCGCGCGTACCACGGCGCGGGCCAGCGGGCGACGGCTTTCCGGCTCTACCAAGAGGTTCGCGGGCGGCTCGTCGAGGAACTGGGGGTCGAACCCGGACCCGAACTCCTCGTGGCGCACGCCGCCCTGCTCGACGACGGGGAATCGCCGCCCGGCCCGCGTCCCTCGGCCCGGGTCCCCCGGCAGCTGCCCGCCGAACCGCCCGGGTTCACCGGCCGGACGACTGAACTGTCCATTTTGGACGAACTGGTGCCGAAGGCGGGCGGCTCCGGCGGCGCAGTGGCGCTGGCGGCCATCACGGGGACGGCGGGGGCGGGGAAGACCGCGCTGGCCGTGCACTGGGCGCACCGGGTCAAGGACCGGTTCCCCGACGGGCAGTTCTACGCGAACCTGCGCGGCCATTCGCCAGGGCCGCCCGCGACGGCACTCGAAGTGCTCACCCGGTTCCTGTCCGCGCTGGAGGTCCCCGCCGAACGCCTGCCCGCGGACACGGAGACCGCGTCCGCGCTGTACCGGACGCTGATGACCGACCGGAAGGCCTTGGTACTGCTGGACAACGCCGACGGCGTGGAGCAGATCCGGCCGCTGCTGCCCGCCGGGCCGGGCTGTCTGGTGCTGGTGACCGCCCGGGACCGGATGACCGCGCTGGTCGCCCTGCACGGCGCCCGGCGGCTCACCCTGGGCATGCTGGATCCCGGCGAGGCACTGGAACTGCTCGCGCGGGTGCTCGGTTCCGAGTGGATCCGGGCCGAGCGCGAAGCGGCCGCCGAGGTGGCCGGGCTGTGCTCGTATCTGCCGCTGGCGCTGAGGATCGCCGCTGCCAACCTCGCCGACTACCCCGGGCACGGCATCGAGGACTACGCCATCGAGCTGCGCAAGGGCAATCTGCTCGCCGCGCTCACCGTGCCGGGCGACGAGCAGATCGCCGTCCGGACCGCCTTCGACCTCTCCTACGCGGCCCTGCCCGGGGAAACGCGCCGGGTGTTCCGGCTGCTGAGCCTGGTGCCGGGCAACGACATCGGCGCCGAGGCGGTCGAGGTCCTCACCGGCGTCGAGCGGGCGGGCCCGATCCTGGACACGCTCGCGGGCGCGCACCTGGTCGAGCAGCACGCGCCGGACCGCTACCACTTCCATGACCTGCTCCGCCGCTACGCCGCCGATCGCCTGACGTCGCGGGAATCCCCGGCCGAACGCGGATCCGCCCGCCGCCGGTTGCACGAGTGGTACCTGCGCGGCGTCGACAGCGCGGCGAAGCTGGTGTACCCGCACATGTTCCGGGTTCCGCTGTCCGTACCCGACGGCCCGGCGCCCACCGCCGCGAAGGAGAACGCGGCCGAATGGCTGGAGACCGAACTGGGCAACCTCGTCGCCGTCGTCGAGGACGCGGCGCGGAACGGGCCGCGTCCGGTGGCCTGGCTGCTGGCCGACGCCCTGCGCGGCTACTTCTGGATGTCGGTGCGCCAGGTGGAATGGCGGGCGGCCGCCGGGGCCGCGCTGTCCGCCGCCGAGGAGGACGGCGATCCCCGCGCCCGCGCGTCCGCCCGGTTCAGCCTGGCGGACTTGAGTTTCCGTCAGGGGCGGTACCGGGAGGCCGTCCGGCACTACACCGGCGCGCTCGTGCTCGCCCGGCGCTCGGACTGGGTGGAAGCGCAGGCCGCCGTGCTGGGCAACCTCGGTTGCGCGTACTGGCAGTCCGGGCGGCTTCCGGCCGCCGCGGTGCGGTTCTCCCGCGGGCTGGAGCTGAGCAGGCGCGCCGGCAGACCCGCCGGGGAAGCCGTCGCGCTGGGCAATCTGGGGCTCGTCCACTGGGAGATGGGCGACCTGCCCAAGGCCGCGATGCACTACGTCCAGGCCTTGCACCGGTATCGCGGGATGGGTTCGCGCTACGGGGAGGCGATCAACCTGGCCAACCTCGGCCAGGTGCAGCACGCCCGCGGCCGTGCCACCGAGGCGGCCGGGCTGCTCGCCAAGGCCCTCGTGCTGCACCGGGCGGCCGGGAACCGCGCCGGGGAGGCGGAAACGCTCGGCAGGCTCGCCTCGGTGTACTGCGATCTCGGCCGCCTCACCGACGCGCTCGACCACGCGCGCGACGGGCTGCGGCTCGCGCGGGAGACCGGCGAACCGCGAGGTGAGGGCGAAGCGCTCGTCGCGCTCGCGAGCGTGCATCGGCGTACGGGCCATCGGCAGGACGCCGTCCGCCGGTACCGGCAAGCCCTGGCCCTGCTGCGGGAAACCGGCGACCGGTACCCCGAGGTCGACGCGCTCATCGGGCTCGCCACCGCCACCGGCGACCTCGGCCAGGCCCGGCAGGCGCTCGCTCTGGCAGGCCAGGCGGGCTACGGCGCGCTGCGAAAACGGGCGGCGGCCGCCGTCGAGGCGATCCTTCGCGCCTGATTCACGCCGCGGCGATGCCGCTTGTGGTGTCGTACGCGCCCGCGGGCTCGAAGGTGACGACGACCCACGGGTTGACGCCGTGTTCCTTGCCCGCGTTGTCCGTGCAGGAGAACTCGCTCATGTCGAAGGCGGTCCACCGGCCGCGTTCGTCCTTGGTCGGCCGCACCGACTCCTCTATCCGGCCGATCCATCGGCAGGCCGCGGAGTGCACCCGCGCTGTCACCGCGGGAACGACCCAGACGACCGCCCCACCGTCCGCGCACCACGAAAGATTGTAGGTATAGGTCCATTTCCCGGGTTCTTCGAGTACGACCGGTTTGATGGTCCTGACCCCGGACGCGCAGTCCCGGGCGGCGCTCGCCTCGTCGGTGGCGGCGAACGTGAGGCCTGCCCACAGGACCACCGAACCGGCAAGAACGTTCTTGATCGTCATCGCTCCCCCTGAATCCGTCGTCGTTCCACTGTTCCGCCGCTTCCCGGCACCCGCAAGGCGCCGGACGCCGGATCCAATCGACGTCCAATGGCCGTCCAGTGCCGCCCAATAGCTTGTGATCACACCAGTTTCCGGCGAGGGGAGTACTGATGAAGGAACGGCTGAAGAGAGCAATGGTCGCGACGGCCACCACGGTGACCGTCGCGGCGGCGCTCGTCGTCGGCACCGCGAACACGAGTTCGGCACAGGCCGCCGGTCAGTGGGCGTTCGCGATCTCGTCGGACGGCAAGCTGATGGCCTACTTCAACACCACCGCGCCCCACGTGCTCAACTGGGTCCGGCTCGTACAGGGCCTCACCTGCGGGGAAAGCGGCCTGATCGGGATCGATTTCCGGGTCCAGAACGGCCTGATGTACGGGCTGGGGAACAACGGCTGCATCTACACGATCTCGACCCCGCCCACGACACCCGACGTCGTCGTCACGAAGGTCTCGCAACTGAGTGTTCCTTTGGAAGGCAAGGACTTCGACATCGACTTCAACCCGGCCGCCGACCGGCTGCGGGTGATCAGCGACACCGGCCAGAACCTGCGGCACAACCTCGGCGACCACATCACCACCGAAGACACCATCCTGACCACTCCACCGGCGGGCGGGCCCACCCGGGGCGTCACCGCCGCCGCCTACACGAACAACGACCTCAACCCCGACACCGCGACCACGTTGTTCGACATCGGCACGGCCACTGACCAGGTGCTCGTCCAGGCTCCCGCCAACAACGGATTCCTGAGTCCGACCGGAGCGCTCGGCATCAACACCGGCCCCGTCGCGGGCCTCGACATCTTCAGCGATCTGACCAACGGCAAGACGACCTCGGTGAGCGCGTTCGCCGTACTCAACCCGGCGTCCGGCCCGTCGGTGTTCACCACCGTCGATCTGCTGACGGGCGCGGCGACCAAGGTCGGCGAGTTCCCGTTGCCGATCGGGGATGTCACGATCGCGCTCGACACGAACTGAGCCGGCTGGGCTGGGTTTTCTGGGTGATAGGGCTGTTCGGTTCCCGGTCCTGGCCGGACACCGGACGGCTCTACTCGTTGCCGGAAATCGGCGACGCCTTGTGGCGTCTGGATGATCGAAAAGTGTCGGTGTTCGGTCGTATGTTCGATGGGTGGACACACGCGAAGCCACCTCTGTGGCGCAACTCAGAGAACTCATCGACCCGGACGTCTTGGTGTCGGTCAACGGTGCTGTCTTTTCCTTGGAGGACAGCGATTGTGTTGCTCTCGCGCAGGCGGCGTCGGCGGGGATCGCGCAGCTGGAGGCGGTCCGGTTCCGGGCGCTCGCTCAGCTGAACCGTCATCGAGACGGCGTGCGGAGTGTGGTGCAGGAGGTCGCGTTCGCTCTGTCTCTTGTGGACAATCACGCGGGGGCGATGGTCGCCGCCGCGGAGGCGTTGATCACCCGTCTGCCCCGCACCCTGCACCTGATGGACCAAGGTCAACTGAGTGGTTTCGGTGCGATGAAGGTCGCCGCGGCGACGGCGTGGCTGTCGGATGAGAACGCGCTCGCTGCTGATGCGTTGCTGGAGGATCGGTTACCGGGGAGGAACGCCGATCAGATCCGGAAGGCGGCGAGTCATGCGGCGATCTCGGTCGATCGTGAGGGTGCCGAGACTCGTGCGGAGCGTCATCGGGAGGGTCGTCGTCTCACGATGCGGCAGGGGGAGACCGGGGTCGCGTCGATCGAGGTCGAGGACGGCCCGGTCGAGAAAGTGACCGCCGCTTACCGGCGGATCGATCGCGAGGCCAGGGCGCTCAGAGCCGGCGGCGAGACCCGCACCCTGGACCAGCTGCGCGCCGACGTCGCCCTCGATCTCCTGCTCGGCGGCCAGGGCGGCGCGAGCGAACGCACCGAAGTGTTCCTGTACATGGACTTGGCCACCTATCTCGGTCTCAACGATGATCCGGCGGAGTTGGCGGGGCATGGTCATCTGCCCGCCGGGGTGGCGCGGGAGATCGCGGCCGGGCCGGGCACGGTGTTGCGGCGGATCATCACCGACCCGCTGTCCGGGCAAGTCCTCGACCTCGGTCGGGAGCGGTATCGGCCCACCGCCGGTCTCGGCGAGTTCGTCCGGGTGCGGGACCGTGAGTGCCGAAGACCTGGCTGCCACCGGCCGGCGCAGGCCTGCGATCTGGATCATGCGGTGCCGTGGCAGCACGGCGGCCACACCGACGCCGACGACCTCATCGACCTTTGCCGCCGAGACCACCGCCTCAAAGACGAACCCGGCTGGACCTACCACCTCGACCCCGACGGCACCCTCACCATCACCACCCCCACCGGCCAGACCCACCACAGCACCCCACCACCCCTCCACGACCCCCGCCCACAAACCACCGAGGAACCACCACCGTTCTGAGCCCCGTCGCCGAAAACCGGCGACGATCGGTCGGCCGCGCATCCCAACGGCAAGCCTGCGAGAGACCGACCGCGAGTACCGAAGACCCAGCTGGGTCTACCGGCTCACCTACGACAGCACCCCACCACCGCCCCTCTGAGCCACGTTGCCAGAAAACGGCGACGATCGGACGCCGCACACCCCACCGGCAGCCCTCCACGAGCTCAGCCAGAGGCCGACCGCAAGTACCGAAGAACCGGCAAGAACTACAACAGAACCCCCGCCATCCTGAACCCCATTACGGAAAAACGGCGACGGCATCCAGGTGTAGACACAACCCCACACTCCACCCACGGACTGAGCCCCAAGTACAGCCCCTGAGCCGATCCGGGCAGCCGCCCCGATCGGCAGGCTCAGCGGCATGGAAACCGACTACGTCTTCCCTGGCCGCCGCGTCGCCGCGGTCTCGATGATCCTCGGCCCGATCCTTCTGCTCACCGGAACGCTGCTGCGGTCGCAGTTCAACTTCTTCTTCCCGGACCAGCTCAAGGCCATGAGCGATCATCCGGCGCTGATGACAGCCGCGTACACGTGTTTCCTGGCGGGCAACGTCCTGTTGTGGCCCGCGATCATCGCACTCGCCACGAAGATCGGCCGAGCGAATCCGGCGCTGGCTGCCTGGGCGGGCATGTCTGTCCTTATTGGACTCTTCGAACGGACCTTTCACGCCGGGATCGATCACGCCGCGCTGGGACTCGCCGAGCGGCGTGGCGCCGGGTTCGCCGAGAGCGTGGTCAGCGAGTCGTACCAGGACCTGCATCTGTTCAGTTTCCTGTCGTTCACCATCATGTTCGGCTGGTACGTGCTCGCCTTCGCCACTTATCGCACGAAAGCGCTCGGCGTCGTCCAGTCGATCGGGTTGGCGACGATGGGGCTTCTTCCGCTCGGCGTGTTGAAGGGCACCGAAATCGTGTCGATCATCGGCACCGCCGGGCTTTGTGTCGCGTTGGTACCGGCCGGAATCGGCGCGTTACCGGAAAGTCCCAAACCGAGTCGACGGACGGTACTGTTCACCGCTATCGCCGTTCCGGTTCTGGGCGCGCTCGCTTTCGCGAGCACCTTGGGCTGACGTCTTTCTTCAGGCCAGCCGCGCGGGCGTTTTCCCTGTTCTGTCACCGGATTCGTGATCGCGCCCCGCCGGAAGGCAGCTCATCAGCAGTACGACACCGACAGCGCCGAGAAGCATGTGTCCAGCGAGGATGCACAGCCCACAGAATCCGATCCACAATGAGATCTTCATTCTCAGATGGTAGGGCCGTTTTCAACGACGGGTCCCGAACTTGGGGAAGACTTAAGGTCTCCTTTGGGCAAAGGGTCTGTTCGGTGTACGCGCGTAATACACCACCAGTGCCCCGGTCGCGACCAGGAACACCACCTGCATCAGGCTCCGCGGCACCAGTTCGTCCATCATCGACGTCACCGGCCCGTGCAGCGCCTTGTACACGTTCGCCGGGAACATCCCCAGCAGCAGGAGCGTCAGCCCACCTGCCGCCCACGGCGCCGTGCGTGACGACAGCACTCCCACGGCGCCCGCCAGTTCGAGGACGCCGGTGACGGTGACCAGCAGCTCGGGCGCGGGCAACGCGGGCGGCACCATCGCGACGAGTTCGTCGCGCATGCCGATGAAATGCGCGAGCCCGGTCGTGACGAACAGTGCCGCGACACCGCCGCGCACGGCCACCGGCCAGGGCTTCAGCCGCCGGACACCGGCGGCTCCCAGCAAGAACAACGCCGCCGTGACGGCGACCAGCATCAGTACGGGGACGAGACCGGGATCCATGACCATGCCTTCCGAGCAGCGAAACTTTCCACTGACAAGATGCGCTCTTGCGGGCCATCTTGTCAATGACTAGATTCATCCGCATGAGTCCGTACCACCACGGCGACCTTCGCCGGGCCGTGCTCGACGCCGCCGTCGCGGCCATCACCGAACACGGTCCGGCCGGGATCAGCCTCCGCGACCTCGCCCGACGCGCGGGCGTCTCACACGCCGGGCCGGTGCACCATTTCGGCGACAAGGCCGGGGTGCTCACCGCGCTGGCCGCCGAGGGGTTCGACCTGCTCGCGGACGCGCTCGCCGCCGAGGGCGAGCGGGACTTCGTCGAAGTCGGGGTGGCCTACGTGCGGTTCGCGATCGAGCATCGCGCGCATTTCGAGGTGATGTTCCGCCCCGAACTCCAGCGCCAGGACGACCCCGCGCTGGCCGCCGCCCGCGATCGCGCGGGTCTCCTGCTGACCGGCGGCGCGTCGTCGGTCAGCGACGACGCGATGGCGGGAGTCGCCGCGTGGTCGCTGATGCACGGTTTCGCGAACCTGTGGCTCACCGGCGCGCTGCGTGCCGAGCACCTCGAGGATCCGGACACCGCCGCCCGCGCGATCGCCCGGATCCTGTTCCCCTGAACCAGGTCAGACCTGCGCGGTGGGCATGACGGTGACCTGCTGCAGGTTCACCCGCGCCGGCAGCGAGGTCAGGAACGCCACCGTCTCGGCGATGTCGCCGGGCTTCAGCCAGGTCAGCGTTTCGCGCACGCCGTCCAGCCACTCCAGCGCACCCGCGTCGGTGACGTGGCCCTGTAGCTCGGTCTCGACCAGACCGGGCTCGATCGCCGCGACGCGCACACCCTTCGGGCCGAGGTCGGCACGGAGGTTCTTCGACAGGTGCGTCACGTACGCCTTCGAAGCGACGTACACGGCGAAGGACGGGAAGATCGCCTGCGCTCCGATGGACGACGTGTTCACCAGGTCGGCGACGCCCTTTTCGCCCGCCGAAGCGACCAGATGCGGGACGAACGCGCCGATCGTGTTCATCAGGCCCGTCATGTTGACGTCGATCATGCGCTGCCAGTCACCGGTCGCGAGTTCGTCGATCGGTGCCGCCAGCATCACGCCGGCGTTGTTGAACAGCAGGTCCGCCCGGCCCAGTTTCGCCTCGACCTCGGCCGCGGCGGCCCGCATCGCCTCGGCGTCGGCGACGTCGGCCGCGAGCACGAGCGCGGTACCGCCGTCCTGGTCGATCTCCTTGGCGAGCGTTTCCAGCCGGTCCGCGCGCCGGGCGATGAGCGCGACCGCCGCACCGGAGGCCGCGAGCCGCCGCGCGGTCGCCTCGCCGATCCCGCTGGACGCGCCGGTGATGACGGCGACCCTGCCCGAGTGCGGCGCCGAAGTGTTCGTCATGTTCGTCTCTCCTCTGTGGACTCTCGTTCTGAAGTCCAGGTAACCGGTCGGCGAGGAGAGGTGGCACGGCCTGCTCAACCTGGGTCCGGCAGTACCAGGGAACGAAACTGTTACCGGTTGAACGCGTTCCGCGGACACGGCCCGGCCACCGTGATCGGCATGCGTATCCGTTTCCGATCCATCACGCTGATGACCGGGCTCGCGCTGACCGTGACGACGGCGGGCGCGGTCCCCGCGTCGGCCGTCATCGGCGGCACCGAGTCCACCCGGCCGTATTCGTTCATGGTCTCGCTCCAGTACGACTCGCCCCGCCCGGACGGGCACCGATGCGGCGCGGTGCTCGTCGCGCCCCAGTGGGCGGTCACCGCGGGCCACTGCGCCAACACCCCGAACGGCGCGACGGCCGGGGTCCCCCGAGGCTGGAAGGTCCGTGTCGGTTCACTGGACACCACCACCGGGGGCGAGGTCACCGACGTCGACAAGTTCTACCGCCGCCACCTCTCCTACAACCCTCCCGGCGAGGATCTCGCGCTGGTGCACCTGCGTGATCCCGTGCTCGCCCAGCCCGTCCGGCTCGCCGGGGCCACGCCCGCCGTCGGCACACCCGCCCGCATCCTCGGCTGGGGCGCGGCCGGGACCTCCTGCGACGACTTCAAGGACCCGAAGTGCTTTCCCGGCAAGCTGCGCGAAGCGGACACCGAGGTGGTGCCGCTCGACCGGTGCTGGGACGACGACGGGCACACCTTGCCGTTGTGCGTCGGCCGCGCCGATCCTCCCGTCGGGCCGGGGACGACGGACTCCGGAGGCCCCGCGCTGGTCCGGTCCGGCGACGACTGGGCACTGGCCGGGACGGTCATCGGCCCCGGCATCAGGGGTGCCGACTTCCCCGACATGTACACCGACGTCGCGAAGAACTCCTCCTGGATCAACGGCATCGTGACCGGAAGCGACGTACCCCCGGACGACCCCGGCCCGAACGTGGAAGGCACCGCCGAGGTGGGCGATTGCAAAGGCTCGGTGGTGCGCGCCGCCACCGCGCGTCCCGAAGACCCGGCGCTGGCGCTGACCAACGGCCATTGCGTGCCGAGCGGGCGCCCCGCACCGGGGACGGCCCTGGTCGATCGGCCCGCCGACCTGCCGCGCCCGGTCACCATCGCCGGCCGGGACGGCTATCCGAAGGCCACCGCTCGCGCCACCCGGCTGGTCTACGCGACGATGACGGGCACCGACATCGCGCTGTACCGGCTGGACAAGACCTACGCGCAACTGGCCAGGGAAGGCGCGAAGGTCTTCCGGCTGGCCACCGCCCCGATGCGCACCGGTGACAGGCTGCTCATGTCCTACTCCAGCAGCCGTCCGCAGTGCACGGTGGAGGCCGTGGTGCCGCATCTGCGCGAGGCCGGATACCAGCAGGACGGCGCGGTCCGCTACGCCCCGAGCGACACGTGCGTGAGCGGGCCCGGCTACTCCGGCTCGGCACTCCTGACCCCCGACGCGAAGACGGTCGCGGGCATCAACAACACCCATAACCGTGACGGCGGGCGATGCACCGAGGGCAACCCGTGCGAGGTCGGCAAGGACGGGACCGTGACCGCGCTGAAGGGCCGCAGCTACGGCCAGCAGGTCTATCGGATCTCCGCCTGCCTGACCAAGGGATCGCGAATCGACCTGTCCCGCCCCGGTTGCCGGCTGACCTCCGTTTGACCTGCGAAGATGTGCTCGGAAGAAAATTTCCGCGCCACTGTCGAATCGGCGGGACGCCCCTTCGTATAGGGGGTGACAAGCCGCTTCGACTTCAGGAGGACGCCATGACCCAGTACCTGATCAGCCTGTACCAGCCCGACGGTCCCACGCCGCCGCCGGAGTTCCTCGAGCCGATCGCGCGCAAGATCCAGGCGCTGAACGAGGAGATGAAGGCCGCGGGCGCCTGGGTGTTCGCCGGCGGGCTGCACCCGCCGACCACGGCGACCGTGCTGCGGGCCAAGGAGAACGGCGAGATCGCGATGACGGACGGCCCGTACGCCGAGGGCAAGGAGCATCTCGGCGGGTTCACCATCGTCGAGGCACCGGATCTGGACGCCGCGCTCGAATGGGGCCGCCGGGTCACCGAGATCACCTACCTGCCCGTCGAGGTCCGGCCGTTCCAGGGCGAAGAAGGCCCTTCGTGCGTCTGACCACCGAAGAGATCGGCCGGGTCTTCACCCAGGAGTACGGCCGCTCGGTGGCTGTCCTGGTCCGCGTCTTCGGCAGCATCGACCTCGCCGAAGACGCGGTCCAGGACGCCTTCGCCGCGGCGGTGGACCGGTGGCCGTCCACCGGTCTGCCGCCGAGCCCGGCGGGCTGGATCATCACGACCGCCCGCAACAAGGGCATCGACAAGTTGCGCCGGGAAGCCGCGCGCGACGACAAACACGCCCAAGCCGCGCTGATGAGCGCCGGTGACGAACCAGCCGAGGAGGGACCTGTGCGCGACGATCGCCTACGACTGGTCTTCACCTGCTGCCACCCCGCGCTGGCCGTCACCGCGCAGGTCGCGCTGACGCTGAAACTGCTGGGCGGGCTGACCACCGGCGAGATCGCGCACGCGTTCTTCGTCCCCGAAACGACGATGGCGCAGCGGCTGGTCCGCGCGAAGGGCAAGATCCGCGACGCGAAGATCCCTTACCGCGTCCCGGAAGACGCCGACCTGCCGGATCGGCTGCGTTCGGTGCTCGCCGTGATCTACCTCGTGTTCAACGAGGGCTACACGGCCAGTTCGGGCGAACGCCTGGTGCGGGAGGACCTGTGCGCCGAGGCGATCCGGCTCGGCAGGCTGCTGACCGGTCTCATGCCCGACGAACCGGAGGCCACCGGGCTGCTGGCGCTGATGCTGCTCACCGAATCCCGCCGGGCCGCCCGCACCGGCGCGGACGGCGACGTCGTGCTGCTGGCGGACCAGGACCGGTCACGGTGGAGCCGCGAGCTGATCGCTGAAGGCCAGGAGCTCGTCCGCGGCTGCCTACGGCGAAACCAGCCTGGGCCGTACCAGATCCAGGCGGCGATCAACGCCGTCCACAGCGACGCCGCCGACCCGGGAAGCACGGACTGGCCGCAGATCGTCCAGCTTTACGACCTGCTGCTGACGATGAACCCGACCCCGATCGTCGCGCTCAACCGCGCCGTCGCGGTGGCCGAAGTGGACGGCCCGCAGGCGGCGCTCGCCGTGATCGACGGCCTGGAGCTGGAGGAATACCATCTCTACCACGCCATCCGCGCCGATCTGCTGCACCGGCTCGACCGGCAGGCGGAATCGGCGCGGGCCTACGAAACGGCGATCCGGCTGGCGGGGAACGACGCCGAACGCCGTTTGCTGGAAAGGAAACTGGCCGTCGTCAGTCCGTGATCAGCCGGGCCGCGCCAGGCCCCTTCGCCGCGAGGAAGTCACCGGGGTTGACCAGCACGCACTGATCGAAGGACAGGCAGCCACAGCCGATGCATTCGGTGAACCGGTCGCGCATGCACTCCAGTTGCTCGATGCGCTTGTTGAGTTCCGCGCTCCAGCAGGCGGAGGCGCGCCGCCAGAATTCGTGATCCGGCGCGGCGCCCTCCGGCAGGAGGTCGAGCACGCCGCCGATCACCTCCAGTGGGATGCCGAGGTGGTGCGACGCGCGGACGAAAGCGACCAGGCGGAGCGTGGTGCGGGGGTAGCGGCGCTGGTTTCCGCTGGTCCGCCTGCTGCTGATGAGGCCTTGACGCTCGTAGAACCGCAGGGCGGAGGTGGCGACCCCGCTGCGCCGCGACAGCTCCCCGATGGTGAGTTCGGACGGCAGTTCGGACATGCGCCCCAGCTTAGCTTGACTTGAACCCTTGTTTAAGTTTCATGCTGGAGGCATGACAGCACAGGGGACCTCCGAGATGACCATCCACAAGGAACAGTGGCCGACGCCGAACGAGGCGACGGTCGCGGTGGCGCGGGAATGGCCGGACGCCGACGCGGCGCGGAGGGCGTTCGAAAGCCACGACGGGCTCGTTTCCTTCACCGCCTACGAGGGCGTCGGCCACGACGGCGCCTTCACCTACGAGCAGTGGACCAGCGAAGACGCGATCGAGAACCTCGAAGGCGCACCGGTGTACCGCCTCTACCGCGGGCAGCGCGGCGAGGGGACGCCCGGCGTGCTCGTGGTCGTCTCGGTCGAATTCGAAGGGCCCGACGAACGACGGCAACGCGACTGGATCGACCTCGTTTTCGAAGCGCTGGCGTCGGAGCCCGCGCGGCCGGAAGGCGGGATCTCGGGCTTCTTCCACGTGAGCGCCGACGGAACCCGGGTGCTGAACTACGCCGAATGGACCAGCGTCGAAGCTCATCTCGCCGCGCTCGCGGCCCCTGGCGCGAACGGCATCGGCACGACGGACGTGTGGAAGAAGGTGCAGACCTACCCTGGGATGTCGGGTGGGTCGGTCAAGCGGTACCGCCCGGTCTTCTCGGCGGTGGCGGCATGAAGCCGATCCTGGTCGCCGGAGCGACGGGCAACGTCGGTTCGCAGGTAGTCGCCCAATTGCGGGCAGGGGACGTCCCGGTCCGGCCGCTGAGCCGGAACCCGCCGCCGGACGGTGTCCGCGGCGACCTGACGAAACCCGAAACGATCGCGCCGGCGCTCGACGGCGTCGACACGGTGTTCCTGATGCTCGCCGGATCCGCCGAAGCACTGGTGCCCACCGTGTCACTGCTCGGCGAGCGGGTGAAGCGCGTGGTGTTCCTTTCCTCGGGCGCCGTCGACGATTCCTTGACAGAGCAGGACAACGCCATCGGCGCCTGGCATCGCACCGTCGAGGAGGCGATCGAAGCGGCGGGCGTGGAATGGACTTTCCTGCGGCCGCACGGATTCGCGGCCAACACCCTCGGCTGGGCGCCCGCGATCCGTGCGGACGGTGTCGTCCGCGGCGCGTACGGCGAGGCGTCGATGCCGCTGATCCATGAGAAGGACATGGCCGCGGTGGCCGTCGAGGCGCTGACCGGTGACGGGCACGCGGGGGCGAAGTACTCGCTCACCGGCACACGGTCGATGACGCAGATCGAGCAGGTGCGGATCATCGGCGAGGCCGCGGGCCGTCCGGCGCGCTGGGAGGAGATCCCGGTCGAAGAAGCGCGAGCGGCCCTGCTCACGAAGATGCCGGACTTCGTCGTCGACACCATGCTGGGCGGGATGCGGGGCCTGCTGACGGCACCGGGCCCGGTCACCTCGACCGTCCAGGACGTCACCGGCAGGCCGGGACTGGACTTCGAGGTCTGGGCGGCCGAGCACGCCGGCGAGTTCCGGTAAACTCGGGTCCGTGTCGACACCGGTTCATGCCGCGGCGGTCCACTAGCCGCCGTTCCTGAAATCGCCCCCCACGGAGCAACGCCCGCGGGGTCTCTTCGCCGCGGGCGGAAACAGGAACGGAAACCATGAACCCCCTGTCCTTAAAGGACGGTGGTCGGCGCTGGCTGACCACCGTCTCCGCTTCACCGCCTCGAACCGTCGTCACCATCGACGACGGGACCACCGCCGACGAGGCTTTCCGGCTCGCCGCGGCCGGCACCGGTCTCGCCTGGCACGGCGACTTCCCGAACGCGCGGAACCTTCTCTCCGCGATGTCCCGTCGCTGCGGCACAGCGGCCGGGAAACCCTTCCAGGACCAGCGGAACCATCAGGCGCGCCGGGCGCGGATCCTCGGCAGGCTGCTGGTCCCGCTGGATCCCGGGCACGTCCTGCCACTCCGGCGCGGACCCGACGTGCGGGTGGCCTGCGCCGAGGTCTACGGACCTTCCGAAAGCCCGGCGCTGGTGTCGCTGCGCGAACTGCTCGGCGTCGTCGGCGCGCACGAATGGCGGGTGAAGGGCGTCGAAATCCCGGCGCTCGGCGCGAAGATCCATCCGCACCACGGGGTCTTCTCCCCCGTCCGCGGCGAGTACGTCGATCTGGTGGCGAGAACTCCGTTACCCACGAGGGAACTGGCGTTCGACATCGGCACCGGGACCGGCGTGCTCGCCGCTGTCCTCGCCCATCGCGGCGTCGAACGAGTGGTGGCGACGGACAACGAGCCCCGCGCGCTCGCCTGCGCGCGCGAGAACTTCGAACGCCTCGGTTTCGGCGGCCTCGAAACCCTTGAGGCGGACCTGTTCCCGCCCGGCCGCGCGCCGCTGGTCGTCTGCAATCCGCCCTGGCTGCCCGCCCGGGCGCACACCCCGCTCGAACGCGCCGTCTACGACCCGGGAAGCCGGATGCTGCACGCGTTCCTGGACCGGTTGCCCCGGCATCTCGCCCCCGGCGGGGAGGCCTGGCTGATCCTCTCCGACCTCGCCGAACTCCTGGGCCTGCGTACGCGCGAGCAGCTCCTCGCCGCGTTCGAGCGGTCCGGCCTCGAAGTACGCGGCAGGCAGGACATCCGGCCGAGACATCCGCGCGCCACCGATCCGGGCGATCCGCTGCACGACGCCCGCGCGCGGGAGGTGACCTCGCTGTGGCAACTCACAACACGGAGGCTCAAAGCGCGAGCAGCGCCCGCGCCTGACTGACGAACACGCGGGCGGCGGGGCTGACCGGCCCCTCCGTCCGCCAGGCCAGCGCCAGTTTCGCCCGCAGCCCGGCCGGCCGCGTGATCTCCATGGCGTGCAGTTCCGTGTAGTGCGTCGCCAGCGACATCGGCACCACGGCGACGCCGAGCCCGCGCCCGACCAGCTGGGCGACGACGTTCGGGTCGCCCGCCTCCAGCGTCACCCTCGGCTGGACGCTGTCGGCGAGGAAGGCCGCGTCGACGATCGCGCGCATGCCGGTGCCCTTCGGCAGGCTGACCAGCGAGCGGCTTTCCAGCTCCGACAGCGTGATCGTGGCGTGCGCGGTGAGCGGATCCTCCGGCCCGGAGACGGCGACGAGCGGTTCGTCGAGGACGACCTCGAGACCGATCCCCGGCGGCGGCTCGCCGGAGACGCCGATCAGCGCGATGTCGAACCGGCCGTCGGCGACACCGGCGAGCAGGACGTCGGAGGTCGCCTCGGCGAGCGTGATGTCCACGGCGGGATGACGTTCGTGGAAGCGCGCGAGCAGATCCGGCAGGTTGACCGGACCGCGCGAGGACACCATGCCCATCGCGACCTGGCCGCGGACCAGCCCGGTGAGGTCGTCGACCGCCTGCCGCACCCC
This sequence comes from Amycolatopsis speibonae, assembly GCF_042647925.1. Lineage (NCBI taxonomy): Bacteria > Bacillati > Actinomycetota > Actinomycetes > Pseudonocardiales > Pseudonocardiaceae > Amycolatopsis > Amycolatopsis speibonae. Next base: position 220,374 of record NZ_JBHRWK010000024.1, read on the forward strand.
GGCGACGGCGGCGAGCGCGGCCCGCGCGTGCGGCAGCGCGGCGGCACCGACCTCGGTGAGCCGCACCGCCCTGGCCGACCGGTCGAGCAGCGGCTGGCCGAGTTCGCGTTCGAGACGGCGGATCTGGGCGCTGACCCCGGGCTGCGCGACGTGCAGCCGCTCGGCGGCCCGGGTGAAGTTCGCTTCCTCGGCCACCGCGACGAAGTATTCGAGCTGACGCAGTTCCATAACCGATGATTATAGTTGCCAGACAAACCAGATCTTGGACTTCTGGCCGGATCGGGCTCAAACTGGTGTCATGACCACAATGCTCCGCTCCGGCGACTCCGGTTACGACAACGAACTCGCCGGCTTCCAGACCGCCGTGCCCCGTCGTCCCGACGTCATCGTGGCCGCCGCTTCGGCCGCCGACGTCGTCGAGGCCGTCCGTTACGCCGGCGAGCACGACCTCCCGATCGCCGTCCAGTCGACCGGGCACGGCGTGGGCGTCCCCTTCGAGGGCGGCGTGCTGATCACCACCCACCGGATGACCGGGATCCGGATCGACGAGGGGATCGCACGGGTCGACGCGGGCGTGCGCTGGGGTGCGGTCATCGAAGCGGCCGCCGAGCACGGGCTGGCGCCGCTGAGCGGTTCCTTCCCCGGCGTCGGCGTCGTCGGCTACACCCTCGGCGGCGGGTTCAGCCTGCTCGGCCGCAAGTACGGCCTGGCCGCCGACCAGGTGACCGCGATCGAGGTCGTGACCGCCGACGGCGAACTCCGCCGAGCCACCCCGGACACCGAACAGGACCTGTTCTGGGCGCTGCGCGGCGGCCGCGACAACTTCGGGATCGTCACCGCGCTCGAATTCCGGCTCGTCCCGGTCACCCGGCTGTACGGCGGCAGCCTCCAGTTCGGCACCGGATCACTGGCCACGGTGCTCCGCGCCTGGCGCGACTGGGCGGCCGAGATGCCGCGCGAGATGACGTCGTCGCTGGGCATGGTCCCGATGCCGGACCTGCCGATGGTGCCCGAGCCGCTGCGCGGGCAGCATGTCGCGCAGATCCGGATCGCCTATCTCGGCGACGCCGCCGAGGGCGAACGCCTGGTCGCCCCGCTGCGCGCCGCCGCCGAACCGCTGGCCGACACACTCGCCGAGATCCCGTTCACCGAATCGGGCAAGATCGCGAACGAGCCGCCGTTCCCGCACGGCTACCGCGCCGACAACGTCACCGTGTCCGAACTCAATGACACGATGCTCGACGCGATCCTCGAACACGCCGGACCGGGCGCCCCGGTGCCGACCGTGGTCCTGCTGGACCTCCTCGGCGGCGCGCTGTCCGACCAGCCCGAGCACCCCGGGGTCGGCTGGGACCGCGAAGCCGGCTTCACCGTGCGGACACTGTCCGTAGTGGACGACGCCTCGCCCGCCGAGATCAACGCCGCCCACGGGAAGCTGTTCGACGTCCTGAAACCCTGGTCGACGGGCAAACTGCTGACCTTCGTCTACGGCGAGAGCGGCGCGTCCGAGGAAGCGTCCAAGGTGTACTCCCCCGCGGACCTGCGGCGTCTCGCCGAGGTCAAGGCGGCCGTCGACCCGGCGAACCGTTTCCGGCTGACGCACAACGTCGAACCGGCGCGTGACGCTGGGTGATCTCCGGAATTCGCTGATCGAGGGCGTCCATCCGGGGCGAAGGCGCAGTGGGCGGCACCCGTATACTTCCGGGCCGATACCGCCATCAGGGGGCACTGTGCGCACTTTGGACCATGACGAGTTCCTCGCCATGCGTCGGTTCCCCGCGCTCGACGGGCTGCGCGCGATCGCGGCCACCATCGTGATCCTCTTCCACTTCGCGGGTCCGAAGTGGAGCTGGCTTTCCGGCTGGGTCGGTGTCTACATCTTCTTCGTGCTGTCCGGGTTCCTGATCACGACGCTGCTGCTGCGTGAGCAGGACCGGACAGGCCGGATCTCGCTTTCGGCGTTCTACCTGCGCCGGGTGTTCCGGATCCTGCCGCCCTACCTGGTGATCCTCGGCGGGATCGTCGTCTTCGTGTGGCTGCGCGGCGAGTTCTTCACCCGCGAGCTCCCGCACGCGCTGAAGTACTACCTGACCTTCTTCAACGAGTTCCTGCCCGGCAGCACGCCGAACGGCCCGGACAACTTCTTCAGCGGCTCTTGGACGCTGGGCATCGAGGAGAAGTTCTACCTGGTCTGGCCGTTCCTGCTGGTGGTCGCGGGTGCCGTCGGCCTGGCCGCGGCCTGGCGCAAGCTCGCGCTGGCGTTCGCCGCGTTCGCGCTGATGGCAGGGCTGGTCGGGGTCACCAGCGGCTGGGTGCTCAACGGGCCGCAGGTGCCGATCTACCGGTCGACGGTGCACTACGCGATCCTGCTGATCGGCTGCGTGCTGGCGATCGCGATGCACTACCGCCGGTCCTACGCGGTGATCAAACCGCTGACCCACCCACTCGCGGCGATCCCGGTGTTCGGCGCGTTCGCCCTGCTGCACGTCAACATGGAAAGCCTGTGGTGGGAGACCGGCAGCAACCTGGGCCTGCTGATCGCCTACGGCCTGCTCTCGGCGATGTTGCTGGTCGTGCTGGTCTCGCCGGGGCCGCTGCGCTGGCTGCTGGCGACCAGGGTGATGCGGTTCGTCGGTGAGCGCTCGTACTCGCTCTACCTGCTGCAGGGGCCGGTGCACTTCGCCGTGGTCGCGGCCATCCCGCCGCTGGGCGAACACCGGATGATCAGCGCGCTGACCGTGTTCGCGGTCGGGCTCGGGATCGCGGACCTGATCCACCGCTGGGTGGAGCAGCCGATGATCCTCGTCGGCAAGAAGCTGATCGCGCGCCGCCAGGAGCGCAAGGCACTGCGTGCGGCCGAGGCCGAACTCAAGGCGCCGAGCGTCGTCGAAGCCCCCAGCGGCGCGCGCTGACTCAGCGCGAGATCGTGACGACCGGGATCACCCGATCGGTCTTCTTCTCGTAGTCGGCGAAGCCCGGCATGACGCTGACCAGCTTGGCGTAAAGACGGTCACGCTCGGCGCGGTCTTCGAGCACGACCGTCGCGGTCGCTTCGAACTTCTCCGTGCCGATCTCGATGGTGACCTTCGGGTTCGCCACGATGTTGTGGTACCAGGCCGGGTTCTTGTCGGACCCGGCGTACGACGCGGCGATGACGTACCGGCCGTCATCCTCGCCGAACGCGAGTGGTGAGGTGCGCGGCTCGCCGCTCTTCGCCCCCGTGGTGGTGAGCAGGAGCAGCGCGCCGCCCTCGAACGGGCCGCCCACCTTCCCCTCGTTCTCACGGAATTCCTTGATGATGTTCCGGTTCCAGTCCAGCGGATCGGTCATTCGTCCTCCAGTGTCGATCTTCTCGCCGAGGTTACGTCAGTCCTCGCGGGCCTTGCGGCGCTGCGCTTCGGCGCGTTCGCGGCACTTGCGCAGGAATTCCTCGTCGTCATCGGCGCTCGTCGCGGCGAAGCGGCCCGGCCGGTCGTACTCCGGGAACGCCGGCGACTCACGTTCGTAGCGGCCGCGCGGGGCTCGGGCGGCGTGCTGCGGGCGACCGGCGACGAGCCAGACGATGGAGCCGACGAGCGGGACGATCAGCACCAGCAACAGCCACATGGTCTTGGGCAGGTTGCGACACGATCCCTCGTCCGTGGTGATCACGTCGACGATGCAGAAGATCCACAGGCCGAGGGTGATAACGCCGAATAAGCCATTGAAATACAGCATCGAAAATCTCCCCAGTTCCGGATTGCCGGGGTAAGTATTAGCACAGGAGGGCGTCGAGAATTCCCGCGGCCACACCCAGCGCGTGCGCCTGTCCCGGGCATTTCTTGGGCCCTGCTCCGAATGGCCGTTCCGTCAGGTCCACCTCGACCACAGCACCGTTGACCCACCTTCGGGTGATCCGGACCGGCGGGTCCTCGCGCAGGACCCGGTCGAGCAGGCTCGCGGCGTCCTCGCCGGGCCGGTGCGCGGCCAGGGCCTTGCCGAGCAACTTGGCCGTCGCGTCGCAGGCCTGCACCAGGAGCCCGATCCGCGCGGCCGCCCGCTCGTCGACGTCACCGCCGCAGGCCTCGATCAGCCGTCGCATGGCTTCTTCGGCGTCGGGCCCGGTTTCGGTGTGCGGGTGATAACTCGCGGAAACCGTTGCGATGTCGCGGGAAACGTCCGGCAAACCCAGTTCGGCGGCCAGGACGGCGACCGGGACCGTCCACAGGATCCGCTCCACAGGCTCGTCCTCCATCGCCTTGGTGCACGCGAAAGCCTTCTCCCGCAAGGACCCCATCGGCGCGAGCGCGGTGAGCACGAGCGCCCTCCGCCGGGTGTGGTCCTCCGGGCGGCTGAACCGGGCGACGGTCGCCCGCAACCACCGGACGCCACCCGGCTCGACGTCCTGGGGCACCGGCGGGACGGGGGCTTCGATCAGCGGATTCTCCATCCCGTGACGCTAAGTGCGGAACGCTTCGGTCACGGCCGAAATGTGCGCTCATCGGCGTTGTATGGTGACCGGGTGACGGCCGTGTCGGAGACAACCGAAGTCGACGGCGCGGGGCGAACGGCGCAACCGCGCCAGTTGATCGTGACCGTGTACGGCCTCTATTCGCGCGGTGAGGGCGGCTGGCTTTCGGTCCGTTCCCTGATCGACCTGCTGGCGGGCGTGGACGTCGAGGAACCCGCCGTCCGGTCGTCGATCTCCCGGCTGAAACGGCGCGGGATCCTTTCCGCGGTCCGGCGGAACGGGGCGGCCGGATACGAACTTTCCGAAACCGCGCTGGCGATCCTGCGCGAAGGCGACGAGCGGATCTTCCGCCGCGAACGCGCCACCCCCGGCGACGGCTGGCTGCTCGCGGTGTTCTCCGTCCCGGAGGCCGAAAGGCACAAAAGGCATGTTCTTCGCACGCAGCTCGCCCGGCTCGGTTTCGGGACCGCGTCGTCCGGCGTCTGGATCGCGCCGTCGCATCTGCGTGACGCGACCTCCGACATGCTGCGGCGGCTCGGACTGGAAGGGTACGCCGATCTCTTCCACGCCGAGCATCTCGCGTTCGGCGACGTGCGGGAGAAGATCCGCGACTGGTGGGACCTCGACCAGCTCGAAACGCTGTACACCGCTTTCCTCGACGAGCACGCGTCCGCGCTCCGGCGCTGGCAGCGGCGCAAGACGACGGACGAGGCCGAGGCTTTCGCCGACTACGTCCGGGTGCTGACCGACTGGCGGCGCCTGCCCTACCTCGACCCCGGCCTGCCCGCCGAACTGCTGCCGCCGGGCTGGGCCGGGATCCGGGCCGCGGACCTGTTCTTCACGCTGCACTCGCGACTGGGCGAGGCCGCCGCCGCGCACGTCTCACGCACGCTTTAAACCACAGCGAAGCCCTGCACCTCGACCAGGGCTTCGACGTCCCAAAGCCGGCTGACGCCGATCCCCGCCATCGCGGGGTACTCGCTCCCGGCGAGCCGCTTCCACACCGCGCCGATCTCGCGCGCGTGGGCCTTGTAGTCGTCCATGTCGACGATGTAGATGGTCACGCTGCACAGGTCCGCCGGCTTCCCGCCCGCCGCGCGCAACGCGGTGAGCAGGTTGGACAGCGCGCGTTCGAACTGCTCGACCACACCGTCGCCGACGATGCGGTTCTCCTCGTCCAACGCCGTCTGACCGGCGAGGAAGACGAACCGTCCGCTCGCCGCGACAGCGTGCGAGAAGCCGGAGGGGCGGCCGAGCTCGGGCGGGTTGATGCGCTCCATACGGGTCAGCATATCCCGTATCGTTGACGGTCGTACATACCGCGACATACCCTGGGCGAGTGCGTATCGCGGTGTTAGGCGGCGGCCCGGCGGGGCTCTACTTCGCCACGCTGGCGAAACAGCTCCATCCCGATCACGAGATCACCGTCTGGGAGCGCAACGCACCCGACGACACGTTCGGGTTCGGGGTGGTGTTCTCCGACGAGACCCTCGGCGGGATCGAGCACGCCGATCCGGTGATCCACGCCGCCATGCGGCGCGAGTTCGCGCGCTGGGACGACATCGACGTCCACTTCCGCGGCACGGTGCACACCTCGGGCGGGCACGGGTTCGCCGCGATGAGCCGCAAACGGCTGCTCGGCCTCCTCCAGGAACGCTGCGCGGAGCTGGGCGTGGACGTGCGGTTCCACACCGAGGCGCCGAGCGCGGCCGAGGCGAGCGCCGAGTACGACCTCGTCGTCGCGGCGGACGGCGTCAACTCGCCGACCCGCAACGCCCTCGCCGAGAGCTTCCGGCCGAGCCTGCAGACCAGGCGCTGCAAGTACATCTGGCTCGGCACGGACCTGGTCTTCGACGCCTTCAAGTTCCACGTGCTCGAAACCCCGCACGGGATCATGCAGATCCACGGCTACCCGTACAGCGACACGGCGAGCACGTTCATCCTCGAACTGCACGAGGACGTCTGGCAGCGCGCGTTCGGCGAAATCGCCGCGACCTCGCTGGCGCCGGGCGAAAGCGACGAGAAGTCGATCGAGGTCATCCGCGAACTGTGCGCGGACGTCCTCGGCGATCACCAGGTGTTCGCCAACAACTCGAAGTGGACCGCGTTCGCCACCGTGCGCTGCGCGAGCTGGCGGCACGAGAACGTCGTCCTGCTCGGCGACGCCGCGCACACGGCGCACTTCTCCATCGGCTCCGGCACGAAACTCGCCATGGAGGACGCGCTCGCGCTCGCCGCCTGCCTGCACGAACAGTCCGATATGGACAGTGGGCTGCGGGCGTACGAAGCCGAACGCCGCCCCGTCGTCACCTCGACCCAGCGCGCCGCCCAGGCGAGCCTGGAATGGTTCGAGAACATGGGGCAGTACACCCATCAGGATCCGGCGCAGTTCGCGTTCAACATCCTCACCCGCAGCCGCCGCGTCACCTACGACAACCTCCGGCTGCGCGACCCCGAATTCGCCGCCGAACTGGACACCTGGCTGGCGTCCACTTTGGACTCCGAGGTCCGGCCGCCGATGTTCCAGCCGTTCCGGATCGGGAACCTGGATCTGCCGAACCGTGTCGTCGTCTCGCCGATGGACATGTACTCCTCCGAAGACGGCGTCCCGACCGATTTCCACCTGGTGCACCTGGGAAGCAAGGCGCTCGGCGGTGCCGGCCTGGTGATGACGGAGATGGTCTGCGTCTCCGAAACCGGCCGGATCACCCCCGGCTGCGGCGGGCTGTACACCTCCGAGCAGGAACAAGCCTGGACCAGGGTCACCGACTTCGTCCACGGCAACACCCCCGCGCGGATCGGTGTCCAGCTCGGTCATTCCGGGCGCAAGGGCTCGACGAAACTGATGTGGGACGGCATCGACCAGCCGCTGCCGGAGGGCAACTGGGAGATCTGCGGCCCGTCCGCGATCCCGTACACCGAGGCGAACCAGACCCCGCGCGAGCTCACGGTCCCCGAACTGGCGGAAATCCGCGACCAGTTCGCGGAATCCGCCCGTGCCGCCGCGCGCGCCGGGTTCGACCTCCTCGAACTCCACTGCGCGCACGGCTACCTCCTGTCGTCGTTCCTCTCCCCGCTGACGAACCGGCGCACCGACGAATACGGCGGCTCTCTGGAGAACCGGCTGCGGTTCCCTCTCGAAGTCTTCGACGCCGTCCGCGCGGCATGGCCCGCGGACCGGCCGATAACGGTCCGCATCTCCGCCACCGACTGGCACGACGGCGGGATCGACGTCGACGAGGCCGTCGAGATCGCCCGCGCGTTCGCCGAGCACGGCGCGGATGGCATCGACGTGTCGACCGGTCAGGTCGTCAGCGAGGAGAAACCCGAATACGGCCGCAGCTACCAGACGCCGTACGCCGACCGGATCCGCAACGAGATCGGGCGTGAGTACGGGGTCGCGGTGATCGCCGTCGGCGCGATCTCCTCCTACGACGACGTCAATTCCCTCATCCTGGCGGGCCGCGCGGATCTTTGCGCGCTCGGCCGGACCCATCTTTACAATCCACAGTGGACACTGCACGCCGCCGCCGAACAGGACTACCCGATGCCGTGGCCGAAGCAGTACGCGGCGGGCAGCCGGAAACCGCAGGGCGGCCGCACCGACGGGCCGAAACCGCGGCTGGAACTGTTGCGCTCGGGGGAATCCGGTACCGCGCACGCCCGCTGGCGACCTGGGAGCCACCGATGACCGCCTTCGCACTGAGCCCGGAACAGCAGGCTTTCGCCATTGAGGTCCGGCGGCTGGGCGCCGAGAAACTGCGCCCACTGGCCGAATCCGGCACCGAAGGCGCGGTCAACCGGCCGCTGCTCAAGGAGATGGGCGCGCTGGGCCTGCTCTCCCGCCTGTTCCCCGGTGTCGACGTCGGCAGCCCGAGCCGGGAGGCCGCCGCGACGGATCTCTGCATCCTGCGCGAATCGCTCGCGAGCCAGAGCACCGAAGCCGAGACAGCGCTGGCACTGCAGGGTTTGGGCACGTATCCGGTGCTGCAATCGGGGCAGGATTCGCAGGTCTCGAAGTGGGTCCCCGCCGTGGCCGCCGGCGACGCCGTCGCCGCTTTCGCACTCACCGAGCCGAACGCGGGCTCGGACGCGGCGGCGCTGGAACTCTTCGCCGAGCCTGACGGCGACGGCTGGCGCCTCACCGGCGAGAAGATGTGGATCTCCAACGCTCCCGAGGCCGACTTCTACAGCGTTTTCGCCCGCACCACCCGGGAAGCGGGTTCGCGCGGCGTCTCCGCGTTCGTCGTCCCCGCCGACCGCGCCGGACTGTCGGGTGAGCACCTCGACCTGGTCAGCCCGCACCCCATCGGCACGCTGGTGTTCGACGGCGTCCGGGTCGAGCGTGAGGAGTTGCTCGGCGAACCGGATCGCGGATTCGGCGTCGCCATGCGGACCCTGGACCTGTTCCGGCCGAGCGTCGGCGCGTTCGCCGTCGGGATGGCGCAGGCCGCGCTCGACGCCGCCGTCGCCCATTCCCAGACCCGGGTCGCGTTCGGCGGGCCGCTGCTGCGGCAGCAGACCGTGGCGCACACGCTCGCCGAGATGGCGACCCGCACCGAGGCGTCGCGCCTGCTCGTCTACGCCGCGGCCGCCGCGCGAGACGCGGGCGAGCCGAACCTCGCCGGCCGCGCCGCGATGGCGAAACTGTTCGCCACGGAGACGGCCCAGTACGTCGTCGACTCGGCCGTGCAGATCCACGGCGCGCGGGCGCTGCGGCGCGGGCACCTGCTCGAACACCTCTACCGCGAGGTCCGGGCGCCGCGGATCTACGAAGGCGCGTCCGAGGTCCAGCGGACGATCATCGCCCGTTCGCTGACTTCTTGACCCGCTCGACGATGTCGCGGTAGGCCAGCCCGCTCTGCTTGATCGTCCGCGCCTGCGTCTCGCGGTCGACCCGCACCAGGCCGAGCCTTTTGGCGTAACCGTAGGCCCATTCGAAACTGTCCAAAAAGGACCATGCGAAGTAGCCGCGGACGTCCGCGCCCGCCTGCCGTGCGGCGGCCGTGGCGGCGATGTGCGCGGACAGGTACGCGGCGCGGTCTTCGTCGCGGACGAAGCCGGTCTCGTCGGGGACGTCGGCGAACGCGGCGCCGTTTTCGGTGACGTAAAGCGGCAAACCGGGATAATCCCGGCTGATCCGGACGAGCAGTTCGGTGAGCTTGTGCGGCAGGATCTCCCACCCCAGCACCGTCGACGGCGCCCCGAACGGCACCTTGCGGAACGACGGCATCCCGAAGTGCTCCACCGCGTTCCCGTTCTCCTCCACCCCGGAGTAGCGCGACCCGAAGTAGTAGTCGACGCCGACGAAGTCGAGCGGCGCGGCGATGATCGACGGATCCCACGGTTCGGACGGCAGGCGGATGCCCTGCCGCGCGAGATCTTCGAGGATGTCTTCCGGGTACCGGCCGTGCACGAGCGCGTCGAGGTAGAACCGCGTCCCGAGCCCGTCCTCGAACCGGGCGGCCTCGCGGTCGGCCTCGCTGGGGGTGGCCGGGTCCGCGGTGCTCAGGTTGAGCGTGATGCCGAACTTCGTCCCGGACGGCGCGAGTTCCCGCATCCGCCGCACGGCGAGGCCGTGGCCGAGCAGCAGGTGATGCGCCGCCGCCATGCCCGCCTTCGCGTCCCGGCGGCCGGGCGCCATCACCCCGTGGACGTACCCGTGCATGGCCGTGCACCACGGCTCGCTCAGCGTGGTCCAGTGGCGGACACGGTCGCTCAGCCGCTCGAACACGAGCATCGCGTAGTCGGCGAAACGGACAGCGGTGTCGCGCACGGGCCAGCCGCCGGCGTCTTCGAGGTGCTGCGGCAGATCCCAGTGGTACAGCGTCAGCCACGGATCGATGCCGTTGTTGAGCAGCTCGTCGACCAGCCTGTCGTAGAAGGCGATCCCGGCGGGGTTGACGCCGCCGCGCCCGCGCGGCTGCACCCGTGACCAGGAAACGGAGAACCGGTAGGTGTCGACGCCGAGTTCCTTCACCAGCGCGACGTCGGCGGGCATCCGGTGGTAGTGGTCGCAGGCGACCTCGCCGGTGTCGCCGTTGTCGACCGACCACGGCGACTGGGCGTAGGTGTCCCAAATGGACGGTGTTCGTCCGTCTTCGGCGACCGCGCCTTCGATCTGGTACGCCGAGCTGCCGACCCCCCACCGGAAGCCGGACGGCAGGGTGCCGATGAGCTCGTTTTCCCTCGTCATGACACCCCTCCTTCCCCGCTCGCCCGCCTTATTTCACCAGTTAATACATGGCAGAGGCTAAAGTCGTGGGGCATCCTGGAAAGGTCCGCCGCCATAAGATGGGTATCCGCATGCCTGCCAAGCGCACCACCGTCCGTGACCTGCGGCGGCACAACCGTTCCCTCCTGCTGTCGAAACTCTACTTCGACGGCCCGCTCAGCCGCCACGAATTGAGCGGTCTGACCGGATTGAGCGCCGCGACCGTCAGCAACGTGACCGCCGAACTCGGCGAAGAACGCCTCATCACCGAAGCCGGGCTGGTCGAATCCGACGGCGGCAGGCCGCGTGTCCTGCTCCGCGTCGACCCGGCGTATGGCCACGTCGCCGGCGTCGACATCGGCGAGACCGGCGTGAAGGTCGAGCTGTTCGACCTCACCATGAACCGGCTCGCCACCGTCGAACATCCCCTCGCCTCCCCGCGGCCGGACGCGGCCGCCGCCGTCACCCAGGTGGCGTCCGGACTCCGGGAAGTCATCACGGAATCCGGCATCGACGAGGCGACCGTGCTCGGCGTGGGCGTCGGCGTCCCCGGCACCGTCGAACAGGGCGCCATCGAACAAGGCGGGGCGCTGCGCGTGCACGCGCCCACCATCGGCTGGAAAGAGGTCCCGCTGACCGATCTCCTGCGCGCCGAGGGTGTCGCGCTGCCGTTGTTCATCGACAACGGCGCGAAAACCCAAGGCCAGGGCGAAATGTGGTTCGGCGCCGGTCGCGGCGCGCGGCACGCGGTGATAGTCCTCATCGGGTCCGGCGTCGGCGCGGCCGTGGTCACCGACGGCACCACCTACCGGGGCTCCACCAGCAGCGCGGGCGAATGGGGCCACACCACGATCGTCTACGGCGGGCAGGAATGCCGCTGCGGATCGCGCGGCTGCCTTGAGTCCTACGTCGGCGCGGAAGGTGTCCTCGCCCGCTATCGCAAGGCACGCGGCGGAAAGACCACCTCGGACGAGGACGAGCAGACGCAGTTCGCCGCCCTGCTGGAATCGGCGGGCAAGTCCAAGGCCGCGGCCAAGGTGCTGGAGGAGACTGCGGGCTATCTCGGCGCCGGCATCGGCAACCTGGTCAACCTGTTCAACCCGGAGCGGATCGTGCTGGGCGGCTGGGCCGGGCTCGCGCTCGGCGAGCAGTACCTGCCCGAGATCCGGCGCGTGGCGGGCGAGCACGCGCTCGCGCACGTGTTCGACCAGACCGAGATCGAGCTCGGACGGCTCGGGCCGGACGCCGTCGCCATAGGAGCCGCCACCCTGCCTGTCGCCGCCCTCCTGGACCAGGGCGCGGACCCGCGGACAGCCGGGTCGAAGCGCGGGACGGCCGCCTGAGCCTTATTTCGAGGTCAAAAAATAGGTCATCGCACGTCTTGTCGCAGTGGTTGAGACCATGCATACTTTGTTGTCAGGCACAACAAAGTGGTTTTGCCGGCGCTTTCCGTTCTCCCGCGCGCCCTGCCGCGTGGGGTCCCCAACGGTCAGAGAGGCGACAACGATGTCCATCTCTTCACGCTTCCGCGGCGTTGTTCAAAGGAGTGCGGCGCTCCTCGCCGCCGGTGTCCTGCTCGGCGCACTACCGGCGACCGCCCAAGCCCCTGCTTCCGAAGCCGCGGTGATGGCCGCGACCTTCACCGACGACTTCAACGGCGCCGCCGGCGCGGGTATCGACACCTCGAAGTGGCATTTCGAAACCGGCGACAACGTGAACAACCACGAGCGGCAGTGGTACACGTCCGGGACGGACAACGCGGCGCTCGACGGCCAGGGCAACCTGGTCATCACCGCGAAGAAGGAGAACCCGGGCAACTACAACTGCTGGTACGGGCGCTGCGAGTACACCTCCGCCCGCCTGTCCACGCAGGGTCAGTTCACCCAGACCTACGGCCGGTTCGAAGCGCGGATGAAACTGCCGCGCGGACAGGGGATGTGGCCCGCGTTCTGGATGCTCGGCGCCGACATCGGCAACGTCGGCTGGCCCAACAGCGGCGAGATCGACATCATGGAGAACGTCGGCTTCGAGCCGAACACGGTGCACGGCACCCTCCACGGCCCCGGTTACTCCGGCGCCGGCGGCATCGGCGCGGGCTACAACGGCCCGAACTTCTCCGACGACTTCCACACCTACGCCGTCGACTGGGCACCGAACCAGATCAAGTGGTACGTGGACGGGAACCTCTACCAGACCCGCACCCCCGCCGACCTCAACGGCAACCGCTGGGTCTTCGACCACCCCTTCTACCTGATCCTGAACCTCGCCGTCGGCGGCTACTGGCCGGGTGACCCGAACTCCAGCACCGTCTTCCCGCAGCGTCTCGTGGTCGACTACGTGCACGTCAACTCCAGCAACACGGCCGGGAACACCGGGCGGATCACCGGCATCGGCGGCAAATGCGTCGACGTCGCGGCCGCGAACAGCTCCGACGGCACCCCGATCCAGATCACCGACTGCAACGGCAACGCCGCGCAGAACTGGACCGTCGGAAGCGACGGCACGATCCGCGCGCTCGGCAAGTGCCTGGACGTCTCCGGCGGCGGGACCGCGGACGGCACGGCCGTGCAACTGTGGGGCTGCAACGGATCCGGCGCGCAGAAGTGGGCGGTCAGCGGCGCGCGCGACATCGTGAACCCGCAGGCGAACAAGTGCCTCGACGCCGCCGGGAACAGCTCGGCGAACGGGACCAGGCTCCAGATCTGGACCTGCGGCGGTGGCGCGAACCAGAAGTGGACGACCCCTTAAAACCCTCGCGTTTCGTCCCCTGAACGCGGTAGTTCGCACCCTGAACTACCGCGTTTAGTCCTCTGGATGCGTTTGGGCGCGTTCGGCGTAGGCTTCGACGAGCTGGTTTTCGGCGTCGGTGAGGTACTGCACGAGGAGCTTTTCGGCGCCCATGCCGTCGCCGGCCTCGATGCGCTCGAGGATCTCCGCGTTGCGCTTGAGGTACGGCTCGTGGAAGCGCCGGGGGTCGGCCATCATGTGGAACACCAGCCGCAGCTCGGCGAGGATGCCGCGCATCAGCTCGTCGATCCGTTCGCTTTCGCCGAGTCCCGCGAGCGCCGAGTGGAACCGGATGTTCGCGGTACCGAGGTCCTGCCAGCGCTCACTCCGCTCGGCGAGCCTGCCGTCCTCGACCATCCGCGCGAGCTTCGCGTAAGTCGGCGGCTTCTCCGTCACCGCTCGCACCGCCGAGCACTCGACGACCTTGCGCACCTTGTAGAGGTCGACGACGTCCTCGACCGACAGCATCCGCACGAAGACGCCGCGGTTGAGCTCATGGGTCAGCAGCCGTTCGTGCGTGAGCAGCCGGAACGCCTCGCGCAGCGTGTTCCGGGAGACGCCGAGCGCCGAGCCGATGTCCTGTTCCGACAGCCGCACGCCGGGCAGGAAGAACCCTTCCGCGATGCGCGTGCGGAGGACGCCCGCGACCCGCTCGGCGGTACTGGTGCGGCTGATCATGTCTCGGTCCGCTTCGAGTCCTCGCACCGCTGCAGGACCACCCTCCGCGATCGTCACGTGACCGATCCTACCTACGCACAAGAGGTCAAGCCAGGGATCCCCTTGTGGAATTGTTGAACAATACCTACAGTGCTGTAACTGGCTAACCGTGTGACCCATGCCACGATGAGATCCACCCTCTGGAGGTGCCGATGGACGCGACAGCCACCACCGAAGAAGACACACGTCCCTTCGCCTGGTTCCGCACGCTCGGTTCGCGAGGCCGCCGGGCCTTCGTCGGCGCGTTCGGCGGGTACGGGCTCGATTCGTTCGACTACCAGACCCTGCCGCTGGGCTTGGCCGCGATCACCGCCTACTACGGACTCTCCGGCGGCGAGGCCGGCCTGCTCGGCACGACGACGCTGGTGGTCTCGGCGATCGGCGGCATCGGCGCGGGTGTCCTGGCCGACCGCATCGGCCGCGTGCGCACCCTCCAGATCACCATCGCGATGTACACGGTCTTCACCGTGCTCTGCGGGTTCGCGCCGAACTTCGAGACGCTCCTGATCTTCCGCGCCCTGCAGGGTCTCGGCTTCGGCGGCGAGTGGGCCGCCGGCGCCGCGCTGGTGGCGGAGTACTCGCAGGCGCGCTACCGCGGCCGGACGGTCGCCTTCGTCCAGAGCGCCTGGGCGGTCGGCTGGGCACTGTCGGTCGTCGTCTACACGGTGGTCTTCAGCCTGTTCAGCCCGGACGTCGCGTGGCGCGTGATGTTCTGGACCGGTGTCATCCCGGCCCTGCTGGTGCTGTGGGTCCGGCGGAACGTCCAGGACGCGCCCGTCGCGCAGGCCGCCCGTGCGGAGAAGAAGGAACGTGGTTCGTTCAAGGGCATCTTCAAGCCGGACCTGCTGCGCACGACGCTCTTCGCCGCGCTGCTCGCCACCGGTGTCCAGGGCGGTTACTACACGCTCGCGACCTGGCTGCCGAGTTACCTCAAGACCACCCGCGGCCTCACCGTCATCGGGACCGGCGGCTATCTCGCGTTCCTGATCTCCGGTGCCTTCATCGGCTACATCACCGGCGGCTATCTCACGGACATCTTGGGACGCAAGAAGACGTTCCTGCTGTTCTCGGTGCTGTCGGCGGGTCTCATCATCGCCTACACGCAGATCCCGGCGGGCGCGAACACGCTCGTGCTGTTCCTCGGCTTCCCGCTCGGGTTCTCGATGTCCGCGATCTTCAGCGGGTTCGGCGCTTTCCTCGCGGAGCTGTACCCCTCAGCGCTGCGTGCGACCGGGCAGGGCTTCACCTACAACCTCGGCCGGGCCATCGGCGCGACCTTCCCCGCCGTGGTCGGTTTCCTCGGCGCGGGCGGCGCGATGGTGTTCGGCGCGGTCGGCTACGGCATCGCCGTGCTGGCACTGCTCGGCCTGCCCGAGACTCGCGGCCGCGAACTCCTGTAGCGACAATCGGAAGAGGAGGCATCGCGATGACCACTTTCGACGAACCGGCGACGTTGTCCCCCCGCGAGGCCCGCGCCCTGTTCCGCGCGGGCGCGGCCCGCCCGACCACCGGCTGGGCGAACGGGTTCACCCAGACCAACCTGATCGCCGTCCCCGAGGACTGGGCCTACGACGTCCTGCTGTTCTGTCAGCGGAATCCGCAGCCCTGCCCGGTGCTCGACGTCAGCGATCCCGGCGACCCGTCGACACGGCTGGCGCCCGGCGCGGATCTGCGCACCGACCTGCCGCGCTACCGCGTCTGGCAGAACGGCGCGCTGTCCGGTGAGGTCCCGGACGCGAGCGGGTTGTGGCGCAGCGACATGGTCTCGTTCTCGATCGGCTGCAGCTTCACCTTCGAATCGGCGCTGGCCGCCGAAGGCATCCCGCTGCGGCACGTCGACCAGGGCCGCAACGTGGCGATGTACGTGACGAACCGCGAGTGCGTCCCGGCCGGGCGGCTGCACGGGCCGATGGTGGTCTCGATGCGGCAGATCCCCGAAGACCGCGTCGACGACGCCGTGCGCGTCACCCGCGGGATGCCCGCCGTGCACGGGGCGCCCGTGCACATCGGCGACCCGGCCGCGCTCGGCATCGCCGATCTCGGCAAGCCCGATTTCGGCGATCCGGTCGACGCGGAACCCGGTGACGTGCCGGTGTTCTGGGCGTGCGGCGTGACCCCGCAAGCGGCGCTGATGGCCTCGCGGCCGCCGTTCGCGATCACGCACGCGCCGGGCTACATGTTCGTGACCGACAAACTCGACACCGAGTTCAAGGTGGCTTGATGGATCTCAACGGTATGGACCTCAACAGTGATCTCGGCGAGGGTTTCGGCGCCTGGAAAATGGGCGACGACGACGCCATGCTCGACATCGTCACCAGCGCGAACGTCGCGTGCGGGTTCCACGCCGGCGACCCGTCGGTGATGCGGCGCGTCTGCGAACGCGCGGGGATGCGGGGCGTCGTCATCGGCGCCCACGTCGCCTACCGCGATCTCGCCGGGTTCGGGCGGCGGGCGATGGACGTCGCCCCCGACGACCTGGCCGACGACGTGCTCTACCAGATCGGCGCGCTCGACGCTTTCGCCCGCGCGGCGGGGACACGGGTGCGGTACGTCAAGCCGCACGGGGCGTTGTACAACACCGCCGCGGTGGATCCGGAGCAGGCGGCCGCGGTGGCCGAGGCGATCCGGCGGTTCCATCCCACGCTCGCACTGCTGTGCCCGCCGGGGTCGGAAATGGCCAAGCAAGCCGAAAAGGCCGGGTTCCCCGCGTACGCCGAAGCCTTCGCTGACCGCGCCTACACGCCGGAAGGCCTTCTGGTCTCCCGGAAACTGCCGGGCGCCGTGCTCCACGACGCCGACGAGGTCGCCGACCGGGCGGTCACGATGGCGGCCACCGGCAAGGTCGTCGCCATCGACGGGACCGAGCTGGCCCTTCGGCCGAACTCGCTCTGCGTGCACGGCGACACCCCCGGCGCCGTCGAACTGGCGCGACGGATCCGCGCGGGGCTCAGCGCGTCCGGTGTCCACATCGGATCCTTCCTGGAGGCCGCGTGATGCGGGTTCTGCCCTACGGGGCGCGTGCGGCCATGATCGACTTCGACGACCCGTCGGAGGTGCTCGGGCTGCACGCGTCACTGGAGCAGGACCCGCCGGACGGCGTCATCGAACTGGTCCCGGCCGCGCGGACCCTGCTCATCCGGTTCGACCCGGGCCGGACCCACCACGACCGGCTCGCCGGCGACGTCCTCGATCGGTCCACAGTGGACGTCGCGCCACGCGAAGCCGCCGAGATCGTCGTCCCGGTGCGCTACGACGGCCCGGATCTGGCCGACGTCGCGGCCGCCACCGGCATGTCGGCGGAGGCCGTCGTCCGGCGCCACGAAGACGGCACCTACGTCTCGGCGTTCTGCGGCTTCGCACCGGGTTTCGCCTACCTGACCGGCCTCGACCCCGCACTGCACCTGCCGCGCCGGACGAGCCCGCGCACCCGGGTGCCCGCCGGCTCGGTCGCGATCGCGGGTGAGTACACGGCGGTGTACCCGAACGCCTCCCCCGGTGGCTGGCAGCTGATCGGGCGGACCACGCTGCCGGTGTGGGACGTCGAACGCGAGCCGCCGAACCTGCTGGCGCCGGGAACGCGGATCCGGTTCACTTCATGACCGCGAAGATCGAAGTGGTCCGCCCCGGCGTTTTCGCCACCGTGCAGGATCTCGGGCGCCCCGGCCTGGCCGCGATCGGCGTCGGCCGGTCCGGTGCCGCCGACCGCGGTTCGCTGCGGCTGGCGAACCGGCTGGTCGGGAACCCCGAGAGCCACGCCGCCCTGGAGGCCGTCCTGGGCGGCCTGGTCCTGCGATTCTCGGCGCCGACGACCGTCGCCGTCACCGGCGCGCCGTGCCCGATCACCGTCGGGACGCGGGCTGCCGGGATGCGTGCCGTCGGCCCCGACTCGCCGATTCCGGTGGGCCCCGGCGACGAACTCGTTCTCGGTACGGCCTCCCAAGGTCTGCGGTGTTATGTCGCGGTGCGTGGCGGCATCGACGTCCCTCCTGTGCTTGGTGCGCGGGCGACGGACACCCTCGGCAAGCTCGGTCCGCTCGCACTCTCGGCCGGGATGACCTTGCCGGTGGGGCAGCGGGTGCTGGCCCACCCTGGGGTGGATCTCGCCCCTCGTGCTCCGCTGCCCGATGTGCCGATTCTGCGGGTCACTCCGGGACCTCGGGTTCCGTGGTTCGTTCCCGGCGCACTGTCCACTTTGGTCTCTTCTGGTTACGTCGCCACCGCCGATGTCGATCGGGTGGGCGTGCGACTCGATGGCCCCGTGCTCTCGCGGGCGCGAGACGGCGAGTTGCCGCCCGAGGCCGCTGTGCCCGGCGCGCTGCAGGTTCCTCCTTCGGGGCAGCCGATCCTTTTCCTCGCCGACCATCCGGTGACCGGGGGCTATCCGGTGATCGCGGTGGTGGCGGAAGCGGATCTGGATCTGGCCGCTCAGGTGCGGCCGGGGCAACGGGTGCGGTTCCGGCTCGTTGGGCTGCGCAAGTAGTCGACTACTTGCGGGGGCGGTGAATTCGGGCAGGCCGTCTTGGCGAAAGCTTTCGCAACACCCCTCCCCATCAGGCCGCGCCGGGCCGGGGTGGTCGTGACCGGTCCGGTCACGCGGGACCGCGTGGATTTCTGCGCATCCAACGATGCTGTTGGTTTTCTCTGGTCAGGCGGCTGGGGTGAGGGAGAGGTGGCGGACTGGGCTGGTTCGTGTGGTGGCGCGTAGGGTTCCGATGAGCCA
>NZ_JBHRWK010000025.1:0-221193 GCF_042647925.1 Amycolatopsis speibonae
TCCGCAGGCATCTGGCACAACTGGCAAACCGGCGTGACCAGCAAACGCTCACTCATCGCCTACGACCACTAACACCAACTTCACGGAATCAATCATCTAGTCCGCACGGTCCAATACGGACTCCTCACCGGGATCCGGCTCCGGCCAGCCGGGATAGGGCGGGGGAGTGCCGCCGTACTGCGGACAGAGCGCCTGGTGGTCGCACCACGCGCAGAGTTTGCTCGGGTTGGGCCGGAAATCGCCGGTCTTGCCCGCTTTGAGGATCGCCTGCCAGATCGCCTCCAGCGTGCGCTCGAAGCGGATCAGTTCGCCCTCGTCGGGGGTGTAGGCGAGCGACTGGCCATCGGTCAGGTACATCAGCTTCAGCTGGCGCGGCACGATCCCGCGAAGCCGCCAGAGGACCACGGCGTAGAACTTCATCTGGAACATCGCCTTGGCCTCGCCGATCTCGCGAGGCGCGGCGCCGGTCTTGTAGTCGACGACGCGGATCTCGCCGGTCGGCGCCACGTCCAGCCTGTCGACGTAGCCGCGCAGCAGCACCCCGGAGCCCAGCTCGATCTCGACGTGCAGCTCGCACGCCTCGGGCTCCAGCCTGCGCGGATCCTCGAGGCCGAAGTAGGTGTCGACGAGTTGTTCGGCCGACGAGAGCCATGAGGTGACGGCCTCGGGATCCTCCTGATCGAACAGTTCGATCCATTCCGGACGTTCCGCGGACAGGACCTCCCAGGCCGGCGCGAGCAGCTCCTTGGCCTGCGGAGGAGTGCGCTCGGCCTGGGGGAGGGAGAACAGGCGCTCCAGCACGGAATGCACCAGCGTGCCGCGAAGCTGGGCCTTCGTCGGGATCTCGGGCAGTCTGTCGACGGCGCGGAAGCGGTAGAGCAGCGGGCACTGCTTGAAGTCGCTGGCACGCGACGGGGACAGGGCCGGCCGACGGCGCGGGACTTCGGCGCCGGGCGGCGGATCGGCGGTGACCGTGTCGGTGTCGGGCATACGAGGAGGGTATCGCCGGGCACCGACAGTTTCGGGACCGCAACGCACCGGAGCGGCATGACCGACACCACCCGGACGGGAAGGGCTGGTTACCGGCACCCCACACCAGGGCATCTACGCTCTGGCACATGGCGGTCACGGGTGAGCAGGGCCCGCCTCGACGAGGTGTGGCGCCGGAGGGTGGTCTCCTGCTGTTCCGCGTCTCCGGGATCCCCGTGCTGCTCGCCCCTTCGTGGTGGATCGGCTCCCTGATCATCGTGGTGCTCTACACGCCACTGGTCGGACGGCTCCTGCCCGGAGCGACGACGCTGACCTCGTGGCTGCTGGCGGCCGCGTTCGCGGTCCTGCTCGGACTGTCGGTGCTCGCGCACGAACTCGGGCACTGTCTGGTGGCGTTGCGCCTGGGTATCCCGGTCCGGCGCCTGCGCCTGTTCCTGCTCGGTGGTCTCTCCGAGGTCGCCAGGACCCCCCGCGAGCCGCGGCAGGAAGGACTCGTCGCCGCCGCGGGACCGGTGGTTTCGTTGCTGCTCGGCGGTTTCTGCGGCCTGCTCATGTTCGCCGTCCCGTCGGAGAGCGCGGCATGGCTGCTCATCGCCGAATGCGCCGTCGCGAACTTCGCCGTCGGGATCTTCAACCTCCTGCCCGGGCTCCCGCTCGACGGCGGACGCCTGGTGCGCGCCGGGGTCTGGGCCGCCACGGGCCGCCGGGACAAGGGCACGCGGGCCGCCGTCGTCGGTGGTGGCCTGGTTGCGGCGGGACTGGTCGTCTGGGCGCTCTTGGGCCTGGCAGCGGGCAGCGAGGACCGCTGGCTCAGGCTCGGTGTCTGCGTCGTGACGGCGTGGTTCGTGATCCTCGGCGCGCGAAGTGAACTCGCCGCCGAAACCCGTCGAGGCTGGCCCGAAGGTGTGCGGCTGAGCGAACTCGTCCGGCCCGTTCTCCAGCTCCCGGCGGAAAGCCCCGTCTCGGACGCGCTGGCCGCTTCGGCGGGCCGCGGGGTGGTGCTGGTGCGCGCAGACGGCGTCGCGGCCGGACTGCTCGACGAACAAGCCGCCGCGCAGCTGGCCGGAACGTCACCGCACGCGCCCGCGGAGATGGCCGCGGAGCCGATCCGCGCCGACACCGTGCTGCTTTCGTCGGAGTCGGGCGAGGAGATCGCCGAGCGGGTCCGGGAAACCGCCGCTTGGCAGTTCCTGGTCGTGGACGACGAGGGCAGGCCCGCCGGGGTGCTCCGGCGTGAGGACCTGCGTGCCGCGATGACGCGGAGCCGACCCCCGGCGTAGCTCGGTACGGCCACCTGCGAGGATCGGTCGTCCCGTCCGAGGCGATCTTTCCCGCCGAGGACGCATGGGCTCAGTGTGTTCGCGCGTATGGAGGTTCAGTGTCGGTCCGTGGGCCGTTTCGTATTGGTGACCGGGTTCAGCTGACCGACTCCAAGGGGCGGCACTACACCATGGTGCTCGCCGAGGGACAGCAGTATCACACCCATCGCGGCGCGCTGGCGCACGACGACGTGATCGGGGCGCAGGAGGGTTCGGTCGTCACTTCGGCGGGCGGCAGCCACTACCTGGCGCTGCGCCCGCTGCTGCCGGACTACGTGCTGTCGATGCCGCGCGGTGCGCAGGTGATCTACCCGAAGGACGCCGCGCAGATCGTGATGTGGGGCGACATCTTCCCGGGCGCCCGGGTGCTCGAGGCAGGTGCCGGTTCCGGCGCGCTGACCTGTTCGCTGCTGCGGGCGGTCGGCTCGGAAGGCAGCGTGCAGTCCTACGAGATCCGGGACGACCACGCCGAGCACGCCGAACGGAACGTGGAGAAGTTCTTCGGCCACAAACCGGACAACTGGTCGCTGACGGTCGCGGATCTGTCGACGCACACCGGCGAGGTCGACCGCGTCGTCCTTGACATGCTGGCGCCCTGGGACCAGCTGGAGACGGTCGCCGCGCATCTGGTGCCCGGCGGCGTGCTCACGGTGTATGTGGCGACGGTCACACAGCTTTCGCGGATCACGGAAGCCCTGCGGGACCAGCAGTGCTGGACCGAGCCGGAATCGTGGGAGACCCTCATGCGGCCCTGGCACGTCGTGAGCCTCGCGGTGCGGCCGGACCACCGGATGGTCGCGCACACCGCGTTCCTGCTGACGGCGCGCCGTCTGGCCGACGGGACCGTGTCGCCGCGGGTCCACCGTCGCTCCGGCAAGGGCTGACGCAAGCGGCTTGAGGCGTGCTTGTGGCTGACACTTCAGCCAGGGTTGTGAACGGCGATTCGGGTTCTAACCCTGATCGCCACTCACGACCACCCGATCAACGCGGAACTCGACCTTCGCGGACCGGGTGCCCGGATCGACGATGGAGGTTTCGGGACGTTCAACGTCCGAAATCCTCCACGCTCGACGGGCGTCGGCGGGAGGCACACGCGCCCGCCGAAAGCGCCCTCACGACCACTCCCGCGCACAACGCAAGTTGCAAGCGACACGCCCGGCGAAAATCACGGCACGCACCACTTGCCGTCGCGCTTCTTGAGCGGGAACGGAGTGTCCTTCTGGCCGCCCGCACCCTCGACGTGCACGGTCACGGTGGCGGAATCGCCGCCGACCGACGGCGGGTCCGGGACGGTCGCGGAGACCTTGCCCGCAGCCTCCCACTTCCGCTTGAGCGCGGCCAGGTCGGCAGACGACTGCTGGACGCAGGTGAGCTTGCCGAACGCCGTCGCGTCGTGATTGACGATGGCCGCGGCGATCGCCTTGCCGACCACCTCGACCGCCGCCACGTCCGGATCCACCGGGACCGGACGGGACGAACTCGGCCACGACGTGGGTGTCACCGTGTCCGGCGCGGCCGGGTCGGAGCCGGACGGGGCCACCAAGAGCAGCCCCACCACGACACCCACCACGACCGCGCCGCATCCGGCGAGGACGGCGATCAGCCTGCTGGACACCGGTTCCGGGTCAGCCCTTGCCGCCGGTGAAGCACCAGAGGTCGGACTCCTTCTTGAAGTTCAAGTTGCCCGAGTCGGTCTTGGTGCCCTGGGTGACCTTCGCGGGCTGCTTGGCGCTGTCCCCGGTGATCTGCATGTCGCCGGTCGCCTCCATCTTGATGTCCTTGCCGATGGGGACTTCGTCCTTCGTGTTCACGCTGCGGCAGGCCGACTGGGCCACGGTCTTCCCGTCGCCGGCGTTGTAGGCGGCGATGACCGCCTGCGCCACTTCCTGCGGCGTGGCCTTGCCCAGCGGAGCCGGTCCCGAACCCTTGGGGGCCGACGACGTGCTCGGCGAGCTGGACTTGCTCCGGGTCGAGGAGGTGGACGGCTTCGAGGACGACGAAGAAGCGGAACCCGTCGGGGCGGCGCTGCTGGAGCCGGAGGGCGGCGCGGCGGTCGGGGTGTCGTCGCCCGAGTTCAGCGCGATGACGAGGGCGGTGACACCGCCGCCGACCAGCACGACCGCGCCGATCGCGATCCCGACGATCAGGCCGGTCTTCTTTTTCTTCGGCGGCTCGCCCCCGTATCCGCCTTCCGGCGGGTAGGCGTTGTAGCCACCCTGCTGCTGCCCATACGGGTCCGCCTGGCCGAACTGCTGCGTGGCACCGGGGTATCCCTGCTGGGGCTGAGGGCCGCTCTGCGGGTACCCGCCCTGCTGCTGGCCGTACTGGTCCTGTCCGTACTGACCGGGCTGCTGGCCGTACTGGCCGCCACCGGGGTATCCCTGCTGCGGCTGGGGACCGCTCTGCGGGTACCCGCCCTGCTGGCCGTACGGATCCTGTCCGTGGCCGCCGGGCTGTTGCGGCGGGTAGGTCATGGCTGTTGCCCCCTAGCTGTTCTGCGAAAATGCTCAACTCGGCCTGCCGGTCCGCCTCCCCGGCGAACGGTGGCCCGATGCTAGCCACCGAGCCGGATCGGCGCTCGATTAGGGCCGAACTGATACCGGAAACCCGTTTGCACCCGGACGGAGCCGGGTATCCCGCCGCAGGTCAGGGCAGGTGGACGGATTGTGACGAGAAGAGTGCCGGACCCGGCACCGGGATGGCCCCTTGCGTGGCGCGAACGTACGTGCTGTCAGGTCGTCCGGAACGCGACGCGCCGATCTTGTGATGCGGAAAGGCCTTTTATTGTCGGTGATCGCCGGTACCGTGGAATGAAAAGCACTCCGAGGAGGTGCCCAATGCATCATGACCTTCCCGGAGGTCGGCGCGAGGAGGCCGACCCTTCAGAAACGACCGGAGCTGGAACCACATCCGACGAGCAGGCACGTCAAATTCGCTTCCTCGAGGAGGAAGTAGCTCTGCTGCGCCGGAAGCTCACCGATTCGCCACGTCAGAACCGAGTGCTGGAGCAGCGACTCGCCGAGGCGTCGGAACGAGTGAGCCAACTCACGGAACGCAACACGAAACTGGTCGAGACGCTCCGCGAGGCGCGTGGCCAGTTGCTCGCGTTGCGAGAGGAGGTCGACAGGCTGGCCCAGCCTCCGAGCGGTTACGGCGTGTTCGTGACCGCGTACGAGGACAACACGGTGGACGTGTTCACCGCGGGCCGCAAAATGCGGGTTTCGGTCTCACCCGCGGTCGAGGTCTCGTCGCTGCAGCGCGGACAGGCGTTGCGGCTCAACGAGGCGCTCACCGTCGTCGAAGGCGGTGACTTCGAGCGGATCGGCGAGGTCTGCGCGCTGCGCGAGGTGCTGGCCCCGGACGTCGAGGGCGGCAGCCCCCGTGCGCTCGTGGTCGGGCACGCGGACGAGGAGCGGGTCGTCCTGCTCTCCGATCCGCTGGCCGAACAGCCCCTCAAGCCGGGCGATTCCCTGCTGATCGACTCGAAAGCCGGATACGCCTACGAGCGCGTGCCGAAGGCGGAGGTCGAGGATCTCGTGCTGGAGGAGGTGCCCGACGTCCGTTACGAGGACATCGGTGGCCTCACCCGGCAGATCGAGCAGATCCGCGACGCCGTCGAGCTTCCGTTCCTGCACGCGGATCTCTACCAGGAGTACCAGCTGCGTCCGCCGAAGGGCGTGCTGCTCTACGGGCCTCCTGGCTGCGGTAAGACCCTCATCGCCAAGGCGGTGGCCAACTCGCTCGCGAAGAAGGTCGCCGAAGCACGCGGCGACGCGGAGGACGGGAAGTCCTACTTCCTGAACATCAAGGGTCCGGAGCTGTTGAACAAGTTCGTCGGGGAGACCGAGCGGCACATCCGCCTGATCTTCCAGCGGGCTCGGGAAAAGGCCTCCGAAGGCACCCCGGTGATCGTGTTCTTCGACGAGATGGACTCGATCTTCCGCACCCGCGGTTCGGGCGTGTCCTCCGACGTGGAGACCACGATCGTCCCGCAGCTGCTTTCGGAGATCGACGGTGTCGAGGGCCTGGAGAACGTCATCGTCATCGGCGCCTCCAACCGTGAAGACATGATCGACCCGGCGATCCTGCGGCCGGGCCGGCTCGACGTCAAGATCAAGATCGAGCGTCCGGACGCCGAAGGCGCGAAGGACATCTTCTCCAAGTACCTGTCCGACGGTCTGCCGATCCACGCGGACGACCTGGCCGAGTTCGGTGGTGATCGCAGGGCGACGTTCGACGCGATGATCCAGCACACGGTCGAGCGGATGTACGAGGAGACGGACGAGAACCGGTTCCTCGAGGTCACCTACGCCAACGGTGACAAGGAGGTCCTGTACTTCCGTGACTTCAACTCGGGCGCGATGATCCAGAACATCGTGGACCGGGCGAAGAAGTCGGCCATCAAGTCGGTGCTGGAGACCAACCAGCCCGGCCTGCGTGTGCAGCACCTGCTGGACGCGATCGTCGACGAGTTCGCGGAGAACGAGGACCTGCCCAACACCACCAACCCGGACGACTGGGCCCGGATCTCCGGCAAGAAGGGCGAGCGGATCGTCTACATCCGCACGCTCGTCACCGGCAAGAACCAGGATTCGGGGCGGGCGATAGACACCGCCACGAACACCGGTCAGTACCTGTAGAGCGAGCCGAAGGGGCCCTTCATCGCATGCCACGCGGTGAAGGGCCCCTTCGTCGCGTCTTAGGCGGGTACGGCGTCCTTCAGCTTCTTGCGCGGGCTCAGCCGTCCGTGCGCGGCCAGGATCCCGGAAACGACGAGCAACGCGCCGACGGGCTGGTTCCACGCCAACGGTTCGTCGAGGACCAGAACGCCGAGCAGCACGCCGACGACGGGTGTGAGGTAGGTCACCGCGGACGCGTTCGACGCGCCCCACGCCGCGATGATCGACGCGTTCCAGGCGTAGGCGAGTCCGGTACCCAGCGCCCCGAGCGCGATCATGCTGAGCACGATCGGCGTGTCGAGCCGTACCGGCGTCGTCGCGATGAACGGCGCGAGCACCAGCATCACGACGGCGCCGCAGCAGACCTGCCCGAGCGCGATGGTCGGCGCGTCGAGGTTCCGCCAGGAGATGAACCGCCGCACGTAGACGAACGAGATCCCGTAGCAGGTCGTCGCGCCGAGGCACGCCAGCTGCGCGGTCAGTTCGTGGGAGACGTCGATCCCTTGCCAGACCCCGACGATGGTGAGCACGCCGAGGAATCCGAGGACCAGGCCGGTCGTGCGGGCCTTCGTGAACCGCTCGGACGGCAGGGCGGCCGCGGCGATGAGCATGGTGATCAGCGGCGTCGTCGCGTTGAAGATGCTGGCGAGCCCGGACGAGATGTACTGCTCGGCCCAGGAGAACAGCAGGAACGGGATCACGCACAGCAACACGGAGACGACCGCGAGATGGCCCCAGATCGCCGGATCACGGGGGAGTGGCTTGCGGCGCCAGGTGGCGATGACGATCAGCGCCACCGCGCCGAGGCAGACGCGGGAAAGCGCCACTTGAGCGGGCGACAAACCGGTGAGCCCGATTTTGATGAACAGAAAACTCGCGCCCCATACGATCGCGAGTGCCGCGAATCGGATCGCGATACCGAAACGTCCCAATTGTCCTTCTCCTGAGTCTTCAACTTCAGGCTCAGTGAATCCGGAATCCGCTTTGTACTCCAGCGGTTTTCGGACGATGTGTCCGACGCCTCGCGCGCGGCGATCGGCCGATTCTTGCGTATAACGCCCTATACTCCGGGGCGTGAGCGAAACTCCCCGGCGCCCGCGCGCGCCGATCACCGAGGCCGATGTCCTGGCGTGGCTCGAAACGACGGCCGCCGCCGTCCAGTCGGGGGAGGTGAGCGCTCCCGAGCTCATCGAGCTGCTGGGCGAGTTGCGGCGTGCCTCCGCGGCCTGTGCCGACGCGTCCGACTGGGCGCTTCTCGCCGCCAGGGAAGAGGGCGCCAGCCTCCGTCAGATCGCGCCGGTCTTCGGCAAGGGTTACGTTCGGGCTCCGGCGGCCCGCCTCGAAAAGCTCCACCGGCAGGCGCAGAACTCGGGCCAGTGGCTCGCGATCCTCCGCCACAAGAACGAAGGAGCCCGGTGACAGACTCGGACATCCGCGTCGGCGAACGGATCGCCGTCGGACTCGCGGCGCTCGGCAGGCCCGCGTACATCAACCTCGGCCGGGTCGAGGCGCTGCCGCCCGGTCGCGAATTCGAGGCGATGCGCGCGGCGACCTACACCGTCCTGGACGACGCGTACCGCGCGGGAGTCCGCTGGATCGACGTCGCCCGTTCGTATGGTTCTTCGGAGGAGTTCCTCGCCGGCTGGCTCGCCGATCGCGGTCACCGGGACGTGACGGTGTCGAGCAAATGGGGCTACCGCTACGTGGGGGAGTGGAAGCTCGACGCGGACGTGCACGAGGTCAAGGAACACACCGCGGCGCGCTTCGCCGAGCAGTGGGCGGAAACCGTTGACCTGCTGGGGAAAGCCGTCTCGCTCTACCAGGTCCACTCGCTCACTGTGGACAGTCCGCTGTTCACCGACGAGCGGCTCGTCGGCGCGCTGGCCGAACTCGCCGCCGACGGTGTCCCGGTGGGATTCTCCACGTCCGGGCCGTCGCAGGCCGACGCGGTCCGCTGGGCGTTCGAGCTGGAAGTGTCCGGAACGCCGGTCTTCAGTGCCGTGCAGTCGACGTGGAACCTGCTCGAACCCTCCGCCGGACCTGCCCTCGCGGAGGCGCACGCCGCCGGGAAACGAGTGCTGGTCAAGGAAACCGTCGCGAACGGACGGCTGGTGGTCGAGCCTCCGCCGTCGCTCGCGCGGATCGCGCGGGAGCACGGAACGGGCCCGGACGCGGTGGCGATCGCGGCGGTCCTGGCGCAGGACTGGCGGCCGGTCGCGGTCATCGGCCCGTCGAGCACGGCCCAGCTCGCGGAGAATCTCGTTGCAGCGAAGGCGAAGCTGACCGCCGGCGAACTCGCCGAGCTGGCCACGCTCGCCGAAGAACCGGTCGCCTACTGGCGGCACAGGTCCTGCCTCGGCTGGCACTGAGGGGCTGGACTAGTCTCGCGGCAAACGTCAGGCGGGACACCGGGGAGGCTCGAGGGTGCGTCATCGTCAGGTGCTCGCGGTGGCGACGGTCGCGCTGTTCGGTTTGTCGGGCTGCGCCGATCGTCCCAACGACCTCGACACCTACTACGACGACCCGACACCGACGCCCACGGTCGAACCCGTGCAGCCTTCGGTGAAGCCGCAGGCCGCCCCGGTCTCGCCGCCGTCGACCAGGGCTCCGGTCCCCGCGGCCGTTTCCGCCGCGCTGCTGACCGACGAGGACGTCGCCGAGGAAGAGGTCGTTCCCGGCGAGAGCAAGGTGTCCGGCTGTCTGACCGGTCTCACCCGCGGCAGCAGCCGGTCGACGGCGTGGTCGTACCCGAGCGGTTCGACGCTGGAACATCAGGTCACCGAGTACACCGACCGGGACGCTTCGAACGTCGTCGCCCAGGCGGACTGCGAAGGCAAGAAACTTACGCTGACGAAGCAATCCGGTGTCGAAGTCCAGCGCGCGTGGTGCGAAGGCACGACGTGCACGGTGTTGCTCGCCAAGGGGAAACTCGTCTCCGCCCTCAGCGTGACCGCCGGGACCGAGGCACGGGCGACCGACGCGGCGAAGCGGCTGCTGCCGATCGTCGCGCAGCGCCTCCGTTCGGCCTAGCGGGCGGCTTCCCGCCGGAACCACTCCAACGCGCCGAGCCGTCCGTCGGGGATGAACCGGCTCTCCGGATCGTCGAGCCACGAACGCAACTCGGGCAGCGTCAGCCACCGTCCTTCGACCACTTCGGACTCCTGATGGACGAAGGGGCCGTCCCACCGCGCTTCGAAGGCGAAGTTATGGGCCCGGATCGTCTCGTCGTCGGTGACATGGACGAAGAGCGGCCGTAGTTCCACTCCGTGAACACCCAGTTCTTCACCCAGTTCACGGCGGGCGCAGTCCTCCGGTGTCTCGCCCGCCGCGACGATGCCGCCGGCCCAGCAGTCCCAAGTGGAGGGATAGACATCCTTGGTGGCCGTACGGAGATGCACGTAGACGCGGTTTCCGTCACCCGAACGGACCAACACCACGCCCGCCGCGTGCCAGAGTCCTTCGGCACGGACCCGGGAACGGGTGGCCGTTCCCACCACGGTTCCGTCGAGGTCATAGAGCGCAACGAGTTCGTCACTGCCTGACATGGGGGGCATCGTCGCACGCCTCCGACCCCGTAGGGTGGTGGGTATGCGGCGGATCATGGGAACCGAAGTCGAGTACGGCATCGCGGTGCCGGGCGACGCGACGGCGAACCCGGTACTTACCTCGACCCAGGTCGTGCTCGCTTACGCGGCCGCGGCGGACATCCCGCGGGCTAGGCGGGCGCGGTGGGACTACGAGGTGGAGTCGCCCTTGCGCGACGCCCGAGGGTTCGACCTGACCGGTCCGAGCGGCCCTGGACACGACCCGGACGTCGAGGACCTCGGCGCGGCGAACGTGATCCTGACCAACGGAGCGCGGCTGTACGTCGACCACGCTCACCCGGAGTATTCGGCGCCCGAGGTGACGAACGCGCGCGACGCGGTCATCTGGGACAAAGCGGGGGAGCGGGTCATGGAGGAGGCGGCGCGCAAGGCCGCCACCGTCCCCGGCCAGCCGCCGCTGCAGCTGTACAAGAACAACGTGGATGGCAAAGGCGCGAGCTACGGCACGCACGAGAACTACCTGATGCAGCGCTCGACGCCGTTCACCGCGGTGATCGCGGGGCTGACGCCGTTCTTCGCGTCCCGCCAGGTGATCACCGGTTCCGGCCGCGTCGGTGTCGGGCAGCAGAGCGAGGAAGCGGGCTTCCAGCTCTCGCAGCGTTCCGACTACATCGAGGTCGAGGTGGGCCTGGAGACGACGCTCAAGCGCGGGATCATCAACACCCGCGACGAGCCGCACGCCGACGCGGACAAGTACCGCCGCCTGCACGTCATCATCGGCGACGCGAACCTGGCCGAGTACTCGACGTACCTCAAGGTCGGGACGACGGCGCTGGTGCTGGACCTGATCGAGGCGGGCATCCGGTTCGACGACCTGAAACTGGACGAACCGGTGCGGGCGGTGCACCAGATCAGCCACGACCCGACGCTCAAGGCGAAGGTGGCGCTGGCCAACGGACGGAAATACACCGGGCTGGACCTGCAGTTCGCCTACCACGAGATCGCGTCGGCGAACCTGGAGCGCACCGGCGCGGACGAGGCCTCGAAGGAGGTCCTGCGAGTCTGGGGCGAGATCCTGGACGCGCTTGCGCGGGACCCCCAGGAATGCGCGGACAGGCTGGACTGGCCGGCGAAGCTGCGGTTGCTCGAGGGCTACCGCGCGCGGGACCAGCTGGCCTGGGGCGCGCCGCGGTTGCGGCTGGTCGACCTGCAGTACTCGGATGTCCGGTTGGACAAGGGCCTGTACAACAGGCTCGTCACCAGGGGCTCGATGAAGCGCCTGGTGTCCGAGGAGGAGGTGCTGGAGGCGATCACGACCCCGCCTTCGGACACCAGGGCCTACTTCCGGGGCCGCGCGTTGGAGAAGTACGCCAACTCCATCGCCGCGGCGTCCTGGGATTCGGTCATCTTCGACGTCGGCAGGGAGTCGCTGGTGCGGATCCCGACGTTGGAGCCGTTGCGGGGCACGAAGGCCCACGTGGGGAAGTTGCTGGACGACTCCGCGACCGCCGAGGAGCTGGTGGAGGCGCTCACCGGTTCGGACTAGCGGTATTTCCTTTCATCGGGGTTAAGCGATCACGGATCCCACGGAATGTCGGGACCGCTGGGTAGGCTAGGAAACATCGGCCACACCGGGAGGCGAGATGGCTCAGGAAAAGATCGAAAAGCACGGCGGCGGCGACTCGGACGAAGAGTTCGAGGACGGCGGTCCGGCGGGCCAGGAGCGGCGCGAGAAGCTCGGTGAGGACGTCGACACGATCCTCGACGAGATCGATGACGTACTCGAAGAGAACGCCGAAGACTTCGTGCGTGCGTACGTGCAAAAGGGCGGCGAGTAACCGTCTTCCGGCGGCCCGCGCGGCCGCCTGCGCGGAGCCGGCGGATCACACAGATTGGAACTTTGAGCACGTATGGAACACACCTCGGGTAAGTCGGCGCTGCCCGCCGCGTACTTCTCGTCGGCGACCTCGTCGTTCTCGGACTTCCTTCGGGCGCAGGCGCCCGAGCTGCTCCCGGAGCGGCGTGTCGCGGCCGGCGCGGGCGGGCTGGACGCGCCGCACGGCACGACGATCGTCGCGGTCAAGTTCGCGGGCGGGGTGCTGATCGCCGGTGACCGGCGGGCGACGTCGGGCAACCTGATCGCTTCGCGCGACATGGAGAAGGTTCACGTCACCGACGAGTACTCGGCGGTCGGTATCGCGGGCTCGGCCGGGCTGGCGATCGAGATGGTGCGGCTGTACGCGGTCGAACTGGCGCACTACGAGAAGATCGAGGGTGTTTCGCTCTCGCTCGACGGCAAGACGAACAAACTCGCGGGCCTGGTGAAGTCCAATCTCGAGATGGCGATGGCGGGGCTGGCCGTGCTGCCGCTGTTCGTCGGGTACGACCTCGACGCGGAGGATGCCAAGCACGCGGGCCGGATCGTGTCGTACGACGCGACGGGCGGGCGCTACGAGGAGAGCGCCGGCTACCACGCCATCGGCTCGGGTTCGCTGTTCGCGAAGGGCTCGCTGAAGAAGCTGCACGACCCGGACGCGGACGCCGAAGGCGCGATCCGGGTGGCGGTGGAGGCGTTGTACGACGCGGCGGACGATGACACCGCGACCGGCGGGCCGGATCTGGTGCGCCGGATCTTCCCGACGATCGTGACGGTCACCGCGGAGCAGGGTGCGGTGGCGTTGCCGCTCGAGCAGACGACCGCGGTGGCCGAGGCGATCGTGGCCGCACGTGCGGAGCGCGGGCGCTAGCCGTCCTCCCTGTCCCTTTCCGATGAGAGCCAGAAAGAGCGGAGCACCACAGTGACGATGCCGTTGTACGCCTCTCCCGAGCAGTTGATGCGGGAGCGTTCCGAGATCGCGCGCAAGGGCATCGCGCGCGGCCGGAGCGTGGTCGTGCTCAAGTACCGCGGTGGCGTGCTGTTCGTGGCCGAGAACCCCTCGGCGACGTTGCACAAGGTGTCGGAGATCTACGACCGGATCGGTTTCGCGGCCGTGGGCCGCTACAGCGAGTTCGAAAACCTCCGCGTCGCCGGGATCCGGCACGCGGACCTGAAGGGCTATCAGTACGACCGGCGGGACGTCAGCGCGCGTGCGCTGGCGAACGCGTACGCCGCGACGCTGGGCAGCATCTTCACCGAGCAGCTGAAGCCGTTCGAGGTCGAGGTCTGCGTCGCGGAGGTCGGCGCGACCGCTGCCGAGGACCAGCTGTACCGGTTGACCTACGACGGCTCGATCTTCGACGAGCCGAAGTTCGTCGTGATGGGTGGCCAGGCCGACACGCTCAGCACG
Source organism: Amycolatopsis speibonae (assembly GCF_042647925.1). Lineage (NCBI taxonomy): Bacteria > Bacillati > Actinomycetota > Actinomycetes > Pseudonocardiales > Pseudonocardiaceae > Amycolatopsis > Amycolatopsis speibonae. The sequence goes on from NZ_JBHRWK010000025.1 coordinate 13,821, forward strand.
AAGCTGAAGGAAAGCTACGAAGCGGACCTGGAGCTGGAGGTGGCGCTCGGTGTCGCGGTGAAGGCCTTGCGCGACAACACCCCGGCGCCCGCCAACGGCGACTCGGACCCGGTGAAGCTCGAGGTCGCCGTCCTCGAACGGGAGCGGCGCGGCCGCAAGTTCCGCCGGGTCACCGGTGCGGCGCTGGACGCGCTGCTGCCTGCCGAGCCGGAAGAGCCGGAGGAGGACGAGTCCAAGGGCGACAAGCCCGCAGGTGAGTCCAAGAAGGACTGAGCCACTTCGGTATGTGAAGGCCCCCTTGTCCGCGCCCAGCGGGGAAGGGGGCCTTCACATATTCGGCCCGCCGTACACAGTGGACGCAACCCATGGCGACGAGGGAACTCGTGTGGTGCGAGGGGGCACCTGGGTTTGGTGACTCGACGTCGCGTCCTGCCGCGCGGCTCAGAGCACCGGAACCCTTGCGGACATGACCGGCAGGACACCTTTGCCTTACGCCTCAATAGAACTACACCTTGCCTGGCCAGTGGCGAAAAGCCCGTGAAGGCCTCCTTCCCTACCTTGACAGTAGGAAAGGAGGCCTTCACGGCGTTGAGCCGGGACGATCAGCGGCCCGCCTGGGATCAGGCGGCGCCGGTGCCCCACCACTGGCTGCGGCCACCGGCGATGAAGCTCCACAGCTGGAGCCGCGTGCCGTTGGAGGCCGAGTTGCCTTCCGCGGTCAGGTAGCGGCCGCTGCTCGGGCTCTGGAAGCGGATGTAGTTCTCGGGGTTGACGGTGCCGCCCCACCACTGGTTCTTGGCGCCGGGGATGTAGTCCCAGAGCTGCACGATGGTGCCGTTCTGGTTCATGGTGTTGAGGTCCGCGTCCAGGTAGCGGCCGCTGGCCACGTTCTGGAAGCGGGTGAAGCCCTCGGGGTTGTCGGTGATGTAGAACGCCTGGTGGTCCGCGTCGAAGTTGCAGTCCCACACCTGCATCTTGGTGCCGTTGCGGTTGAGGGTGCCGAGGTCGGCGTCCCAGCACTTGTTCGAGTCCAGTCCGGACGGGATGAGGAACATGTCCGCGTCCGCGACACCGGCGGCCTGCGTGCGGGCGCCGGTGGAGGTGCGCTTGACCGGGATGAGCTTCATGCCGTTCACGGTGACCGTCTTGAACCCGTCGCCGGTGGGCTGCGGGGCCGCGGTGGCGGCGGGCGCGGTGGCCAGGGTCAGGACACCCGCGGCGGCGGCGATGATTCCCGCCAGGCGCTTCATTTTCGTCATTTTCTTTCCCCTTTGCGGAAAGCGTTTTCTCCCAGTGAAGTGAAGGGGAACGGCAGGGCTCGTCAGGCCGCGACGAAAAGCGGCCTGGTGGCCTTGCCGGTGAATCCCCCTCATGGAAGGCTCCGCGTAAACCCCCGAGAAGCGGACCTTCTGTGGACATCATTCAGGTCTGAACCACGGCCGTCGAGGAGATTTCCGATGGCGGCAATACGGCAGTTCAGCGATGTAACGGAATGACCTGGCTCGCGATCACACGGCAACGACTCCGGGCAAAGGCGAGGACCATCCGTGCGCATCGAGCTGACGTTGCAGGACCTGACGCGCGTCCGGCTCGCGCCCGAAGCCGATCCCTTGGCCGAGCTCGTTTCCAGCCTGCAGATCCTGCAGCGGCGTGACGCGGGCTCGGCGTTGTTCAACCGGTGGCGATACCGGGTCCGGCTCGGGTTGGCGGAGTCGGCTTCGGTGCTGCTGTGGCTGTGCCGCCCGTACGCGCCGATCCCGGCGTTTCTTGTCCCGGGCGCGGAAGAATGCGGTTTGGAGGCCGGGCTCGCGGAGATCGCCCGCACCGACTCGGTGTGCTTGAAGTCGGCTTTGCGCGACGCCCCGGTGAACCGGGAGCTGCCCGCTTGGGCGGCGGGATTGCCGGACGGGGACACCGCCGGGTTGCCGAAGCTCGTCCAGGCGATGCACGACTACTTCGAACTGTCGCTGGCGCCGGGCTGGGAGCCGGCACGGGCCCAGGTCGACGCCGACCGGGGGATGCGGGCGCAGCTGCTGCTGCACGACGGGGTGGACGCGGTGCTGGCGAGCCTGCGGCCGCTGGTGCGCTGGTCGTCCCCGGTGCTGGAGATCGGAGACGGGATCGTCGGCTCCTGTGGCACGGACGGTGCGGGGCTGCTGATCTCGCCGACGTACTTCGCGGTGTGCCCGGTGGTCGTCCCGCCTGCGGGCCGGGCACCGGTCCGGCTGCTGTATCCGTCCGTGCGGCAGGCGGCCCCGTCGACCGGGTATGGCCGCGACGTGCGGAGATCGCCGGAAGCCGCGCTGGCCGACCTGCTCGGGCCGACCCGCGCGGCCACACTCGCTGTCCTCGCCGTCGGTTGCAGTACGTCGGAGCTGGCCGCGAGGCTGGGAGTGACACCGTCGGCCGCCAGCAAGCACACCACCGTGTTGCGGCGCGCGGGGCTGATCACCACCGCACGCGACCGCAACGCCGTGCTGCACTCGCTGACGCCGTTGGGCAGTGCCTTACTCGAGGCTTAGAGCCGGTAGATGGTGAGCGCGCTGGACCGCGACCGGAACAGGAAGTCGTTGCCGAGCGGGCCGACCTCGCCGTCGGTGGCGACGCGACGGTTGCCGTCGAGCAGCCGGACGTGCAGTTCCGGGACGTCGAGTTCCTGGTAGACGTGGCTGGCGTTGAGGCTGTTCGTGATCGTCGCGAGGATGAACCGCGCCCGCGAATAGGGCAGGTCGGCTCGCAGGTAGCGGACGTCGAGCAGGCCGGTGTCGAGCGCCGGGCGGTGCGAGGGCGCGAACCCCTTCGGCGAGTAGGTGCCGTTGCCGACGAACAGCAGCCAGATGCTGGTGTGCTTGCCGTTGAGGGTCACTTCCAGCGGTTTCGCGCGCCGGAGGGTGCGGGCGAGCGCGATCGCCGCGGACGGCCACTTCGGATGCCGCTTCTGCAGCTTCTCCCTTATCCGCACCATTTCCGGGTAGCCGCCGAGGCTGGCCGTGTTGACGAAGTAGCGGTGGTCATCGTCGTCGTTGATCTCGACCTCGCCGAGGTCGACGCCGACGGCGTTGCCCGCTTCGGTGGCGGCGTCGGCGTCGGGCATCGAGCGCATGCCGACGTCGCGGGCGAAATGGTTGAGGGTGCCCGCCGGGATGAGCGCGAGCGGCAGGTCGTGGTCGGCGGCGACGGCGGCCACCGCGGCTACCGTCCCGTCGCCGCCGGCGACACCGAGAGCGCGCACAGTGTTGTCGCGGGCGGCGATCTCGTCGCAGAGCTGCTCGCGCAGGTCCCGCTTGGAGTCCGGGTAGAGGATGGTGGCCTTGGGCCAGGCGAAGCGGGCTTCCTCGGTCGGGTCCTGGCCGTCGATCCCCGAATGCGGGTTGACCAGGACGAGCATGTCCTCGCCATCGCGCATTTCGGGCGCTTCCGCGGTGTGCGCGGTGCGGCCCGGGGCGTCGGGGTTCAGCGGCCACCAGTGCCGCGTCAGCAGGCCCGCGCCGACGCCGATGCCGATCCCGACGCCGACGTCACTGGGCCAGTGGACGCCGGTGTGGACCCGGGAATAGGCGACGGCGGCGGCCAGCGGCACGAGGGCCGCCCCGGCCTTGGGCGATTCCATCGCGACGGCCGTGACGAAGGCGGCCGCCGACGCCGAGTGGCCGGAGGGGAACGACGACGAGGTCGGACGCCGGACGAGGCGGCGGTGCACCGGCACCTCCTCGGCCGCGGGGCGGCGGCGGGGGAACAGCGGCTTGCCGATCAGGTTCGCCGCGGCGCTCGCCCCGGCGATGGCGGCCACGCCGCGGAGCGCGCCCCGGCGCGCCGGGCCCTTCTTCGTCGCGAGCAAGATCGCGACACACCACCAGAGCTTGGACTTGTCCGCACTTCTGGAGAGTGAAGTGATCACGTCGTCGGCCCTGGTCCTCGGCAGGGCGGCACTGCGCGCCATCAGCCGTCGGTCGGTCCGCCCGACCTTGCGGAAAGGGCGCTTGAGCTGCTTTAACACGGGTTCCCCACTTCCGGGCCGGGACGACATGTGCGTGATACCCGATCGGGACTTCCCGCACACCTTTCACCGAATGCAACGTACCGACCGCGTGTCGCCGCCCGAACGGCGCACCTTCGGTGGGTCTTCACCGCCTACTCTGGTGGAATGCAGCGGCGGATCTTTGGCATCGAGACCGAGTACGGGGTGACGTGCACCTTTCACGGGCAACGCAGGCTCTCCCCGGACGAAGTGGCGCGTTACCTGTTTCGGCGTGTCGTGTCCTGGGGGCGTTCTTCGAACGTCTTCCTGTCCAACGGCTCGCGGCTCTACCTCGACGTGGGCTCCCACCCGGAGTACGCCACGGCCGAATGCGATGACCTGGTGCAGCTCGTCACGCACGACAAGGCCGGGGAGCGGATCCTCGAAGACCTCCTGGTCGACGCCGAGCGACGGCTGGCGGACGAGGGCATCGGTGGCGACATCTTCCTGTTCAAGAACAACACCGACTCGGCGGGCAACTCCTACGGTTGTCACGAGAACTACCTGGTGACCCGTGCCGGGGAGTTCTCGCGGATCGCCGACGTGCTCCTGCCGTTCCTGGTGACCCGGCAGCTGATCTGCGGCGCGGGCAAGGTGCTGCAGACACCGCGCGGCGCGGTGTACTGCCTGTCCCAGCGAGCGGAACACATCTGGGAAGGCGTCTCCAGCGCCACGACGCGTTCGCGGCCGATCATCAACACCCGCGACGAGCCGCACGCCGACGCCGAGCGCTACCGGCGCCTGCACGTGATCGTCGGCGACTCGAACATGGCCGAGCCGACCACTCTGCTCAAGGCAGGGTCGGCGAACCTGGTGCTGGAGATGATCGAGGCAGGCGTCCAGTTCCGCGACTTCACCCTGGACAACCCGATAAGGGCCATCCGCGAGATCAGTCACGACCTCACCGGCCGTCGTCAGGTGCGGCTCGCCGGCGGCCGTGAGGCGTCCGCGCTGGACATCCAGCGGGAGTACCACGCCCGCGCCGTCCAGCACGTCAAGGAGACCGGTTCGTCGCCGCAGTCCGAGCGCGTCGTCGAGCTGTGGGGCCGGGCGCTGGAGGCGGTGGAGCAGCAGGACTTCAGCAAGATCGACACCGAGATCGACTGGGCGATCAAGCACCGCCTCGTCGAGCGCTACCGCAACAAGCACGACCTCGACCTGTCGAGCCCCCGGATCGCTCAGCTCGACCTGGCCTACCACGACATCAGGCGTGGCCGCGGCATCTTCGACCTGCTGCAGCGCAAGGGCCTCGTGCGCCGGGTGACCGACGACGGCGAGATCGAACTGGCCAAGGACACCCCGCCGCAGACCACGCGGGCGAAGCTGCGCGGTGACTTCATCGCCGCCGCGCAGGCCGCCGGGCGTGACTTCACCGTGGACTGGGTGCACCTCAAGCTGAACGACCAGGCGCAGCGGACCGTGCTGTGCAAGGACCCGTTCCGCTCGGTGGACGAACGGGTCGAAAGGCTCATTTCCTCGCTCTGAATTACTCCGTGAAGGCCATCTTGGAAGGCACTGAGCCCTCTAAGGTGGCCTTCACGGATCTTCGACCGAGGGAGAGGTGCGCCGATGCGCCGTGCGTTGCTGGTCCTGCTGGGAGCGATCGTCCCGTTGGCGTTCACCGGCGTCGCGCACGCCGCGCCGGAATGCCCCGATCCCGCGTGGACCGAGACTCCGACGGGCACGGACGCGCAGTTGCGCGGGCTCTCCGCGGTGGATTCCCGCACGGCGTGGGTCAGCGGGAGCAAGGGCACGATCCTGCGCACCACCGACCGCGGGCGTACGTGGAAGCCGGTCGCCCCGGCCGGCACCGAGGCGCTCGACTTCCGTGACATCGAGGCCTTCGACGCCGATCACGCGGTCGCCCTGTCCATCGGGCCCGGCGACGCGTCCCGGATCTACCGCACCGACGACGGTGGCAAGAGCTGGCGACTGTCCTTCCAGAACAGCGACCCGGCCGCGTTCTACGACTGTGTCGCCTTCTTCGACCACCGGCGCGGCCTCGCGATGAGCGATCCGGTGGACGGCAAGTTCCGGCTGCAGTCCACTTCGGACGGTGGCCGGACGTGGAAGCCGGTGCCCGCCGAGGGGATGGTCCCCGCGCTCGACGGCGAGTTCGGCTTCGCCGCCAGCGGTCAATGTGTCACCACGGTGGGCCCGCGTGACGCCTGGATCGCCACCGGCGGCGGGGCCCGTGCGAGGGTCCTGCACTCCGGCGACGGCGGTACCACCTGGGAAGCCGCCGACACCCCGCTGCCCAGTGGCGCTTCCGCCGGGGTCTTCTCGGTGACGTTCCGGGATCCGCGGCACGGCGTGGCCATCGGCGGCGACTACGCGGCGCCGAACGCGCCCGGTCCGGCTGTCGCGCTGAGCGCGGACAAGGGCCGCACTTGGCGGACGCCGCCGGAGGCCCCGGTCGGCTACCGCTCCGGCCTGGCGTGGCTGGGGAACACGGTCATCGCCGTCGGCCCCGGCGGGAGCGACCTGAGCCCGGACGGCGGACGGCACTGGAAGTCGTTCGACACCGGATCCCTGGACTCGGTCGACTGCGCTCGCGGCGCGTGCTGGTCGAGCGGCGCCAAGGGGCGGGCCGCCCGTCTCGGCGGGGTCTAAACTCGAAGGACCATGACCGCACACGCCGAACCCCTCCCGGAGACCACCGAGCATCTGGTCGAGGTGCTGAAGGCGCTCGCCAACCCGATCCGGCTCCAGGTACTCGGCTGGCTGCGCGAACCGGACAGGCATTTCCCGCCGGAGAGGGCGATCGCCGACCAGAACGAGGTCGGTGTGTGCGTCAGCCATCTCCAGGAGAAGCTGGGGCTCGCGCAATCCACGGTGTCGGCGTACCTGGCGTTGCTGCAGCGCGCCGGGCTCGTCCAGTCCACCCGGGTGGGGAAGTGGACGCACTACCGGCGTGACGAACAGCGGATCGCCCAGCTCGTCGACCTGCTGGGACGCTCCATCTGAGCCCGGCCGGGAATAACATATCGAGAATCTGCGATACTTCGATATGTAAGACCCGACTTGAGGAGAGACAGATGGAACTGGGGCGTTTCGGGATCTGGACGTTCGACTTCGAGGAGCAGCCCGCGAGCCTGCTCCGCGATTCGGTGCGGGAACTGGAAGAGCTTGGCTGGCCCGCGATCTGGATCCCGGAGCGGGACGGCCGTGAGGCGCTGACCCACGCCGGCTTCCTGCTCGCGTCCACCGAGCGCATCGCCGTGGTCAACGGGATCGCGCGGATCGGATCCCGTGGTGCGCGCTGGACCCGCGGCGCGGCGGTCCTGCTGGCCGACGCCTATCCGGACCGGCACGTGCTGGGGCTCGGCTTCGGCGGCGCTCAGGCCGGAGTGAAGCCGCTGGACGCGATGAACGGCTACCTCGACGAACTCGACGCGATCACCAGCGCGAACCCGCTTCCCGCCGCGCCGACGCGGCGGCTGCTGGCCGCGTACGGGCCGAAGATGCTGGAACTGGCCCGCGATCGGTCTGAGGGCGCGCACACGTATCACGTGACGGTGTCGCATACCGTCCAGGCGAGGGAAGTGCTGGGGGAGAAGGCCTTCCTCGGCGTCGAGCACGCCGTCCTGTTCGAAACCGACCCGGGCAAGGCGCGCGAGATCGCCCGTGAACATCTGCACGGGTACCTGACGTCGAAGTACAACGTCGCCAAGTACCTCCGTCTCGGCTACACCGAAGCCGACATCGACGGCGGCCGCGGCAGCGACCGGCTCGTCGACGACCTCGTGTTCTGGGGCGATCTCGACACCGTCGCCGCGAAACTGCACGGGCATCTCGACGCCGGCGCCGACCACGTCGGGATCCAGGTCATCGGTGTCGAACCCGGCGAGTCGGCCATGCCGCACTGGCGGCTGCTGGCCGAATCGCTGCTGCCCCGCTAGCGGACCTGGCCGGTCGGGCGGACCACGATCTCGTTGACGTCGACCGAGGGCGGCTGCTCCAGCGCGTAGAGCACCGCCCTCGCGATGTCGTCGGGTTCGAGTTTCGGCTTGGACTTCGAGTCCTCCGGGATCATCGAGGTGTCGACCAGCCCCGGCTGCACGACGGTGACCCGGACCCCGGTGCCGATGGCTTCCTCGCGGATGGAGCCTGCCAGCCCGGTCACCGCCCATTTCGTCGCCGAGTAGAGGTTGCCCGGCCGGTGGTAGCGCCCGGCGACCGAACCGGTGAGCACGAGATGCCCCTTCGACTCCGCCAGTGACGGCAGGGTCGCCCGCGCGGTGAGGGCGGTGCCGTAGACGTTCGTCAGCACCATGTCCCGCCACTGCTCGGGGTCCGCGCCGCCGTCTCCGAAGAACGAGACCACGACGCTTTGCCCCGCGTTGGCGAACACCGCGTCCACTCCGCCGAAGGTCTTTTTCACCGTCTCCACGGCGGAGGACAGCGATGCCCAGTCGGTGACGTCCACCGCTAGCGCGAGGGCCCTGTCCTCGCCGAACTCGGCGACGAGAGGGAGCAGCGCCTCGCGGTCGCGGGAGAGCAGCGCCAGCCGGAATCCGGCCGCCGCTGCCCGGCGTGCGGTGGCCTCGCCGAGACCACGGGAGGCGCCGGTGATCAGCAGTACTCGATCGTTCATGCGTCCAAACTAGGCGGCGTGTAGGTCTCCCACTCGGGCACCGGCTCGCCGACGAGGGAAGCGCCGAGCCGGTCGAGGTAGAAGTGCCAGCCCTTGAGGATGTCCGAGGTGTCCCAGTCGGTCGCGGGCAGATGGTGCACGAAGTCGAGCACCGTCCCGTCGCCCCGCGGGGTCAGGGTCAGCTCCACTCGCCACGCGGCCTGGCCGGTCACGCCCAGATCCACCACCAGCCGTTTCGGCGGATCGCATTCGCGGATGACGGCGGGCCCCGGTTCGGTCTCCTTCTCCGCGGTCATCAGCAGCATGATCGTGTTGCCGACCCCGGCCTCGCCGGTCCACGTGCCGATCCACCGGGCCATGCGGTCGGATTCGGTGAGTGCCGACCAGACGTCTTCGATCGGGTCCGGGTACTCGCGCCGGAGTTCGAGCCGGGTCTTGTCGTTGTCCACGAGATAAAGATAACCGTGGGCTTAATTAAGCGTCAACTTATTCGTTTGTCAGGACCAGTCGCCCGCGAAGCCCTCCCGTCGCCAAACGCTCGTGTGCTTCCGCCGCCTCGGTCAGAGGCAAAGTGCCCGCGATCCGCGGGGTGAGCACGCCGTCGTCGACCAAGGCTGCGAGGTCCTTCAGCGCGGCGCCGTCCGCGCGGATCCAGACGTGCTCGACCCTGATGCCGCGCAGGGGAATCGGAGCCGCGCCTGCCGCGAACACCACGAACCGGCCGCGGCTCGCCACTGCGTCCAAAGCTTCGAGTCCGAGCAGGGCCGGGTCGAGCGCCGCGTCGGCGCCGCCGGGGACCACCGCCCGCACGCGATCGGCCAGGAAGTCGCCGCGTGGCACGAAAACCTCCGCGCCGAAGCCCCGGACCAGCGCTTCGTCGGTGGAACCGGCGACCGCCACGGTGCGGAAACCGCGGGCCTTGGCCAAGGCGACCGCGTAGCCGCCGACGGCGCCCGCCGCGCCGGTCACCAGGACCGTCGCTCCCGGCGGCAGGTCGAGCAGGTCGAGCGCCTGCGCCGCGGTGAGCCCGTTCAGTGGCAGGGTCGCGGCTTCCGAGAGAGACGCGGTCTGTGGAGCCGCGGTGACCGCGCTCGCGTCGAGTACGACGAACTCGGCGTGCGTGCCGAGCGCTGCCGACGGCCGATCCCGCAGGCCGATCACGGCGTCGCCCGTGGCGAACCCGGTGACGCCGTCACCGACCGCGTCGATCGGTCCGGCCACGTCCCAGCCGATCCCGAGCACCGCCCGTGGCGGGATGACCCCCGCCTCGGTCAGGAATCCCGACCGGGTCGCGGCGTCGACCGGGTTGACCCCGGCCGCCGCCACCTTCACCCGCACCTGACCGGCCCCCGGTGCCGGGACCGGCATCTCGGCGAGCTCCAGGACCTCCGGGCCGCCGAACCGGCGGACCACCACCGCACGCATCGTTTCTCCTCCAAGGTGTCGTCCCCGGTGAACGTATGGGGAGTTACTCTCCATCGGGAAGTACGCACCTCGAGGTGCCCAACCCACGCGGAGGTACGCGCACGTGGTCACGCGCACGGCACAGGAACGACGGGACGAGGAGAAACGGGCCTACGACGCCTATCTCGCGGCCTGCCCGGCCCGGAAGCTGCTCGACGAGGTCTCGGGCAAATGGGTCAGCCTCGTCCTCGTCGCCCTCGGCGACGGGCCCCAGCGCTACAGCGACCTCTCCCGCCGGATCGCCGGAGTCAGCCAGAAGATGCTCACGCAGACCCTGCGGACCCTGGAACGGGACGGTCTGCTGACCCGCACCGTCACCGCTTGCGTGCCGGTCCGCGTCGACTACGAACTGACCGATCTCGGCCGGAGCCTCCGGCAACTGGTGGCCGGGATCAAGGACTGGGCCGAGACCCGGTTCGACGAGGTCGAGTCCGCCAGGGTTCGTTACGACGCGCGATCGGCGGCTCTCACCATCGGGTCGGACGGCGCGGGCTAGGGTAACCGGGTGTCCACCGCACGCGCCGAACGATTGGTCAACCTGGTTCTGGCCCTCCTGTCCACCCGGCAGTACCTCACCGCCGAGCGGATCCGGGGCATCGTGCCCGGGTACGCCGACGCGGCCAGCGACGAGGCCTACTTCCGCATGTTCGAGCGCGACAAGACCGAACTGCGCGAACTCGGCATCCCGCTGGAGACCGGCCGAAACTCCGCGTTCGACGGGATCGACGGCTACCGCATCGCGCGCCGCGACTACGAACTCGGCGAAATCGACCTCGCGCCCGACGAGGCGACCGCCGTCGGCCTCGCCGTCCGGCTCTGGGATTCACCGGAACTGACCGGCGAGGCCCAGGGCGCGCTGGTGAAGCTCCGCGCCGCCGGGGTCGAGGTCGACGACCACGCCCCGACCGTCGTCGAACCCCGCGTCCGCGCCGAACCGGCGTTCGGCCCGCTGCTCGCCGCCGTCCAGGCCGGGCAGGCGGTGCGCTTCGAGTACCGACGCAGCGGTTCGGCCGAGCGCAAGATCCGCACCCTCGAACCGTGGGGCGTCGTGTCGTGGCGGGGCCGCTGGTACGTCGTCGGGCACGACAGGGACCGTGGCGCGCCGCGGTGCTTCCGCCTGTCGCGCGTGACAGGGAAGGTCGACGCCTTCGGTCAAACCGGCGTCGTCGAGCGGCCGGAAGGGATCAACCTGCTGCAGATGGTGTCCGCCAGCAGCAGCGAGGATCCGTCCGCGCCGACCACCGCCAGCGTCTGGGTCGCCGACGGCCGGGCCGCCGGGGTCCGCCGCCGTGGCCGGGTGGTCGGCCGCAGCGCCGCCGGGGGAGAAGAAGGCGACCTCGTGGAGATCGAGCTGTACTACCCCGAATCCGCCGCCGACTGGCTCACCGCCCACGGTCCGGACGTCCTGGTCCTCGAACCCGAGGTCCTCGCGAAGTCGGTACTCAGCCGCCTCGAAGCCGTCGCGCACGCCGGTGGTGCCCGATGAGCGCCACTGGACGGATGCCGCGCCTGCTCGCGCTCGTGCCATACCTGCTCGCCCGGCCGGGGATCAAGATCGTCGACGCCGCCCACGACTTCGACGTCACGCCCAAGCAGCTGCGCAAGGACCTCGAACTGCTGTGGATGTGCGGGCTGCCCGGCTACGGCCCCGGCGACCTGATCGACCTCTCCTTCGAGGGCGACACGATCGTCGTCACGCACGACGCCGGTATGAACCGCCCGTTGCGGCTCACCGGCGGCGAGGCGACGGCCATGCTCGTCGCGCTGCGAGCGCTCGCCGAGACGCCCGGCGTGGTCGACGCCGACGCGGTCCGCCGCGCCATCGCGAAGATCGAGGCCGCCGCGGGGCAGGCCCAGCCGTCGGGGATCGTCGTCGGCGGGGGAGTGCGGGAAGGCAAGAAGACCGCCGGCACCCGCGAAGCCGTCCGCGCCGCTCTCACCGCGAGGCGCGCGTTGCGGATCCGGTACTACACCGCGTCGAAGGACGAGATCACCGAACGCACCGTCGATCCCATGCGGCTGCTCATCGTCCAGGCGGTCGGCTACCTCGAAGCATGGTGCCGCCGCGCCGAGGGGGTCCGGCTGTTCCGGCTCGACCGCATCGACGAGCACACCGTGCTCGACGAACCCGCGGTGCCGCCGGCGCACGCCCGGCCCACTGACCTTTCCGATGGTGTTTTCCGCCCGCGTCCCGATCAGCAGGAAGCCGTCCTCGTCCTCGATCCCGACGCACGCTGGGTAGCCGAGTACTACCCCTGCGAGGAACTCGACGAGCTCGACGGCGGGCGCCTGCGGATCCGGATGCGCTACGCCGACGAGTCGTGGATGGTCCGGCTGATCCTCGGTCTCGGGGGAGACGCGCAGGTCGAGAGCCCGGCCACACTCGGCGAGGCGGTTCGTCGACGGGCCGCCGACGCGCTGGCCCGGGCTCGTCACCTTGCGTCAACCTACGAGCAGTAGGGTGACGCCGTGTCGTACCTGCCGAGCATCGCGCTCGCCGTCGCCGGGCTGATCCTGCTCTTCGTTCTGCTAATCAAATTACGCAGAGTCTTGCGCGTACTCACCCATACGATGAGCATGGTGGCTACGAACACCCGAAAACGGACAGGGCTGCTTCGTGCCCGGTCGGCCGCGCTCCGCGTGGCGATCGCGCAACGACGTGGGCTCGAAGACCGGTAACATCTCACCCAGAGACTCGAGAAGGAGGCCGCAAACGATGAACGCGCTGCAGCCGTGGCACATCATCATCCTGGTGCTCGTCGTTGTTCTGCTGTTCGGCGCCAAGAGGCTTCCGGACGCCGCGCGGTCCATCGGCAAGTCCATGAAGATCTTCAAGGCCGAGACCAAGGACATGGCCGGCGGAGACAAGGACAAGGCCGCCGAGACCGAAGAGGTCGACACCAAGCAGCTGCCGCAGGCCACCACGCCCGCGCCCGCCGCTCCTGCCGCGTCCGCGCAGGACAAGCAGGTCGCCGACCTCCAGCGTCAGCTCGACGAGCTCAAGAAGCAGCAGGCCCCCACGCCCGCACCGGCCGAGCAGGCGCAGAAGAACGCCAGCTGAGCGGTTCCGGCCAAGCAGCTTCCAGCCAGCCCAGCTGAGCCTGTTCGCGGATGAGCGCGCCGAATCACGGCGCGCTCATGGTGGACCCTGACGAGAACGGACTGTTCAGTGGCGGATTCCGCCTCAGGTGACGAGCACCGCGGGTCGAAGCGGAGCAAGCGCAGCCGTCGGAGCAACCCCGACGGCACGATGACACTCGTCGAGCACATCTACGAGTTCCGGCGCCGTCTGGGCTTCGCGCTGCTCGCCCTCGTCGCGGGCGGAATCATCGGTTTCATCTGGTTCCAGACGACGATCGGCCCGATCCCGTCGCTGGGCAAGCTGCTGACCGATCCCTACTGCGCCGTTCCCGCGGATCGCCGGTTCGACGGCCCCACGGGTGGCTGCAAGCTCCTGCAGACTGTGCCCTTCGAAGCGTTCATGACGCAGTTGAAGGTGGGTCTCGCCGGTGGCGCTGTCCTGCTTTCGCCGTTGTGGCTCTATCAGATCTGGGCGTTCATCGCGCCCGGTCTGTACTCGAAGGAGCGCAAGTACGCGCTCACCTTCGTCGCGTTCGCGTCGGCGCTCTTCGCCGCCGGCGCCGTGCTGGCGTACCTTCTCGTCCCGCACGCTCTCGCACTGCTGATGGACTTCGGTGGAGATCAGTTCATCACCGCGCTCACCGCGGACAAGTACGTCTCGTTCATCCTGTCGCTGCTGCTGATCTTCGGCGTCAGTTTCGAACTGCCCCTGCTCGTGGTGATGCTGAACCGCGTCGGCGTCGTGAAGTACCAGATGCTGAAGAAGTGGCGTCGCGGCCTGATCATGGCCCTGTTCGTCTTCGCCGCGTTCGCGACTCCCGGTTCGGACCCGTTCTCGATGCTCGGCCTGGCCGTGGCGCTGATCTTGCTGCTGGAGATGTCCATCCAGATCGCGCGCTTCCACGACCGCAAGCTCGACAAGGAACGCGGCACCGAGGGCTGGGACAAGCTCGAAGACGACGAGGCCGCGCCGTTCGACTACACGCCGAGCACGATCGACGACGAGCCCCCGGCCACCACGGGTGGCAAGCGGACCAACACCGACGACGTCACCTGATCCCCGGGATGCACGCGGCACTGGCCGTCCACCCCGCTTCCGGGAACGGGGCCGCGGGACGGCTGATGGAGTCGGTCGCGGCGCGGCTGCGGCCCGTCGTCGACCGGCTCGACGTCCTCGTCGCCGAAACGGTCGAGGAATCCCGCGCGCTGATGACCGACTCGCGCGCGGCCGGGCTGGACGCCCTCGTCGTCCTCGGCGGTGACGGCGCGGCGCACCAAGGCGTCCAGTTCTGCGCCGAATCCGGCGTCGCCCTCGGTGTGGTCCCCGCGGGTACCGGCAACGACTTCGCCAGGGCGCTCGGTATCCCGGAGAACCCGCACGCGGCCGTCGATCTCGTCGCCAGGCGACTCGCGAAAGGCGATCGCCGGAGGATCGATCTCGGCCGGGCCGGAGGCGAATGGTTCGCCACCGTGCTGTGCTCCGGCTTCGACGCGCTCGTCACCGAACGCGCCAACCGGCTGACCTGGCCTCGCGGCCCGCGCCGCTACGACGTCGCGATCCTGGCCGAACTCGCCGCGTTCCGGCCCCGGCCCGTCGTGCTCCGCACCGACGTCGAGACACTCGAACTCGACGCCACCATGATCGCGGTCGGCAACACCCCGTTCTACGGCGGTGGCATGCGGATCTGTCCCGGAGCCGATCCTGAAGACGGCCGGTTCGACGTCACCGTCGTGGGCGCCGCGACCCGGCGGGACCTTCTCCGCATGTTGCCCGGTGTCCGCTCCGGCAGGCACATCGAGCATCCGGCGGTCCGGACCCTCAAGGCCACCCGGCTGCATCTCGCGGGCAGTGACCTGCCCGTCTACGCCGACGGCGAGCCGCTGGGCGGCCTGCCGATCGACATCACCTGCGTCCCCGGTGCCCTCACTGTCGTCGGATGAGACCGGCGTAGTCGCCCGCGCGCCATACCTGCCCCCGGAACGTCCCGGCCGACATGAGGTCGCCGCGCGGCAAGAACACCCCGCCGCACCGGTGGCAGAACCACGCCTGCCGCCAGTACGCCAGCGCGTCGGGGATACCCCGCCGGATCCGCGCGTTGCGCCGGAGCCGTAGCACGAACAGGACGGCGAACAGCGCGACCAGCGCGAACGCGCCGAACGGGAAGATCCAGGCCCCGATGGCCTGCCCGACGCGGCCGCCTTCGGTCGGAGCGGGGTTCTCGGCGAGCAGGTCGGTGGCGAACGAGACGAACACGAACGCGGGGATCAGCAGGACCAGCGCGAGCGCCAGGAAACACCCGCCGCCGCGGACCACCGGGTACGGATTGAGCGCCGCCGCGGTCGCGGTCACCGACACGCCACGATGCGCCGTCGCGGTGTAGACCACGCCGTCACCGGCGGGGATGGCTGTCATGCCGCCCTGTACCCGGTAGGTGGTCTGCCCGCCCTGGAACACGGCCGGCACGCTTTGCACCTGGTCGACCTGCGCGCACTGCGGGCAAGCGATCTCCACGGTGTCCCCTCTCGATCACGGATCCGCCTCTTGGATGACAGAGCCGTGTCGGCCGTTCCCGAGATCGTCACACCGAATGCGAACTGTCGGTGGGGTATGGAACGCTGACGAAGTGGTCAATAGCCCTTCTCAGACCCCGGCCGAGGCCTACGCCGCCTCCCAGCGCCGAGCTCGGTACTCCCAGCTGACCCGCTTCGCGGCGGAGTCGGAATTCGAATTCGACGATTTCCAGGTCCGCGGCTGCGAGGCGCTCGAAGACGGCCACGGTGTGCTCGTCTGCGCGCCCACCGGCGCCGGGAAGACCGTGGTCGGTGAGTTCGCGGTGCATCTCGCCCTCGCCGAGGGCCGCAAATGCTTCTACACGACACCCATCAAGGCGTTGTCGAACCAGAAGTACGCGGACCTCGTCGGCCGCTACGGCGCCGACGCCGTCGGCCTGCTGACCGGCGACACTTCGATCAACGGCAACGCGCAGGTCGTGGTCATGACCACCGAGGTCCTGCGCAACATGCTCTACGCCGGGTCCTCGACCATCGGGGAGCTCGCGTACGTGGTGATGGACGAGGTCCACTACCTCGCCGACAGGTTCCGCGGCGCCGTCTGGGAAGAGGTCATCCTCCACCTGCCCGAGCACGTCCGGGTCGTCGGCCTGTCGGCAACGGTGAGCAACGCCGAGGAGTTCGGCGAGTGGCTCGTCGAGGTCCGCGGCGACACCACCGTCGTCGTCGACGAGCACCGCCCCGTGCCGCTGTGGCAGCACATGCTGGTCGGCAACCGGCTCATGGACCTGTTCGCCGGCCAGGAGGAACACGCGCCCGGCGCCGAACTGCGGATCAACCCCAGCCTGCTGCGCCGCACCGAAGAGGTCGGCCGTGGTTTCGCCCCGGCGGGGATGCGCGGGCCGAGGGGGCGGCGCGGGGCGCCGTCCCGGATGCCGCGGTTCCGGCCGCCGTCCCGGACCGACACGGTCGAGCGCCTGGACAACGCCGGTCTGCTCCCGGCCATCGTGTTCATCTTCTCCCGCGCGGGCTGCGACGCCGCCGTCGGCCAGTGCGTCCGATCCGGTCTGCGGCTCAACGGTCCCGAAGAGGTCGAGAAGGTCCGTCGCATCGTCGCGGAGCGCACCAAGGACCTGCCCGAAGGCGACCTCGGTGTCCTCGGCTACTGGGAATGGCGTGAGGCGCTCGAACGCGGCATCGCCGGGCACCACGCGGGGCTGCTCCCGGCGTTCAAGGAGACCGTCGAGGAACTGTTCGTCCAGGGCCTGGTGAAGGTCGTCTTCGCCACCGAGACGCTCGCGCTCGGCATCAACATGCCCGCGCGCACTGTCGTCCTGGAACGGCTGGTCAAGTACAACGGCGAGGCGCACGTCGACCTGACACCGGGGGAGTACACGCAGCTCACCGGCCGCGCCGGGCGCCGCGGGATCGACGTCGAAGGCCATGCCGTCGTCGCCTGGCAGCCGGGAATCGACCCGAAGCAGGTCGGCGGTCTCGCCTCGACCCGGACGTACCCGCTGCGGTCGTCCTTCCGGCCCGGCTACAACATGGCGGTGAACCTGGTCGCCCAGGTCGGCGCCGAGGCGGCCCGTGACCTGCTGGAACAGTCGTTCGCGCAGTTCCAGGCCGACCGGTCGGTGGTCGGGACGGCGCGGCGGATCGAGCGGAACAAGGAGGCTCTGCGGGGCTACACCACCGCCATCACCGGCGAATTCGACGAGATGCTGGAGTACGTCGAGCTGCGCGCGAAGATCTCCGCCAGGGAGAAGGCGCTCTCGCGGCAGAACACCTCCGCTCGCCGGGCAGGCACGGCCGAGTCGCTGGAGAAGCTCCGCAAGGGTGACGTCATCGCCGTGCCCGCGGGCAGGCGCGCGGGGCTCGCGGTCGTCGTCGACCCGGGGCTCGACCCGATCCGCGAACCGCGGCCCGTCGTGGTCACCGAGGACCGGTGGTCCGGGCCGCTCTCGGTCGCCGACTTCCCGGCGCCGGTGGAGGCGCTGGGGAACATCAAGCTGCCGAAGCACATCGAACTGCGTTCGCCGAAGACCCGCCGTGACATCGCCGCGAGCCTCCGTAACGCGGGAATCTCCTTGCCCGGCAGGCAAAAGCGCCGCGCCGGGGCCAATGAGGACGGTGAGCTCGCCGCGTTGCGACGCGCGCTGCGCTCGCATCCGTGTCACGGCCTGGCCGAACGCGAGGCGAACCTGCGCTGGGTCGAGCGGTACCAGCGTCTCTCGGCGGAGACCGAGCAGCTGGAACGCAAGGTCGCAGCGACGACGCATTCGCTCGCGCGCGCCTTCGACCGCATCCTGCGCCTGCTCGGCGAGCGCGGTTACCTCGGCCCCGAGTCCAAGGGTGACGGCGAGGACCGCGTCACCGAACACGGCAAGCGGCTCACCCGCCTCTACAGCGAGTCGGACCTGCTCGCCGCCGAGTGCATCCGGCACGACGTCTGGAAGGGCCTGGCGCCCGCCGAACTCGCGTCCGTCGTCTCGACGCTCGTCTTCGAGGCACGCCGGGACACGGCGGGCGAGCCGCGCCTGCCCGCGGGCAAGGTGCTCGACGCCTGGCAGGCGACCACGCGCCTGTGGATGGAGCTCACCGAGGACGAGCGAGAGCACAAGCTGGACCGCACCCGCGAGCCCGACGCCGGGTTCGCCTGGCCGATCTACCGCTGGGCGCGCGGCGAATCGCTGGAGAAGGTCCTCACCGCCGCCGAGGCGAACGGGCAGGAACTCTCCGCAGGCGACTTCGTGCGCTGGTCACGGCAGGTCATCGACCTGCTGGACCAGATCCGCGACGTCCTCGGGCGGGCCGATCCGGTCGGGGCGGCCGCTTCGGACGCCGTGAAGGCCTTGAGACGGGGAGTCGTGGCGGCCGGCGGCGCCTGACCTGCCGCTGACCTGCACGATCCCGGCGGAGGTCCGATCGACGGTGGAGGAATCGGGACACTCAACGTCCCAATTCCTCCACCGTCGCGAGGACGTCCTGACCGGCGGCCGAGCGGGGAAGGACTAGTGCCTCGGGAGTGGCAAGGTTGGTTAGACCTCTACCGCTGACCTGCACGATCCCAGCGGAGGTCCGATCGACGGTGAAGGATTTGGGACAGTCAACGTCCCAAATCCTTCACCGTCGCGAGGCCGCCCGATCCCTGACCTTGATCAACGGAGGATTCGGGACGTTGAGTGTCCCGGATCCTCCGTTGATCAAGGTCGTGCCACTCAGTCCTGCGGCCGACAGCCGAGCGGGTGGCAAGGACGGTTAGTGCGGTCCGGTATTTGCCTGCCTGCCGCTGACCTGGGCGAAGGTGGCTTTTCGGGAGAGTGCTGGGGTCGACGATGTAGGAATCGGGACGTTCAGTGTCCAGATTCCTGCATCGTCGCGAGGACGCCCCGGCCAGTTGCCGACGGGGGTAGGCGAATACGAGTCCGCCAGAACCGTCCTTGCCACTCGCGAGGCATTGGGCTGACCGGCGGACCGGATGCCGCCACCGGTGTGAGCACGGTCGCGGCCAGTTGCCCCGACACCACCCGGGAACAGTGGGCAGGGGCGCCGACCTGTGGTTGGATCGCCCACGACGGCCATGCAGGTCGGCCGGTGACGATGGCGGAACAGGCGGAGGCGAAACGATGAGCACGCCGTATGGCGGCAACGACCCGCAGCAGCCCCAGTGGGGCCAGCAGCCGGGCTACGGGCAAGAGCCGGGCGGCGCTCAACCGCCGAGCGGCCCGCAGCAGCAGCCGCAGTGGGGTCAGCAGCCGCAGTACGACCCGTCGCAGACGCAGCAGCAACAGCCCCAATGGGGTCAGCAGCCCGCACCCTACGACCCGTCCCAGCAGCAACCGGGCTACCCGCAACAGCAGCAGCCTGGGTACGACCCCTCCCAGACGCAACAGCAGCAGCCTCAGTGGGGCCAGCAGCCGCAATACGGCCGGCAGCCGGGTTATCCGCAGAGCGGCCCCCAGCAGCAGCCTGGCTACCCGCAGAGCGGCCCCCAGCAGCAGCCGCAGTACGGGCAGCCGCAGCAGCAGCCCGGCCAGTACGAGTACGGCCAGGGCCAGTTCCCGGGCACCCAGGGCGAGGCACAGGACAAGCCGAAGTCCAAGAAGGGCCTGTTCATCGGGATCGGCGCGCTCGTGGTGATCATCGCCGCGGTCGGCATCCTCGGGTTCGTCACGCCGGGCTGGTTCAACACCCAGGTGTTCAACAACACCCAGATGCAGACCGACGTGCAGAAGCTGCTCACCGAGACCTACGGGATCAAGGAGATCAGCGCGGTCACCTGCCCCTCCGGCCAGGAGGTCAAGGACGGGGTGAAGTTCACCTGCACCGCGACGATCGAGGGCAAGCCGCAGGAGGTGCCGATCACAGTGAAGGGTGACACCGGCAACTACGAGGTCTCGCCACCCGCCGTCACCAAGTAAACGGCGGGCGCCGGGGACGGTCGATCCTGCATGATCGTCCCATGAGCGACTTCTCTGTGCGGCTGCTGCGGTCCGACGAGGAACGGGCCGCGACCGATTTGTTCAGGCGCGCCTTGCACGTCAAGGAGATGACCGACGAGGAATGGTCGGCCATCTCCGGGTCGAGGCAGCCGAGCCGGGCACTCGGCGCCTTCGACCCGGAACTGATCGGTACCGCCCGGTCCTTCGACTCGGAAGTGACCTTGCCCGGCGGCGGTACCACGCCGCTCGCCGCGGTCAGCCTCGTCGGTGTCCGCGGTGATCGCACCCGGAGAGGCGTGCTGACCGGGTTGATGCGTGCCCAGTTCGAGGATTTCGCCGCCCGTGGTGTTCCGGCGGCGATGTTGCACGCCTCCGAGGGCACCATCTACGGCAGGTTCGGGTACGGCATCGCCGCGCGGGCCAAGTCGATCGAGATCGACAGGCACCGTGCCCGGTTCCGCCCCGAGGTCCCGGTGGGCGGGGAGATCTCCTTGCTGGATCTGGAAAGCACCATCGAACAATGGCCGTCGCTCTTCGACGCTCTCCCGCGTATCCGGCCCGGCATGATCGCGCGGAGCCCCTATCTGTGGCCGGGTTACGAGCGGGAGGTGCGCCGGGCGACCACGCCGGTCGCGACCGCGGTGCACCGCGGCCCGGACGGCGTCGACGGCTATGTCACCTACACCGTCGAACGGGCCAAATTCGGGGCCCAGTCGGAGTTGAAGATCCAGTCCTTTCACCACGCGGGCTCCGCCGCGTTCGCCGGATTGTGGCGCTACCTGCTGTCCGTGGACCTGGTCGACCGCGTCACCGCCGAGAAGCGACCGCTCGACGAACCGATCGAATTGCTGTTCACGGACCCGCGGCACGTGACCGTGCAGAACATCCAGGACGAGGGCTGGCTCCGGCTCGTCGACGTCGCCACGATGCTCGACGCCCGTACGTACCGGGGTGAAGTGGTCGTCATCGAAGTCACGGATCCGTTCCTGGAGCACAACTCCGGCCGCTACCGGCTGTCGGGCGACGGAGCCGCCCGCACCACCGAGCCCGCCGATCTCGAAGTACGGGCCGACACCCTGTCGATGCTGTATCTCGGCGGCTGGCGCGCGTCGGATCTCGCGGCCGCCGGACGCGTCCGTGCCACCGGTGAAGCCGCTTTGGAACGGGCGGACCTGCTGTTCGGCACGCGGGTGAACCCCTGGTGCGGTACCTTCTTCTGACGTTGGATGATCACATTCGGTGGGGGTGGGGAAGCTTGAGCAGGCGAGCCGTCGCGACGGTCGTTCTGTGCGGTGCCGCTTTCGCGGGACTGACGGCGTGTTCGGACACCCCGGCACCCGCGCCGGCGACGAAGACCGTCACGGTCCCGCCGACGACGAGTGCGTCGTCGAGCGCTCCGGCCACCGGCGGTTCGCCCTCCAGCACCGCGGGCAGGGTCTTCGATCCCCGGACCATGCAGGCGGACGTGCGGAAGATCCTCACCGAGACCTATCAGGTGAGGGAGGTCGGCGACGTACTCTGCCCGTCGAACCAGACGGTCAAGGACGGCAGCACGTTCACCTGCACGGTCCAGGTCCGCGGAGAGGGCAAGACGGTCACGATCACCGTCACGGGTGAAGACGGCCGGTACGAGGTCGGCGCGCCCGCCTGAAAACCGGTTGGGTTCGCCGGGGCCGGACGGCAGTATCTCGTGGCATGAGCGAATTCCACGTGCGTGCGGTGGCCGAAGGCGAACAGCGGGCCTGTCTCCAAGTCCTCGAAGAAGCCTTGCACGCCAAGCCGATCGCGGACGAGGCCTGGGCCAAGATGGCGCCGAGCTGGCCCGCCGAGGGGAAGTTCGCCGCGTTCGACGACCATGACACCCCGGTGGGGATCACCAGTTCCTTCGACGTCGAACTCACCGTCCCAGGTGGACGGAAGCTCCTCACCGCGGCCGTCGACGGCGTCGGCGTCCGCGCCGACTGGACCCGCCGCGGGATCCTCACCACGCTGATGGCCGTCCAACTGGAGGACTTCGCCGCGCGCGGCGTTCCGCTGGCGGCGTTGCACGCTTCGGAAGGCGTGATCTACGGCCGCTTCGGTTACGGCCCGGCCACCTTCTGCAAGGGCATTTCCGTCGAACGGCCGCGAGCCCAGGTCCGTGACGGCGTGGGACGGGACGGGGCGGTCAGGATCGTCACCCCGGCTGAGGCGGTCGAGCGTGTCCCCGCGCTGTACAACCGGTTCGAGGGGACGCGGCCGGGGTTCACCACGCGCCCCGCGCAGTGGTGGCCCGGCTTCTTCGATCGGGTGGTCACCGGAGGCGGTGGCTATCGGGTCGCCATCCACAGTGGACCGGACGGGGACGACGGCTTCGTCGTCTACCAGACCGTCGACATGCGCGATCGGCAGGCGCCGGAACGCGGGGCGCTGCTCGACATCCGGGAGCTCCAGGCCGCGACGCCGGAGGCCTGGGCGGGGCTGTGGCGGTTCCTGCTGTCGGTCGACCTGGTTTCGGCCGTCGCCGGACGGGGCCGCCCGCTGGACGAGCCGATCGCCGGACTGCTCACCGACCCGCGCGCGGTGAACACCACCGAGGTCATGGACGACCTGTGGGTTCGCCTCGTCGACGTGCTCGCCGCCCTGCGAGGGCGTACCTACGGCGCCGCCGAACCCGTGGTGCTGGAGGTGCTCGACAAGCAGCTTCCGCACAACAACGGCCGATATGCCGTCGGGCAGGACGGTGTCGAGCGCACGACCGCCGAGCCGGAGCTGCGGCTGGACGTCGCGACCCTGTCGTCGCTGTATCTCGGCCACGGCTTCTTCGCCGACCTGGCGCCGGCCGGGCACGTCGAGGTACTGGACGAGGCTGCGGTCGACCGTGCCGACACGCTGTTCCACACCGCGCGGGTCCCGTGGTGCGGGACCTTCTTCTAGGCCGTGGACGCTGCTGCCGGGCGGATTCGCATGACTGGATGGACGACACACGTGTGTCCGGACGGACGACGCGCCGCGGGTTCAGGCCGGATTGCGCCGCGGTTTGATCCGCACCTGCGGCAGCGTGGGTGCGGGCAACCACGCCGTGGTGCCCTGATAGCCCTCCACGGAGCCGAACCGGTCCGCCTGTGCCTGCCAGGTTTCGCGGTACTCGGCGATCTCTTCGTGGCTACGGCCCACGAAGTTCCACCACATGACGAGTTCCTCGGCGAACGGGGTCCCGCCGAGCAGGAGCACCCGGGCCGGTTCGCCGCCGGTGTTCGCCAGCGCCAGCCGTCCGGGGCCGGGGGCGAGATAGGCGAGTTCTCCGGTGCCCAGCGCGGTTCCGGCGACGGTGACGGAGCCGAGGTCCTGCAGGACACCGTGTTCGAAGGCCGGGTCGACGTCGAGGGTCACGGTGGCCCCGGGCTCGACGGTGAGCTCGGCGCCCAGCAGGGGAGTGAACACCGGGACCGGTGAGGTGGTCCCGGCGAGCGTGCCGAGAAAGACCCGTGCGGTGGCACCGGACAGATGGTGCAGCGGCGGCGCGTAGTGCTGGAAATCCCGTGCGGTGTCGCGGTGTTCGTCCGGCAGCGCGATCCAGAGCTGGACGCCGTGCAGCGTCACAGTGTCCGATTTGGACACTGTGGATACTTCAGAGTGCGCTATGCCGTGTCCGGCGGTCATCAGGTTGAGTTCCCCCGGCCGGACCACGGCGTGGGTGCCGATGCTGTCGCGGTGCTCGATCTCGCCGCTGAACAGCCAGCTCGCGGTCTGCAACCCGGTGTGCGGATGCGGCGCGACGTCCATCCCGCCGGACTCCGACACGTCCTGCGGCCCGTAGTGGTCGGCGAAACACCACGCGCCGATCAGGGACCGCTGCCGCTGCGGAAGGGTCCGGCGGACCCGGATCGCGCGCGGCCCGCCGAGGGGGACGTCACGCGGGGTCAGCACGGTGACGCCGTCGCCGGGGTGGTCCCGGCACAGCAACTCGGCCGGGTCGGCTTCGGTGTTGCTCACGGCTTGGGGAGCGCGGCCAGCAGGCGCTCCACCGAACGGCCGAGATTCCAGCGTTCCGCCAGCTCCGCGACCTTGTCCGGGTCGGCGGGCTCGGACGGGACGGTGTCCGGGCGGGACTGCTCGACAGGCGCGTCGGCCGCGACCCGGACGACGGTCGGCGCGACCGCGAGGTAGTCGGCGGCGTCGCTCAGCCGGAGCCGGGTCTTGAGCGGCACGCGCGAGTCGCCGGCGTTGGACGCCTCGATCAGCTCCTGCAGCGAACCGAACTGGGTGATCAGCTTCGCCGCTGTCTTCTCGCCGATCCCGGCGACGCCGGGCAGCCCGTCCGACGGGTCCCCGCGCAGCGCGGCCATGTCGGCGTACCCGGGGCCGGCGTTCCCTGCCGGGATGCCGTACTTCTCGGCGAGTTCGTCCGGGCCGAGGATCTCGGCCTTGTTCCAGCCCTTGCCGACGTAGATGACCACTGTGGACGTCGGCTCGTGGCGGACCAGCTGGAACAGGTCGCGGTCACCTGTGATGACCTCGACCGGAGAGTTCTGCTCGCGGATCGCGAGCGCCCCGATGACGTCGTCGGCCTCGTAACCGGCCGCTTCGGCCGTCGCGAGCCCGAAAGCCTCCAGCAGTTCGAGGATGATCGGCACCTGCGGGGTCAGCGTGTCCGGCACTTCCTCGACGTCGCCGCCCTCCGGGACCTCTTCGGCCACTCGGTGCGCCTTGTAGCTGGGCAGCAGATCGGTGCGGAACTTCGGCCGCCAATCCGCGTCCAGGCACGCGACGAGCCGGGCGGGCCGTCGGTCGACGAGGATCCGCGCGACGGTGTCGGTGAACCCGCGCACGGCGTTGACCGGTGTCCCGTCGGGGGCGGTCATCGACTGAGGCAGTGCGTAGAACGAGCGGAAGTAGAGGCTCGCGGAATCGAGGAGAGCGAGTGGTCCGGTCACGCGGACAGCCTGCCATGTCCGGGCCCGGATGTCCGTGAAGGACCCGACCCCCAGCCGGGTCCTCCCACGGAGACCGGTCAAGCGGCGTAGGGCCGCACCCGGCGTGCGTCGCGCAGGGCGTTGGCCCACCAGCTCAGCTGGTTCAGCAGGGTGGTGGCCGCGAGAGTGGCGCCTTCGGTGTCGTCGTGCGCGCCGTCGGGGCCGAAGTGGTTCCAGGCGTAGGGGAAGCTCACGGTCTCGCGGATCGTGGCGGCGTGGAGTTCGGCGAAGACCGGGCGCAGGTGCTCGACCGCGCGCAGGCCGCCGGAGATCCCGCCGTAGGAAACGAAAGCGACCGGCTTTCCGTGCCATTCCGGGCCGGTGGCGTCGAGCGCGGTCTTGAGCGGGCCGGGGTAGCTGTGGTTGTACTCGGGGACGATCACGACGACGGCGTCCGCGGCGGAGACTCCGGGGGAGAGGCTGTCGGGGGCTTCGGCCAGGTCGATGACGGACAAGGTGACGTCTTCGCGCTGTTTCGCACGATCGAGGAACCAGTTCGCGACGACGGGGGCGAAGCGGCCCTCGCGGACACTGCTGATCACGACGGCGAGCTGGTAAGGCGTGTCGGTTGTCATGCCGCAAACCGTAGAACCTGAACTTAAGTAGAGGTCAAACTCCGGAATCGCTTCCTTGGCCGACTTCAATCGCAGAGGACCCTTTGCAAAGTGTCCTCTGCGTTCTAGGCTGCGAGGCATGGGGAAGAACGGGAGATATCTCGCGCGGATCGACGGACGCCTTCTGCGGGCGTTGTCGCATCCACTGCGGGTCAGGATCTTGGAACTGCTGCGGGAGGACGGCCCGGCGACGGCGTCCGGACTGGCGAAACGGGTGGGGGAGAGTTCCGGGACCACGAGCTGGCATCTGCGCCAGCTGGCCGAATGCGGCCTGATCACGGAGGACACCGAACGCGGCAGTCGTCGCGACAGATGGTGGAAGGCCGTGCACGAGGGTGACCAGATGAGGGCCAGGGACTTCATCGACGACCCGGATCTCGCCGGCCCGTTCAGCGCCTACGCCCACACGATGGTCGAGCGGCGCTACGCCGCCGAAGCGCAGTTCGTCGCCGAAGTGCGGGACTGGGCGGACGAGTGGATCGACAAGGTCGAATTCCACGACTCGCCCCTGTCGCTGACACCGGACGAAGCCGCCGCGCTGAGCGACGAAATCATCGAGGTGGTCAACCGCTACCGCCGTCCCGAGAAGGAGGGCGATACCCAGGTTCGCGTGCATTGGGCGGCCTTCCCGAGGAAATCGCGGCCGGAGACGCCATGAGCCGGATGCCACTGGGGGCTCTGGTCGTGGCTTCGGGGATCTCCTCGGCCGGGGTGATGATGACACTGCTCGCGATTCCCTGGTTCGTCCTGCAGAGCACCGGCAGCGGAACGAAAACGGGTCTCGTCACCGCGGCCGAGGTGCTCGGCTTGATGGTCGCCGCGTTGCTCGGCGGGCCGATCGTGGACCGGGTCGGCACGCGCCGGGCCAGCGTCGCCGCGGATCTGCTGACCACCGTCACGGTCCTGCTGATCCCGCTCGCGATGAACACGACAGGGCTCAGCCTGCCCGGACTGATCGCGCTGTCGTTCGTGATGGGCGTGTCCCGCGGTCCCGCCGACACGGCGAAGCAGGTGCTGCTTCCCGGAGTCGCCGAACTCGCCGATGTTCGCATGAGCCGGGCAGCGAGCGCGGTCGAAGCGGCGATGAGGACCGGCCGGATGGTCGGCGGACCCGCGGCCGGCGCACTCATCGCGCTGATCGGCCCGATGCAGGTGCTGTACGCCGACGCCGGCGCGCTGCTGCTGTCCTCCGCGCTGGTGTTCACGCTGATCCCCACGGCGGCCGGTCCGCCGAGGCCCTCATCGGGCGGATACCTCAAGGAACTGCGCGAAGGACTCGGGTACATCAAGCGTGACAGTCTGCTGCGCGCGATGGCGGGCATGCTGATGCTCACCAACAGTCTCGACTTCGGGCTGCTCGGCGTCCTGTATCCGGCGTACGGCGATCAGGTCCTGCACAGCACCGCGCTCATCGGCGCGATGATCACCGCCGTCGCGGTCGGCGCGCTCATCGGCTCGGCTCTCTACGGCTGGGCGGGACATCGGTTTTCCCGGCGGACGGCGATCCTCGTCGCCATCGGCATCGAGGGCGCGCCCAGATTCGCCTTGCTCGCACTGGAACCGGCGCCCGCCGTCCTGCTCACCGGACTCGTGGTCGCCGGGATCGGGGCGGGCGCGCTCAACCCGATCGTGCTCCCGGCGGTCTACGAACGGGTCCCGGAAGCGGTCCGCGGCCGCGTACTCAGCCTCCTCGTGGGCGGGGTGCTCGCCGCGATGCCGCTCGGCTCGATGGCTGCGGGGCTTCTGCTGGACGGCGTCGGGCTCGTCGGGGCACTCGCCGTGTTCGGTGGCCTGTACCTGATCGCCGGCACCTTCCCGGCGATCTTCCGGGTCTGGCGCGGGCTCGACGATCCCGCCCCGATCGGGGGTGACCGGCTGGTGAACGAAGGGGCACGGACCGACTAGGCTCGCCATCATGTCGCGCCGTTCCCTTCACAACCCAGCCCCCGACGCCGCCGGCCTCCGCGCCCGTCTCGATCGGGCCCGTGCCGCCGCGGTCGCCGCCGGCACCGACGCCCTGCTGATCGCACCCGGCTCGGACCTGCGCTACCTCATCGGCCAGGCCGGGGGCTCCTTCGAACGGCTGACCACGCTGGTGATCCCGGCCGACGGCGTCCCGGCGCTGGTGCTGCCGAAGCTGGAGGCGCCCGGCTACGCCGACGTCCCGGCCGACGAACTCGGCATCGAGATCGTCACCTGGGTCGACGGCGACAACGCCTACGAACTGGTCGCCGACAGGCTGGGCAAGCCTGGCCGGGTCGCGGTCAGCGACTTCACCCCGGCCCTGCACGTCCTCGCCTTCCGCGGCGCGCTCGGCGACGCCGAGCAGACGCTGGCCGGGCCGATCGTGCGCGAACTGCGGATGCGCAAGGACGCGGCCGAGATCCAGGCTCTGCGCGACGCCGGTGCGGCCATCGACCGCGTGCACGCCCGCGTGCACGAATGGCTGCGCCCCGGCCGCACCGAGGCCGAGGTCGGTGCGGACATCACCGCCGCGATCGTCGAAGAGGGCCACACCCACGCCGACTTCGTGATCGTCGGCTCGGGCCCCAACGGCGCCAGCCCGCACCACGACGTCTCCGAGCGGGTCATCGAGCGCGGTGACGTCGTCGTGGTCGACATCGGCGGCCCGATCGCCGAGGGCTACAACTCCGACTCCACCCGCACCTACGCGGTCGGCGAGCCACGCGACGCCGACGTCGCCGAGACGTACGCGGTCCTGCAGCGGGCCCAGCGCGCCGCGGTCGAGGCCGTCCGCCCCGGTGCCACCGCCGAGTCGATCGACGCCGCCGCGCGCGACATCATCGCCGAAGCGGGTTACGGCGAGTTCTTCATCCACCGGACCGGTCACGGCATCGGCCTCGACGTGCACGAGGAGCCCTACATCATCAAGGGCAACGAGCTGCCGCTCGAGCCGGGCATGGCCTTCAGCGTCGAGCCCGGCATCTACCAGCCGGGCCGCTGGGGCGCCCGCATCGAGGACATCGTCGTGGTCACCGAGGACGGCGTCGAGCCGGTCAACCAGCGTCCGCACGACCTGATCGTGCTCGACGCATGACCGGTTCCCTGGAGCCGCTGGACCAGGCCATCGCGCAGGAGCTGGCCGCGGACGGACGGCGCAGTTTCACCGACCTGGCCGAGCGGGTCGGACTTTCGGTGTCGGCGGTGCACCAGCGGGTGCGGCGCCTGGAGCAGCGCGGGGTGATCCTCGGGTACACCGCGCGGCTCGACGGCGAGCAGATCGGCCTCCCGCTCACGGCGCTGATCTCGCTGACACCGAACGATCCGGCCGCTCCGGACGACTATCCGCAGCGTCTCGAGCACATCAAGGAGATCGAGTCCTGCTACTCGGTCGCCGGGGACGAGTCGTACATCCTCCTGGTCCGGGTGGCTTCGCCGCTCGGCCTGGAGGACCTGCTCCGCCGCATCCGCGAGTCCGCCAAGGTCTCGACCCGGACCACGGTGGTGCTGTCGACGCCGTTCGAAGGGCGCTCTCCCACACTCTGAAACCGGAAAACGGGTGGGCTTGCGCGGCGCTGGTACGATAAAAGGTATGGCAACACGTAAGGTCACTCTCTCACTCGACAGTGGTGCGCTCGAGTTCGCCGAGCGGGCCGCCAAGGCACACGGGATCTCGGTCTCGTCGTGGTTGTCCAAAGCGGCCCGCCGGGAAGCCGTCCGCACCGGATACACCCCGCAGCGCGCTCCGGTCGCACCGTCCGCCGAATCGGACGAGGCCGAGCTGACAGCCGCGGAGAAGGATCTGCGTGCACAGGGGTGAAGTCTGGACGTACCACCCCCCGACCGAACCGGCACGGCAGCGCACCGTCGTGCTGCTGTCCTCGGACGGGGTGAACGAATCCGAGCGGCCGTGGCTGCTCGGCACCGAACTGCTGGACCGTGATCCGCAGGACATCCTCGGTGTCGCCGTCGACGCGCGGTACTGGGTCTCCACGCTGAACCTCACGCGCCTGTACCGGCCGTGGTTCGACGAGAAAATCGCGGAGATCGACCAAGAGGTCCAGGAGCGCATCGACATCGCGCTACGCGCCGCGTTGGATCTCTAGCGGGCGACGACCTCGGGCGCGGCGTGCAGTTTGCCGTCGGCTCCCGAGAGGCACGAGGCGTTGCCGCCCCGGGCGGCGAGGAACTCGTTGAGGCAGTTCGCGATCTGCGCGTGGCCGTTCGCGTTGGGGTGGAACGACTCCTGCAACGCGTGGCTCGCGCGGTCCACCTGGCCGAGGTCGCTCAGCTGCAGCGTCAGCCT
This sequence comes from Amycolatopsis speibonae, assembly GCF_042647925.1. Classification (NCBI taxonomy): domain Bacteria; kingdom Bacillati; phylum Actinomycetota; class Actinomycetes; order Pseudonocardiales; family Pseudonocardiaceae; genus Amycolatopsis; species Amycolatopsis speibonae. Next base: position 43,773 of record NZ_JBHRWK010000025.1, read on the forward strand.
GCTGAACCACTCGTTCGCCGGGTCACTGCTGCACGCTTCACGGCCGGCGCCCGCCCGCGAAAGGTCAAGGAACCGCGCGGTGGTCGCCCTCGACGCCTGCTTGAGCCCGTCCGACAGCACGGAGACGCCGTCGCGGCGCATCCACTCCAGATCCTCCGTACGGAACGGGCAGCCGTTGAGGCTGCGCAGTGTTTCCGGGATCTGGGGCCCGACAGGCGAGGCGTACGACATCAGCACGAGCTGATAGTCCGCCGGGACGTAACCGGCCTGCGCCAGCACCTTCTTGACGTCGGCGACGGCGTTGGTCACCTTCGGCACCATCGCGTCCACTTTGGACTTCCAGGTCTTGCGGAGGGCTTCGCTGCACGGCGGGTTCTGCGGGGAGAACCACGCCTTGAAGCACTCGCTGACCTGAGCGGAGAACTTCGGCTCGTCGTTCGCGCCGATCGCGATCACCACCGCGGCGACCCGGTGGTCCTTGATCAGGTTCGCCAGCTGCTGAGCCTGCGACGGCTCGGTCCACTGCTTGGCCTCGCCGAGGGCGATCTGCTCGGACGGCGCCCCCGAACACGCGAGGTTCACCCGTGCGGTGACGTCGGGGATCTTGACCTGTTCGACGAAGGCGTTGGGGGAGCGGTGGCACCAGTTGCCGCCCTGCCCGTTGGTCGTGGGCGTGTAGTTGCCCGCGCCTTCGCCGGAAACGGTGCTGTCACCGAGGGACACGACCGTCAGCGGCCCCGTTCCCGGCGGTCCTTGGCGCGGGGAGGGCTGCCCTGGGCGGCTCTCCGGCCCGGTAAAGGCAATCAACCCGACGAGAACCACCACGAACGTGAGCGCGAGAGCACCCCACCACCACCGGAAACGTCGCATCGTCACCGGATTCTACGGAAGCCCGGTCCCGGCAGGGTGATCATGGCGGTGTGACGATGGCTATGCCGGGTCAGCCCGCCTCCGTCAGGTCCGTTCCGGCCGCCAGCTCGGACACGATGTCGAGCACGCCGGGCAACGCGGGCTTGTCGTTCCCCGGCGCCCAGGCCACCACGGTCCGGGCGGTGTCGCCTGCCATCGGCACGAACACCACGCCGCTTCGCCGCAGGCTGTGCGAAGACCGGGCCAGCCTCGTGACGCCGATGCCGGCGGCGACCAGGCCGAGCAGACCCTGCACGGTCGCCGCCCGCTGGACGACGTGAGGGGTGAACCCGGCCGCCTCGAATTCGTTGTCGTAGCGGCGGTGCCAGGGCTCCCACGAACTCCGCGGAGTGAGCACCCACGGCTCGTCGGCCAGGTCCGCGAGCTTCACTTCGGCCGCGTCGGCGAGCCGGTGTCCCTCCGGCAGGACTGCGCAGACCTCTTCGGTGATCAACGTGCGGGTCTCGAAGCCGTCGACCAGCGGAGGCCGCGTGAAGATCAGGTCGTAGCGTCCGCCGGTAAGCCCGTCGACCAGCGGCGCGATCTGGGTGTCGTCGGTGGTGAGGGTGAGGTCGGGGAGACGGTCGCGGACGGCGCGCACCACCGGCGGGAGCAGGTAGTTGGCCGTGGTGGTGAGGAAACCCAGGTGGAGTGTGCCGATCTCGCCGCGCACCGCCCGGTTCAGCACCGAAAGTGCCTCGTCGTTGCGTGCGAGCACCGCGCGGGCCTCCGGCAGGAACAGCGACCCGATCTCGGTGAGCCGTGTCCCGCGACTGCCACGCCGCAGCAACCTCGCGCCGAGAACCCGTTCCAGGACGGTGATCTGCTGGGAAAGCGACTGCTGGGCGATGTGCAGGCGGCGCGCGGCCTTGGTGAAGCTCGCGTCTTCGGCGACCGCGACGAAGTAGCGCAGCTGCCGCAGCTCAGGGGTCACAGTCTCTGACTGTAGCCGTACCAGGAAGCCGGTGTTGGCGGGCAAAGCGCGATCTCCGCAGGATGGGTGGCAGGAACTTCACTGGAGGAAACAGGAATGACGAAGGAAACCGACGGCCGCGTCTGGTTGATCACCGGCTGCTCGTCCGGCTTCGGCAGGCACCTCGTCCTGGCCGCGCTCGACGCCGGTGATCGCGTGATGGCCACGGCACGCCGTCCGGAAACCCTGGCCGAGCTGGAAGAGCTCGGCCAGGGCCGGGTGCGTGTCGCGGCGCTCGACGTCACCGATCCCGCTCAGGTCGAGGCCGCCGTCCAGGCCACGCTCGCCGAGTTCGGCCGGATCGACGTCGTGGCCAACAACGCCGGTCATGGCTCGGTCGGCGCCGTCGAAGAACTGACCATGCCCGACCTGCGGAAGCTGATGGACGTGATGTTCTTCGGCGCCGTCGAGGTGACGAAGGCCGTCCTGCCGCACCTTCGGGAGCAGGGCAGCGGGGCGATCGTGCAGATGAGCTCGATGGGCGGACAGCAGAGCCCGCCCGGATTCGGGGCCTACTGCTCGGCGAAGTTCGCCCTGGAAGCGATGTCAGAAGCTCTCGCCGCCGAGGTCGCGCCGTTCGGGGTGAAGGTGCTGATCGTGGAGCCCGGCGCTTTCCGGACCGGGTTCGGCGGCAGCGCGTTGCAACGCTCGCGGGTGATCGACGCCTACCGCGAATCCACCGGCGCCATCCGGGACTTCGTCGAGGGGATGGACGGTTCCCAGCCCGGCGACCCGGCGAAGGCCGCCGCCGCGATCCTGAAGGCACTCGACAGCGACAACCCGCCGCTTCGGCTCGCCCTCGGGGATGACGCCGTCGATGGCCTCCGGGCTTCGCAGGAGGCCAGGGCGGCGGAGCTGGCCGCCTGGGAAGCCTTGAGTCGCTCCACCGCCTTCTGAGAGGTCAGGCGCCGACCCAGCGTCCGATCGCGATGTCGAGCAGCTTCCGTGCGTTGTCTGTTGAGTCATCCGCCCAGGCGATGATCCCGTCCGGGCGCACGAACAGGCTCGGCTGAGAGGTATCGGAAATCGGATCCGCCGTGTACGCGACGCTGTCCGCCAGTCCGCGGACGGCGTCGGCGTACCGGCCGTCGGGTGAGCGGTCGACGAGCACGAAGCGGCCGTCGTGAGCGTGGTCGGCGAGCCGGCCCCCGGACTCCAGTTCGACGTCCCCGGCGATCGAGCCGACCGGGGCGCAGGCGTCATCGGCGACGTCGTAGTGCTGCAGGATTCCGGAGGAGAGCGCGATCATCCGGTTGGTCGCGCCGGGGACTGCGAACAGTTCGTCCCCGACGACCTTCCGCAGCTGCGCGGTCCGTTCGTCGCCGTGCATGAGGGCCACCTGGGCGCGCGTCCAGTCCAGGACCCACGCTCCGATCGGGTGCCGTTCGGAGTGGTAGGTGTCGAGGAGTCCGGCGGGCGCCCACCCGTTGACGGTCGCGGCGAGCTTCCAGCCGAGGTTCACGGCGTCGCCGAGGCCGAGGTTGAGGCCCTGGGCGCTGAACGGCGAGTGCACGTGAGCGGCGTCGCCCGCCAGGAACACCCTGCCGTGGCGGTAAATCCGGGCCTGGCGCGCGTTGTCCGACCAGCGGGTCGCCCGCCCCCGCAGCCGGGTGATCGTCACCGGGACGCCGGTGACTTCCCGTACCGCGCTTTGGAGTTCTTCGAGGGTCACGGGAGCGTTCTTGTCCTCGGGCTGGGGCGCGAACCTGGCGACGAGGACGCGTCCCGGCATCGGACCGTAGGTGTAGATGCCGCGAGGCGTCCAGTTCCACCCGCGGCGCAGTTCGCTCGCGTCGTCGAAGTCCGCGATGGCCTGGTAGCCCACCAGTTCCGGGTCGGTGCCCACGAAGTCGACGCCGAGCCGTTTGCGGACGACGCTCCGGCCGCCGTCGGCCGCGACGACCCAGCTCGCGGTGAAGTCGCCCGCGCTGGTCTCGACGACCACGTCCGCGTCGTCGTCGAGACCGGTGCCGGTGCTCCGCAGGTCCCGCACCTCGACACCGCGGCGGATCTCGACGCCCAGCCGGGCGCAGTGCTCGCCGAGCAGCAGTTCAAGGTCCTGCTGCGGCACCAGGATCCCGTTGGCCACCGCCGTATGCGCGGCGAGTGCCGGATCGTCCTGGTCGACCAGATCGTGCCGGAACATGATCCCCGCGAAATGCCCGATGACCGCGAACCGGCGTGAGGTCCGGCCCGCGGCGTCCGTCAGCTCGCGCACGGTCCGGTTCGAGCGGCCGCCGGTGAAGGCGGTGGCCTCGGCCAGGCGGCCGCGCTGCACCTCTTCCGCGGCGGGCAGCAGGCCGCGCCGGTCCAGGATCTCGGCGCTGGCGACGTTGATCGAGCCGGATTTGATCGTCGTGTCCGGCTCCTCGAGCCGCTCCAGCACGGTCACGCGGACTCCCCGCAAGGCCAGCTCGCTCGCGAGGAACAGGCCGGTGGGTCCGGCGCCCACGACGATCACATCGGTCTGACGCATCTCGACTCCAAGGTTTACTCAGTAAGATTACTTGGTAAGCTTAACGAGTAAAGGTAGGGTTGTCACATGGCGAAGCGAGGAGACCGGGGCGGCTCGAAGACAAGGGCGCATCTCGCCGCGGTCGCGACGGAGCTGTTCGTGGAGCGGGGTTTCGAGGACGTCACCGTCGCCGAGATCGCGGCCGCGGCCGGTGTTTCGAAGGTGACGGTGTTCTCGCATTTCGATCGCAAGGAGGACCTCGCGCTCGACCGTCTTCCGGATGTCGCCGGCATGGTGAGGGCGGCGATTCGCGAGCGGGCGGACGAGGTCACCGCCGTCGAGGCGCTGCACGCCATGGCCGCCGGACTGGCGAAGGAACAGCATCCGCTGTCGGGATTGAGCGAAAACGCCCTGCCGCTCGCGCGCACGGTCGCCGGATCACGCGCGCTCATTTCCCGGCTTCGCGAATTCGAGCACGAGATCGACGCCGAGCTGGCAGGCGAACTCGAGAGAGACACCCGGTTCTCGGGCGACAGCGAACTGCTCGCCGCGCTGCTCGTCGCCGCGTATCGCACGGTCATCGCGACGACGGTCCGGCGCCGCCTCGCCGGGGAGGAGCTCGCCGCGCTCGTCCCGGGCCATCGTCAGCGGCTGGACTCGGCCTTTACCGTGCTCGCGAAAGCCTTTCCGAGCTGACGCGGGTTCAGCCGTCCACCCTGGACGCGAGGATCGCCGCACCGGGCCCGGAAAGCTCGGCCAGGGCCGCGCCCCGTCCGGCGATCGCCATCAGGATCGCCTCGCCGGGGCCGAGGAGTTCCGGGCCGGACCCGGCCGACCAGTCGATGTCCGTCGCGACGAGCCGGAGTTCCCGTGCGCGCTTGTCCGCCTTGATCACCTTGGCGTGGCGCGCGAAGGCCAAGGCGTGTCGCAGCCGCTCCGGCGGAATATCGCGAGGGAGACCCAGCGGACGCCGGATGTCCTGCTGATGGACGAGGCTGTCGAGCAGCCCCACCCGGCCGCCGAACACGGCTGTCAGGCCACGAGGATCGAGGTTGTCCTCGATCCTCGCGATCAGTTCGTCCGGTGTCCGCTCGGGTTCGCGCGCGACACCGAGCGCGTTCATCCGGTCCAGCCGCAGCCCGCCGCGGACGGCCTGGGTGAGCAGATCGCGGAAGCGCAGGGCGTCGTAGTCGACGACGTGGACGACCAGGTCCCGCACCGTCCACTCCGGACACAAGGTCCGCTCGTCCCATTGCCCGGGGGTGAGTGTCCGCAGGAACGCGGCGAAGTCCGTCCGTTCGTCCCGTACGAGTCGCGCGACCGATTCCACCGGCGGCCTCCTCCTGGAGTCACTTGTAGTCGAGCCATCCGCAAACGTAGTAGTTCGTGTCCTCGTTCCGCTCGACATGCCAGGAATAGACGACGTCACCCGCGAGCTTGCCGGTCCGCGCGTTGCGCTGGGTGACCGTGGCCCGCACGGTGACGAACTCGTATCCGGGCGGGACGGAGTAGGGCAGCATCTGCCAGCGCTCGACGTAATGCCCGTGGAGTTCGAACCCGAGCAGGGTCTCCCGCAGGCGCGGGCAGGTGCCGCTGCGCAACGCGGTCATGTCGTGATTGGCCAAGCCGTTCATGTAGACCTGGAACACCCGGTCGATCGCGGCGGGTTCGAGGCCCCGCGCGGTCGACGAGGCCGGCGCCGGGGGCGTCACGGTCAGGGTGTGGGTCTGCGCCGGGGGAGCGGAGTACGACGTCGACGTCGTGGGCAGAGAGTCGGAAGACAGCACCGGAAGCCCGCCTCGGCACGCCGAAAGAGCCGTGCCGAGGCCGATCAAGAGCACGCCTGCCCGGACGCGCGAAGTCAGAGGTCTCACTTCGCCGACGCTAGGCGACCTTCATGAAATTCGGATGAAACCCGGTTCAGTGCCGGGCCCAGTGATACTGCAGCCGGATCTCCAGCGGGAAACGGCCCGGTCGAGGACACGTCGACGCGAGAAAGCGCTCTCTCACGTTCGGTCCGTGAAGGCCTCCTTGCCTACCCTGAAGGTAGTGAAGGGGCCCTTCACGCACCGCCGGCACCCAAAGCTGCGGTCCAGCGCCTCGTGAGTGGCGAGGCTGGTTCTGGCGGACTCGTATTTGCCTACCCACTGGGATCCGGTGTCTTCGTGGTGGGGGCCAGCCAGGACCTCCTCACCACGAGGCACGAGGCACGAGAGGCTCAGCAGTTCGCCAGGAAGTGCCGCAGCACCCGGGTGCCGAATCGCAGTCCCTCCACCGGGACGCGCTCGTCCACCCCGTGCGCCATCGCGCGATAGGGGAAGCCTTCCGGCAGCCACAGCGGCGCGAAGCCGTAGCAGTCGATCCCGAGCGGACTGAACGCTTTCGCGTCCGTGCCGCCGCCCATGCAGTAGGGGACCACGACGGCTTCGGGGTCTTCCGAACGCAGCGCGTCCGCCATCGCGTCGAACCACGGCGAATCCACCGGAGCCTGGACAGGCGGCTGATGCGCGACGAACTCGCGGGTGACGCCCTCGCCGAGCATCGTGTCGAGCTCGGCGAACAGCTCCGGCTCGGCATCGGGCAGGACGCGGACGTCCACCTGGGCCTCGGCCGAACTCGGGATCACGTTCACCTTGTAGCCGGCGTCGAGCATGGTCGGCGTCGTGCTGTTGCGGACGGTCGGCACCACCAGCGCCCCGGCGGGCCCGAGCCGCGCGATCGTTCCGTCCACATCGGACAGATCGACCGGGACGCCGAGCGCTTCCCCGGTGCGTTCCAGGAACGCCTGGACGGTCGGGGTCAGCTGGACCGGCCAGCGATGCGCGGCGATCTCGCCGAGCGCGGTGACCAGCCGGGTGACGGCGTTCTCGTCGTTGGGACGCGATCCGTGCCCCGCGCGCCCCTTCGCGGTCAGCCGCAGGTGCGCGGTGCCGCGTTCGGCCGTCGCCACCGGATAGAGCCGCACGGTCCGGCCGTCGGCGGCGGGAACGTGGTAGGTGTACGCGCCGGACTCGCTGATCGCGGCCGCGCAGCCGTCGAACAGGTCCCGGTGCGCCGCGGCGAGCCAGTGCGCGCCGTAGTCGCCCTTGTCCTCCTCGTCGGCCACGAACGCCAGGACGAGGTCCCGTCGCGGCCGGAAGCCGGTGGCGAGGGCGGCGAGCACCATCGCGATGAAGTCCTTCATGTCGACCGCGCCGCGGCCCCAGAGGAACCCGTCGCGGACCTCGCCCGAGAACGGGTCCACCGACCAGTCGGCGGCGTCGGCCGGGACGACGTCGAGATGTCCCTGCACGAGCAACGCGGGCAGGCACGGGTCGGTGCCGGGGACCCTGGCGATCACGTTCGCGCGTCGGGGCGCGGACTCGATGATCTTCGAGTCGATCCCGAGCCCGGACAGCAGCGACGCGACGTACTCGGCGGCCTCGCGTTCGCCCTCGGAGTCCCCGTTGCCCCGGTTCGTGGTGTCGAAGCGGATCAACCGCGAGCAGACTTCGACGACATCCAGCTCAGCCATAGATACCCTGCACCGCCCCGGCCGCGATCGCCGTGACGATCTTGAACGCCTTCATCGCTTCGGTCATGTCCGGAGCGTCGAAACCGACCCGCCGCACGCCGATCTGTTCCACCGTCGGGATCACCGCCGCGGCCTGCGCGAGATGGCTCGCGTCGAACTCGACCTCGATCCGATGGGGAGTGGTGAACCGCTCGACCCGGCCTGCGCGGTTCATCGCGTCCGCCGCGGCCGAGGACAGCAGTTCGGCGGTCCTGGCGGGCGGCAGGCAAATCGCAGCGTAGCGGCTGATGCACTCCTTCACCGTGACCAGTTCGGCTTCCGGCGCGTAGTCCTGGGCGTCGTCACAGGCCTTGTCGTCACCGGAGACGACCAGCACCGGGACGCCGTACTCGGCGGCCATCGCGGCGTTGAGCCTGCCTTCGCTGGCGGGGACGTCGTCGAGCCACACCCCGGTGATCTGATTCTCCAGGTAGGTGTGGGAAAGGACGCCGTCGAAGCCGGCACCGGCGTGGTAGCCGAGGAAGACGACCCCTTCGACGCCGGTGTCGATTCCCTGCATCATCGAGAGCGGCTTGTGCCTGCCGGTGAGCATGCGCGCGCGGCCGTCGAGGTCTTCGAGCAGGAGGTTTCGCTGCGACGAATGCGCTTCGTTGACCAGTACGTCTGTAGCACCCGCGTCGAACAGGCCGGCGATGGTGGCGTTGACGTCGCCGGTGAACAGGCGCCGGAATCGCTGCCACTGCTCGGTACCGGGGATGACGTCCTCGGTCCAGGTGACGCCGGTGGCGCCCTCCATGTCCGCCGAGATCATGATGCGCATGCCGGGCACCCTAGCCGAGGCTCTTTGTCCCCGCCCCCGGGATCAGGGCCAGGAACCGGACCGCGGGTAGACCGCCCACGCGCGCTCCCAGGCGGCCGCCCGGTGCCGGTTCAGCACCAGCCGGACGACCCGGTGGAGCAGGACGAGCGCGGCGATCACCGCGAACCAGAGCCAGACGCCGACGAGCACGGAATCGAAGACGGCCGTCGACGCGGTCCTCGGGGCGGCGGTGAGATCGCCGCGGGCGTCGATCCAGATCGGCACTGGCGCTCCGGCGGGACTGCCGGGTGTCGCGAAGACACCGCCGGTGTGCCGGGCGCCGCGTGAGTCGGTCCAGGTCGCCTCGGTGGCGGAGGCGTCGACCCCGACGCTCTCGCTGTCGACGATGCGGATGGGCGCGGCCTTCAGCAGGTACGCGGTGGTGGCCTGACGTCCGGCCGCGTCGGTGGCGGCCGCGGCCACCTGCCTGCCGTGATTGGCCGAGCCGACGGCGGCCGCGACGGGGACGGCGAGGAGCGCCGCGAGGATGACGAGTTTGAGGACGAGGGCTTCGAACCGGTCCGAGCCGCGAGCCAGTGAGTTGTGACCCGGGAAGAGCCGTCGCCGGAACCGGGCGATCGGACCGCTGGACCCGTGCACGAGGAACCCCATTCCCTCAGACCGCGAAAACCTCCACTGTCGATTCTCGGTCACCGGGGCGCCGCTGTCGCGGTATGGGGACACAGCCCACTCTGTGAACCCGTACACAACCTTTTATTCGTTTTACCCGCCCGCGTTCTCCCGCTACCGTCTTCGCCATGGGGATTTTGTTCTACCTGTGATTCTCGCCTTCGACGCGGCCCTGGCGTAGAGCCTTCGCTCCGCCGGGCCGCGTCCTTCCGCATGTTCTTCTTCCTTGCGAGAATTCAGGAGGACGCCCCTGTGCGCACCCCGCAACGAAATCCCGGAACACAACTCGTGCTCTCCGGTGTCACCAAACGTTTCGACGACCATGTCGTGCTCGACCAGGTCTGCTTCACCGTCAAACCGGGGGAGAAGGCGGGAGTCATCGGTGACAACGGCTCGGGCAAATCCACCCTGCTGAGGCTGATCGCCGGCCGCGACGAGGCGGACAACGGCGCGGTGACCGTCAGCGCGCCCGGCGGTGTCGGGTATCTCCCGCAGACGGTGGAGCTGCCGGAAACCGCCACGGTCGGGGACGCGATCGACCTCGCGCTGGCCGACATCCGGGAGCTGGAATCCCGGTTGCGGGCGGCCGAGACGTCGCTGGAGACCGACGAAGACATGGTCGTCTACGGCGACCTCATGACCGCCTACGAAGCTCGCGGCGGCTATGAGGCAGACGCCAGGGTGGAGGTGGCCTTGCACGGGCTCGGGCAGCCGGGCCTCGATCGCGGCCGCGCGCTGGGCACACTGTCCGGTGGGCAGCGATCCCGGCTGGCGCTCGCGGCCACCCTGGCCGCGTCGCCGGAACTGCTGTTGCTGGACGAGCCGACCAACGACCTCGACGACGAAGCTGTCGCCTGGCTGGAGAACCGCCTCCGAGGGCATCGCGGCAGGCTTGTAGCGATCACCCACGACCGGATGTTCCTCAGCCGGGTCACCACCACGATCCTCGAGGTCGACGCCGATCGCCGCACCGTGCACCGGCACGGCGACGGCTACATGGGCTACCTCGCGGCGAAGGAGGCCGCGCGAGCCCGGTGGGTCCGCGAGTACGAGGAGTGGCGGCTGGAGAAGTCCCGTTACGAGAGGATGGCGGACGTCAACATCGACCGGTTCTCGGTGATCCCGCGCAAGGCCCCGGCGGCCTTCAGCGGGGCAGGGGCGTTCCGCGCCCGCTCCCGGGCACACGGGGCGAAGAGCCGGATCAGGTCGGCTCGCGAGCGGATTCAGCGGCTCGAAGCGGACCCCGTTCCGGCTCCGCCGCGGCCCCTCCGGTTCACCGCGCGGATCGCCGCCGGGGAGACGGAAGCCGATCGGTACGTGGTCAAGGCGGACGCCGTGTCGGTGGACGGCAGGCTCCCGCGGACGTCGCTCTGCGTGCTCCCCGGCGAACGGGTGCTCGTGACCGGCCCCAACGGGGCGGGCAAGACGACCCTGATGCGGGTGCTCGCCGGTGAGCTGGCGCCGTCGACAGGCTCGGCGGATCGGGCGGGCCGGATCGGGTTCCTGCGTCAGAACGGCGGGCTCGGCGGCGACGCCCGGACCGTCCTCGCCGTCTTCGCCGGGGACGATGACGAAGAGGAGGCGGCCGAGCGGTTGCTGTCGCTGGGCTTGTTCAGGGCGCCGGATCTGCGCAAGCCGGTCCGGGACCTGTCCGTCGGGCAGCGTCGCAGGCTGGAACTGGCCAGGTTGGTGACGGCCAGGACCGACCTGCTGCTGCTCGACGAGCCGACCAACCACCTCGCCCCGGATCTCGTGGAGGAGATGGAGCAGGCACTCGCGGAGTACTCCGGCGCGCTCGTGGGCGTCACCCACGACCGGCGGATGCGGCGTACGTTCGAGGGGAGGCGGCTCGAACTGGTCACTTCAGCGGCGTGAGAGGTCCGTCCACTTCGGCCGGATTGAGGCAGCTGTTCAGTCCGTCCACGAGTGAACAGGTCCCGGGCCCGCGGTTGAGCCGGTAGCCCTGCGGCACGCCACCCTCCGCCACCAGATCGCGGTAGGCGGGGACGGCGTCCGTGGGGCGCCGGGTCAGCGCGGGGTCGGTGAGGGCGTCCACTGTGTACAGTCCGAAGCGGGCGCGGTAGCTGCCCCATTCGTAGTTGTCGGTGAGGCTCCAGTAGTTGTAGCCGATGAGGTTCATCCCGTCGGCCTTCGCCCGCTGGAGCCAGTACACGGTGTCGCGGACGTGATCGCCGCGGGAGTAGTCCGCGTCACGCTGTTTGCCGTTGTCGGTCGCCATGCCGTTCTCGACGATGTAGAGCGGCAGGCGCGGGAACCGGTTGTGGTAGCTGCGCAGCGCGTAGTAGATGCCTTCGGGCTGGAGCTTGACGTCCCAGAACTTGTCGGTCGCGGCCGCGAACACCGTCCAGTTGTCGAGGCTGAGGCCGTAGTAGTAGTCGATGCCGATGAAGTCGAGCTTGTCCTTGACCTGGTCGAGGAAGAACCAGTCGGCCATCCCGTTGACCCCGGTGATGTAGGCCTGGTTGCTGGTGACCTTCGAGGTCGGATCGAGCTCGTGGATCAGGTCGTAGGCCCGCCTGTGCGCCTGGACGACGTTGGATTGCGCCGCGAAGTACCGCGTGGCGCTCAGCGCGCCGACCTTCTGTTCGTTCCGGAGGAAGATGAGCGGCTCGTTGAAAGTCACCCAGAGGACGTCCTGGCCGGCATAGCGCTGGACGATCTTCCGGCTGAACTCCAGCCACGCGTCGGCGGTCCGTGCCTCGGCCCAGCCGCCCTGATCGAGCGCCCAGCCCGGGTAGACCCAGTGGTTGAGCGTGATCATCGGGGTCATGCCCGCGGCCCGGACCTGGCGGAGCACGTCGTCGTAGAAGGCCAGCTCGGTCTCGTCCCAACGGCCGGGCGAGGGTTCGACGCGAGCCCACTCGACGCCGAAGCGGTAGGTGTTGACGCCGAGCCCGGCCGCGAGGCGGATGTCGTCGGCGTAGCGGTGCCGGAAATCCACGGAGTCCCGGTACTCGTCGACGCCGTCCTTGCCGGCGGAGCGGTCGACGAACCGCTTCCAGTTGCTGTCCGGGGCACTGCCCTCGGACTGGTAACCCGACGACGCCACGCCCCAGTAGAAGTCACGGGACCAGCCGTCATCCTGCGATGCGGACGCGTTCACAGCCGAAAGTGTCGCGCATAGTGAGACGGCGACCAGGAAACCGAGTCCCCGGCGTAATCTTCTCCGATGCTCCGGCCATTTCGTCGATCGTTCACCGGTGTCCGCCATCTTCCGGACGCTAACGTGGGTGAACGGCGTAAACAAGCGGCCGTCCGGGGACTTCGACGATGACGTTGGGGAGATGATCGACTTGACCGGCAGCACGGTCCGCCATGCCGTCTATCTGCCGCCTTTCGGCCCGTTCGGCGAGCCCGGGGTGCTCGTCGACCTCGCCGTGCGCGCCGAGGCGGCGGGCTGGGACGGCTTTTTCCTGTGGGACCACGTGGTCGCGGACACGATGCCCATCGCGGATCCGTGGACGACGCTCGGCGCCATCGCGCACGCCACCAGCGGACTGCTGTTCGGGCCGATGATCACGCCGCCCGCGCGGCGCCGCCCGTGGGTGGTCGCGCGGCACGCGTCGACGGTCAGCCGGCTCTCCGGTGGGAGGCTGATCCTCGGCACCGGGCTCGGCTCGGACGAATCCGGCGACTTCAGCCGGTTCGGTGAGCAGACCGACCTGCTGACCCGGTCGGCGATGTTCGACGAGGGCCTCGACGTCATCCGCGCGATCTGGTCCGGCAGGCGGTTCGACCACGACGGGGCGCACTACCAGGTCGCGCTCGCCGAGGCGCCGCCCGAACCGTTCCCGATCCCGATCTGGGTGGCGAGTTCCACCGACAACCCGCGCGTGGTCCGGCGAGCGGCGTTGTGCGACGGGATCTTCCCGAATCCGGAGGGCCACACGCCGACGGCCGAAGAAATCGCCGATACCCACCGAGCGCTCGGTCTCGCCGGGCTGGAGCCGGGCCGCCCCTTCGACGTCGCGGTCGCCGGGAACGCGAGTCCGGCCTGGGAGGAGCCGATCAAGGTCGATCTGCCCGCGCTGGGGCAGGCCGGGATGACGTGGTGGATGGAGTCCCTGATGCATCACGACCCGCTGGAGCTTTCGCAGAAGATCGTGGACGCGGGTCCGCCTCGGTGGTGAGCCGCCCCATCTGTCCACAGTGGACTGAAGTTGCGTCGTTCGCGGGAATTCGTTGCTCCAAAAGACTTCACCGCCCTTGCGGCGTCGCGTGCCTTTGGTAACGTCACCGTTGGCGTCCTGCGAACCAGTGACGTCGGGGGAGGGGCGGGATGGCTGACGAGCTGGACGGGGCCAGGCTCGACGGGCACCACGCGATGCACCTGGAAACAGGGGTCGCGCTGATCAACGCCCTGACCGGGGAGCATGTCCAGGGCAGGGCGAAACCCGCGCTCGGCGGCCACGACCTGGTCCGCGCCGCCGCGGGGGCGCTCGCGCCGGCGGACGGTCAGGTGGATCTCCTGTCGGCGGAACGCCTCCAGGCGGTGGCGTCGCGGCTTCGGGAGATCATCGAATCGCTTTCCCGGCGTGAGCACGACGAGGCGGCCGGACTGCTCAACCGGATGCTCGCCGACAGCCAGGCCCGTCCGTACCTGCACCGGCACGGCGAACAGTCGTGGCATCTGCATTTCCACAGCCCCGACGCCGATCTCGTCCAGCAATGGGCGGTCGGGCTGGCGGTGTCGGTGGCCGCGGCGCTCGGTGACCACATCCCGCATCGCGTCGGGCTGTGCGCGGCGCCGCGCTGCGATCAGGTGTACGTCGACGCGAGCCAGGCGCAGATCAAGCGGTTCTGTGGCCTGGCCTGCCAGAACCGGGTGAAGGCCGCCGCGTATCGCGCCCGCGCGCGCCGGTCAGGACCGTGAGGCGGGCGGTGTCGCGTCGATGTACCACTCGCGGTTGAACGCTAGCCCGAACAGTGGCGCGGGAAGCCGGGTCACGACGCGCATCACCGGCGCGAGCCTGCCGTTCCCTTTCACCTGCGAGGAATGAGCGGCGATCGCGGCCTGCTTCTGGCGGGCGAAACGCCGGATGTCGAAGGTGTGCGTGATCTCGGACCGGGCGCTGTAGGCGCGGAGAAGCACGTCGGCGTCGTAGCGGAACGGGATCCGCGCCAGGCGCACGAGCCGCACCAGGCGTGCGACGGTGTCGCGGGGGATGGTCGCTTCCAGCAGCCGGACGTCGCCGGCGAGCTCAGCCGCCCGCTTGCCGACCTGGTGCACTTTGACGTGGTCTCGGTGACCGTAGCCGCCGTTGCGGTCGTAGCTCAGCAGTACGGACGCCTGCTCCTCGCGCAGGATCGTGACGAGCCGCGCGGCCGCTTCGTCGGTGCTCGCGCGGACGAAGCGGACCCAGCCCGGCGGGTCCGGGTAGAGGATCGCGCCGTGACCGCTCCCGGCGTATCCGAGGTGCACGACCCGCTCGACGCCCAGTACCTTCGCGCTCGTTTCGAGCTCGGCCCAGCGCGGGGCGTCCGCGCCCTTCAGGCCGATGGTGGCGACCACCAGGACGACCCGGTGACCGTCCGCCGCGGCGCGGGCGAGGGTCCCGCCGGTCAGCAGCGCCTCGTCGTCGGGGTGCGCGTGGAAGGCCACGATGGTCGTCACGCTCCGAGCATGCCCGAGGTCGTCGAAACAGTCGGTGGTCAAGTCTTGACCGTCCGTCGATCCCGTGGGTAATCTCTCCTTTACTTTCCAATAGTAAGGAAAGTTTCCTATTTAATCCCGCCGCCCTGACCGTCGGCGCACCGGCCCCGGTGCCGTCGACGCGAGAGGAGAAGCCGAATGCGTTGGGACAAGATCCGTCTCCGGGTGACGGCCGCCCTGGCCGCCGGACTGCTGGCCCCGGTCGCCGCCGCGAGCACCTCGATGGCGACCGAGACCGCGGCAGAACCCGCAACGCAGGCAGCCGCCGGGCTGCCGCCGGGCAGCCCGGCGGCGATCAACGGACAGCTGAAGGTCTGCGGCCTCCAGCTCTGCAACTCCGCCGGCAAGCCGATCCAGCTCCGTGGCATGAGCACCCACGGAATCCAGTGGTACAGCCAATGCGTGAAGGCCGCTTCGCTCGACGCGCTGGCAAACGACTGGAAGGCCGACGTCCTCCGGATCTCGATGTACATCCAGGAAGGGGGCTACGAGACCAACCCGCGCAAGTTCACCGACATGGTGCACGGTTACATCGAAGAAGCCACCAAACGCGGGATGTACGCCCTGGTCGACTGGCACCAGCTCACCCCCGGCGACCCGAACGCGAACCTCAGCCGCGCCAAGACGTTCTTCACCGAGATCGCCCAGCGGCACAAGGACAAGACCAACATCATCTACGACATCGCCAACGAGCCCAACAACGTCAGCTGGGACCGCGTCCGCGGCTACGCGGAGCAGATGATCCCGGTCATCCGCGCCCAGGACTCCGACGGCGTCGTGCTCGTGGGCACCCACGGCTGGGGCTCGCTCGGCATCTCCGATGGCCGCGACGAGACCGACGTCATCAACAACCCGGTGCGCGCCACCAATTTCATGTACACGTTCCACTTCTACGCGGCGTCGCACAAGACCGAGTACTTCACCGCGCTGACCCGGGCAGCGAGCAAGATCCCGCTGTTCGTGACCGAGTTCGGCACCCAGACCGCCAGCGGTGACGGCGGGAACGACTTCACCAACTCCCAGAAGTATCTGGACTTCCTGGCGTCGAAGAAGATCAGCTGGACCAACTGGAACTTCTCCGACGACAACCGTTCGGGTGCGGTGTTCAAGCCGGGCACCTGCTCGGGCAGCTCCTTCACCGGCACGGCTCCGCTGAAGCCCGCCGGTGTCTGGATCCGGGACCGCATCCGCACCGCGGACTCGTTCCCGACCTCCTGATCCCGGCAGCGCGCGTGTCATGAAAGTGTCGTTCAGGACGAGAAACGTCCTGAACGACCCTCTCATGACACTTCAGCCGAGGGGCTCGAAGTCGAGAGCGGCGAGGCGGTCCGGGTCGGCGAGGATGTCGATCGCCGCGATCTTCCCGTCCACGACGGTGAACGCGAAGACCGTCACCGGGACGCCGTCCTTGGTGATGACCATCCCGGCCGCGCCGTTGACCAGTGCGGGCCGTGGTACTCCGCCGGCACCCGCCGAGCGGAACATGAGCGCCTGGCCCGCGACCGTGGCCGCCCCGCGCACGAAACGCGAGGTGCCCGCCGGAGCCGCGCCGCCCTCGGCGCGGAGGATGACGTCCGGGTCGAGCACCGACACCAGCGCGTCGAAGTCCCCGCTTCGCGCGGCGGCGAAGAACGCGTCGACGACTCGCCGCTGACGGCTCAGGTCCGCGTCCGGGACCGTCGGCGAGCCCTGCAGCCGTCGGCGCGCGCGGCTGGCGAGCTGCCTGGTCGCCGCGGAAGACCGGCCCACGATCGGCGCGATCTCGTCGAACGGCAAGGCGAACATGTCGTGCAGCACGAACGCGAGCCGTTCGGCGGGGTCCAGCGTGTCGAGCACGACCAAGAGCGCCAGCCCGACCGAATCCGCCAGCAGTGCCTGGTGTTCCGGATCGATCCCGCCCTCACGGCCGATGATCGGGTCGGGGAGCTGCGCGCCGACCGGGTCCTCCTGCCGCGACTTGCGCGAACGCAGCATGTCGAGGCAGATCCGGCCGACGACGGTGGTCAGCCAGCCGCCGAGGTTGTCCACCTCGCCGGACTCCGACCGGCTCAGCCGCAGCCAGGCCTCCTGCACGGCGTCGTCCGCCTCGCTCAGCGACCCGAGCATCCGGTACGCCACCGCCCTCAGGTGCGTCCGGTGTCCCTCGAAACGCCGCGCCAGGCGGTCGTGTTCGTCCACGGTCCCCATCCTTCATCGATCAGTCGTAACCCTGACGCGTGGGGGAGCGAAGATGTGACAGGACCGCTGTAGCTTCCGGCCTTACCGTTTCGGATAGCCGCCGTCGACCTCCTTCACCGGCTTGTGCGGGAAGCGGCGTTCGGCGTAGGCCTTCGCCGCCGAACCCTCCCGCACGTACAGCGTCTCCACCTTGTCCTGCAACGGTTTCACGACGGTTCCGAGGAAGCCTCGGCGGTCGTCGAGATAGGGCCCGAGCACGTCTTCGCCCGCCGGGCAGACGGCCATGCAGTACGCGGCCTTGTAGTTCGGCTTGAACGCGAGGCTCTGCCACATCGACACGTTCTCCGAATCGGTCACCCTGGACCGGAAATCGGCGGCGTCCTCGCTGTCGGCCACGGTCTGCGCCCAGTCGGTGAAGCCGCTCATGAACTCGCGGTAGTTGTGCGTGGAGCAGGCCAGGAAGTCGAACTCGCCGGTCTTCGAGATCGCGCCGATCGGACAGGCCGCGACGCACAGCTTGCAGTCCAGGCAAGGGTTGTAGTCGAGGGCTTCGCCGTGGTCGGACACCTCGGCGTCGACCAGCAACGTCGCCAAGAGCACGAAGTTGCCGAACTTCGGGTGGATCACGTTGTGGTGCAGCCCCATGGCGCCGAGCCCGGCCGCGACGGCGACCGTCTTGTGCGCGACCACCCAGATCCGGCCGGGATAGTGCTCCATCTCCATCGGGAACGTCGCCGACGGGTTGATCGCCCGGTATCCGGCGTCCTGCAGTGTCCGGACGATCGTGTGCCCGGCCTCGTTGATGATCTCGCCGCTGCGATGGAACTCCTGGTTGGCCACGCTCCGGGCGGGGGAGCGGACGTTGTCGCGGTTCATCCGCACCACGAGCGAGACCAGGGTCTTCGTACCGGGCAAGGCCCGCAGGACGTGCTCACGTTCGCCTGCCAGATCCGGGTGGGCGAGCGGGACGGCCGCCGCGTCGTCGGCGCCGGCGGCGAGGCAGATCTCCTTCAGCCAGGCGGCGTCGATCACCGGTGACGGCTTCTGACGCTGTCGGGCCAGCACCGCCTCCACCGACGGATGCCCCGCCAGTTTCCTGGGGAGCCCGCCGGTCACAACGCTTCCAGGATGGTCGCGTTGGCCTGGCCGCCGCCTTCGCACATCGCCTGCAGGCCGTACCGGGCGCCGTGGTGGTGCAGCGCGTTGACCAGGGTGCCCATCAGCCGGGTCCCGCTCGCGCCGAGCGGATGGCCCAGCGCGATCGCGCCGCCGTGGACGTTGACCTTCGCGGGATCCGCCCCGGTCTCCTGCTTCCAGGCCAGCACGACACTGGCGAACGCCTCGTTGATCTCGAACAGGTCGATGTCCGCCAGGCGCAGACCCGCGCGCCGCAGCACCTTCTCCGTCGCCGGGATGACGCCGGTGAGCATGAGCAGCGGGTCGGACCCGGTGACGGCGAAACTGTGCAGGCGGGCGCGAGGTCGCAGGCCCAGCCGGGCCGCGGTCTCACTGGAGGTGATGAGCACGGCGGAGGCGCCGTCGTTGATCGGGCTGCTGTTGCCCGCGGTCACCGACCAGTCGATCTGCGGGAACCGCGTGGCCACGTCCGAGTCCTGGAACGCCGGCCGCAACCTGGCGAGTGTTTCGAGATCGGTGAGGGGTCGGACGGACTCGTCGAAGGACACCAGGCCGGATGGAGTCTCGATCGGCACGATCTGGCTCGCGAACCGTCCGAGCTCGTGCGCCCGCGCCGCCTTCCGATGCGAGGACACGGCGAACTCGTCCATCGCCTCACGGCTGAGCGACCACTTCGCGGCGATGAGTTCGGCGCTGATCCCTTGCGGTACCAGGCCTTCCGGATAGCGCTCCGCGACGCCGGGGCCGAGGGGATCGGTGCCGGGCAGCACGTTCGACCACATCGGGACGCGGCTCATGGACTCGACACCGCAGGCGATGACGACGTCGTACGCGCCGGCCATCACGCCCTGCGCGGCGAAGTGCACGGCTTGCTGACTGCTGCCGCACTGCCTGTCGACCGTCGTGGCTGGCACGCTTTCCGGCAGCCCGGCCGCGAGGGTCGCCCAGCGCGTGACGTTCTGGGCCTGCTCGCCGACCTGGTCGACCGCGCCGCCGATGACGTCGTCGATCAGCGCCGGGTCGATTCCGTTGCGGTCCACGAGCGCGCGCAAGGTGTGGGCGAGCAGTTGGACCGGATGGATCTCGTGCAGGGTTCCGCCGGGCTTGCCCTTGCCTATCGGGGTACGGACGGCGTCGACGATGACCGCGTCGTGCACGGCTGCCTCCAGGTGAGTTGGGATTGCCAACTCACTGTGGCATCGAGTGGGTTGGAAATCAAGACTCACTGGGTTTACGCTGGTCGCATGACCGAAGGACCGAGAGACTGTTCGATCGCCAACGCGATGGAGGTGATCGGGGAGCGCTGGAGCCTGCTCGCGCTGCGCGAGGTGTTCTTCGGGGCACGGCGGTTCGACCAGATCGTCCGCAACACCGGCGCGAGCCGCGACATCCTGACCGCGCGGCTGCGCAAGCTCGTCGAGGCGGGAATCCTCGAAAAACGGCTCTACGAGGAGCATCCGCCGCGCTACGAGTACGTGCTCACCGAGGCCGGGCACGCCCTCAATCATGTGCTGCTGAACCTTATGGCCTGGGGCGACGAGTACGTCACGGAAGGGCCTCCGCCGACGGTGTGGCGCCATGCGTGCGGCGAGGAACTCGCGCCGGTGACGGTGTGCGCGCACTGTCGTGAACCGGTGCGCGAGAAGGACATGACGCTGGTTCGGAGCAGTCGCCGAGTTCGTGCCTCGTGAGTGGTCGCGGCGGTTCTGTTGAGGGGTATGGCAGGCGTGCCGGGCTGATGAAGGGCCCCTTCAAGACACGACGTCGAGTAACCGAACCCCAGGTGCCCCCGATGCGGCATTGGGGACACCCAGCGTCCTCAATGCCACATTCGGCGCACACCTCAACGGCACGCCACGCTTGCCCAACCCCTCGAAAGCCCGAAACGCCACTCACGAGGCCGGGTTCAGGAACCGCGCTTCCACTCCCGCGCGATCATCCGCATGAGCGCCGGATAGACGAACAGGTACCGGAACGGCTTGATGAACCCCATGTACGCCCGGCCGAACCGGCCGTTGGGTTTGACCAGTACCGCCATCTGACCGCGATACCGGCCGGGCCCGTCCTCGATCCACGCGAGATGCAGGACGCCGTGCATGGTCCGGTTCGCCATCTCGGCGGCGAATTCGTCGTCGAGCCGGTACAGCGGCGTGAACGGCAGCCAGTCCTCGTCCGGCCCTGTCGGTGTGTCGCGCAGGTCTTCGGGCAGCCGGTCCCGCAGCGACCCGACCCGGGTGTCGAGACCGGAGTCGCGGCCGTCGAGCCGGAGCAGTGCGCCGAGTTTCCAGCGCAGTGACCAGAGTGCGCGGACGATCAGCGGTGCCCCGTCCGGGAAATCGCCCGAAGAGAACTGCTTCACCAGCTTGGCGAAGTCGTCCGGTCCGCCGGGCGTTTCCAGTGCCCAGACGTCTTCGAGATCGAAGTCCCCGGCGATCTCGTGGATCCGCCAGGAGTGCCCGGTGTGGGCCGTGTTCGCGAGTTTCATGCCAAGACCAGCTGGACGATCTCGCGCGGGCGGACCTCGCGGTCGTCGAAGGCGACGTCCACGTCCGCGGATCCCAGTGCCCGCATCGAAGCCGCCTGCGCCGCCTCGGATTCCCATCGCACGATCGACACCACGGCGTCGCCGGCGGTGGTGACCCAGCATTCGGCGGCGAGGCAGCCCGGAGTGGAGCGCAAGACGTCGGCGACTCGCTGGACACGCGAGACGAAAGCGTCGTGATGGTCGGTGTGCGGGTAGTGCGTGGCCACGAATCCGACAGTCATGTCGTTGTTTCCTCCCAGTGAACTCCGCCATCTATACGGTAGCGTATATATCGTCGTCGTGGTGCCGGGGTGACGGGGGATACGGTGATCACATGCCCGCCGAAACCCGGACCCCGCCGAGCGCCTGGATCGACGCCGGACTGCTCGCCCTCGCCGCCGGAGGCCCCGACTCGGTCCGCGTCGAGGCGCTCGCGAAAGCGCTGAGGGTCACCAAAGGCGGTTTCTACGGCCATTTCGCCGACCGTGGCGCGCTGCTCGAAGAAATGCTCGGCACCTGGGAACGGAGGAGTACCGAGCTGCTGTTCGAGACCGTCGAACGTGAAGGTGGCGACGCCAGGGCGAAGATCCGGCGCGCGGGCCTGCTCAGCAGCGAGCGGCTGCTGCCGATCGACCTCGCCATCAGGGACTGGGCCCGGCGCGATCCGGCGGTGGCGGAACGGCTCAGGCGGGTCGACAACCAGCGGATGGACTACCTGCGTTCCCTCATGCGCGAAATCTTCGACGACGACGACGAGGTCGAAGCCCGTTGCCTGCTCGCGTTCTCGCTCCTGATCGGCAAGCATTTCATGGCGGCCGACCATGACGGCCGTACTCGTGACCAGGTCACCGAACTGGCCGGGAACCTGATTCTCGGCGGCAAGCCTGGTCATGACGGCTGAAGCGGGTCACCGGCTCTTGGCCTTCCTTCGTGAGCTTCAAGCGGTAGAGGTCATCGAGTCGAGGTGGCGGCTCACTGGCTCGATTTGGCACGCCACCGTGGACGTCGAGCCGCGGCGCTGGCTCGGGTTGGCGTTCGAGGCGATGGATCCCGTGACCGGCAAGCGCGCCACCTACGACATCGACACCGATTCGTACGACCTGTCGCAGGACGAGCAGCGCGAGTTCGCGGAGGAGATCGAACGCGACATCATCGAATTCCTCGACAACCTGAGAAAGGGCGTCATGCTGCGCGGAAACAACGGGCGGAAGTTCGTGCTCGTCTTTCCGCTGGGCGGTTCCTATGTCCGCGTCGTCCAGGGGCGCTTCATGGCTGCCGCGTCCGCGCACGCCGATCTCGCCGCCGCTCGGGCCGGCGGTGACTACGTCCCGGTCGACTGATGAGTGGGGAGTGGCTCGCGGTGGTCGGCGCGCAGGCCGTCGAGGGAGATGTGCAGCAGCCGGTGCCACATCTGAGGACGGCAGTCGGCGGTGACCTGGACCGCATGGCCCAAGGAGACCAGCAGGAGCAGCAGGTCGTCGGTGGTCACGCCGGGGCGCAGGATGCCCTTGGCGCCATCGCACAGCCGCTCGATGACGAGGCGAAGCTGCTGGATGCCCTCCAGATCGGGGTCTGACCAGGTCAGCGCGAAGTTCTCGACGATCGCGCGATGACGTGCGTAGCCGGTGAGAGCCTGCCGGTAGAAGTCGGTCAGTGCCGCCCAGGGGTCCTCGGCGTCGATCGCGGCCAGTCGTGCGGATTCCGCCCATCTCGTGAAGTCCTGGCGCAGGACGGTCTTGACGAGATCTTCCTTCTTCGGGAAGTGCCGGTAGAGGGTGCCCATGCCGACCCCGCTGAGGCGGGCGATCTCTCGCACGTCCACCGCGGTGCCCTGTTCGGCCAGCACCTTGGCGGCGGCCTCGACGATCGCTTCCTGGTTGCGGATCGCGTCCGCGCGCGGCGCGCGGCGCCGTCGGGTGCTTTCGGGTTCGGCCACTGCCATGTGGTGACCCTGCCTCTTGTGCGGGGCATGCGCTCCGCTCTGCATTAGTTTGAGGAGCAAGTGCTCCGGATAGTGAAGGGATGTCATGACCGACCCGTCCACGCCCACCGCGAACGAGGCCAAGACCAGCTGGAACGACCGGATCATCACCGAGTTCCGGGCGAACGCCGGGTACGTTCCCTGGAGCAGCGAAGAGGAATTCGCCGCGGGCCGCCCCGTCCCGCCCCGGTTTCGACGACCAAGGCATGCCGCTGATCCTGGTACGCCACATCGGGGCCAAGACCGGTCGCGAGCGGATCAGCCCGTTGTTCTGCCAGCCGGTCGGCGATGGCTGGGCCGTCTTCGGAACCCACGGCGGCAGTCCGCGGCATCCGGTCTGGTACCACAATCTCGTGGCGAATCCCCGGGTCACGGGTCGAGGTGGGTACGGAGCGAGTGCCGGTCGTGGCCCGGCTCGCGCAGGGCGTGGAGCGCGAGCGAATCTGGGCGGAAGAGGTGGCGCTCGTCCCGAAATTCGCCGACTTCGAGGCGGCCTCGGGCAGGCAGGTCCCCGTCGTCGTACTGAAACACGCCCTAGTCGTCGTCCTCTTCGGGCGTCGTCGGGACCTGCTTGCGCGCGACGTAGATGAGCAGCCCGATGATCACCACGGGGCCGACGAAGATGAGGATCTCGTCCCAGCCGCCCTGGTGCATCATCATCACCCGCGCCGCGATGGTCATGAGCCGGAGACCAGCGCGATCCCGAGCGCGGTGTAGCCGATCATCAGCGCCAACATGGGGTACTGGCCCACCTTGACGTAGTTCGCGCGCAGCACGCCGACGGACCGATCATGTGCCGAGGTTACGGCCATCACGTGCCCGACGACGATTCCGGCGATCTGCACCAGCGCGATCACGCCGGTCGAGACGACCGTGTAGTCGATCGTGCGGCCGAAACCCTGCTGCCCGGAAAACACGGCGAACGAGAAGTAATGCGCGACGGTGTAGCCGACCATGATCGGGATCAACGACGGCGCGAACGCGGGATACGGATCGAACCCTCGGCGCAGATACGGCCTGGTCAGGCTGATGGCGCCCGCGTAGGCGCCGTAGGTGAGCGCGATACAGGCCGCGAGCCCGGCCGTGCCACCGAGGACGCCGGTATCCAGCGACGTCCAGAAGGGGAGCCGGGTCAAACCATCGAACGCGGTCGAGCCGAGCACGACCAGCACCAGCGCGGTCAACCACGGCGCGGGGGAGATGGTGAGCAGCCCGTCCAGTGGATTCCGGACCACGAGACGCCCGTCGCCGCGCCTGCCGAAGGGGGAGAGCGCCGCGATCAGGCGTGCGTAGACCTCGAAGGCGTCACCACGGTCGAACCAGCGCGGACCGAAGACCACGCCGAAAGCAATGTGTATAACGGCATATACGGCACAGAAAAGAGCGATCGCTTGCGGCGAGTCCGAGTGCGGAAAGACCAGTTCCAGCCAAAGAAACGCGACGAGGCCGGCGATCGCGGGCAGATAGCCCAGCCGGTCCGGGAGCTCGCGGTGCCGGGCGGGGATCAGGGACGCGACCGTCCTCAGTGGATTCAGGCGTCGCCAGACCGGACCGAACAGGAGGGAGAGCGGTACGAGGCCGACCCAGAACCAGGCGTAGAACCAAGCCGGAGCCGGGTTGTCGGCCGAACTGGCAGGGCCTGCCCAGGCCATTGTCAGGAAGCCCGCGAACAGCACCAAGCCGATCACGCGCGACGCGATCCGCGAGAACGTGCTGTCGACGAACCGTTCCAGGCCGAGGGGGAGTGCGCGGCCGGCGTCGGCCCCGCGGAGCCGGGGTTCCTTCCAGAGTGCGCTGAGGGCGAAGAAGGAGACCACGACGGCCGCCGCTCCCGCATAGAGCGCGAGCCACAGCGGGACCGGCAGATCGGACCGGCCGCCGAGACCGTGCGCCAGGATCATCCGCTCACCCGGAGCTTGGTCACCGCCGCGCCGCTCTTGTGCAGTTCCACCTCGAAGATCCCGTCGATGTTCGCGGTGAAGGCGACCGTCCCCGGAACCCCGGGAGCCAGCTGGGCTGCTTTGTCATAGCCGTGGACGTGCAGTTCGTCCGCCTGGTCGGAGGTGACCTCCAGCGCTACGTTCTCGCCGGTGCGCACCGCGACCTCTTCCGGGCCCGCCGTCCGCTTGCCCTCGGTGATCGAGAACTTCACGGTCCGGGTGCCGGTGGCCGGCGCCGGTTCGGAGCCGGTCGATCCCGAACAGCCGGTCACGGCCAGCAGCGCGGCCACGGTGATCCCGCAGATTCCGCCGATCCTCCGCATCGAGGGTCCTTCCGAAGTCGTACGCCCCGGCTTGCCTGGCCGGGACCATGCCCCTATCGTGTTACCCCAAGGTAACAGTTACTCAGGTTAGCAGGAAGGCGAACGCGGTGTTCATGGCTCAGCTGTTCATGGCACAGGAGAGCCCGCCTGCCGGCGGTGCGCAATTCGGGCAGATCGTCATCGCGGGCCTGATGTTCACCGCGGTCTTCCTGCCCTTGGCCGTCTTCGTCCTCCGCGAGCGCGCGGGGAAGCGGACCGTCTTCGGTCGCGTCGCCGACTGGATGGGTGACTTCAGCGGCCTGCCGCGCTGGGCGGCGCTGCCGATGTTCGTCGCCTTCCTTTCCGGGATGTCGGCGCTGATCGGCGTGTACTGGGACGTGCCGATCCACATGGAGCTCGGCCGCGACGAAGGTCCGCTCGCGAACCCGTCGCACTACCCGATCTACTTCGGGCTGATGGGCATCTTCGCCAGCGGCGTGCTCAGCGCGACCCTCGCGACGAAGAACCTGCCCAAGCGCACGTTCAAGATCGGCCCGCATTGGAAGGCGCCGATGGGCTCCATCCAGATGATGGCGACCGGTCTGGTCGGCATCGCCGGGTTCCCGCTCGACGACGTCTGGCACCGGCTGTTCGGCCAGGACGTCACCGAATGGGGTCCGACCCACGTCCTGATGATCGGCGGCGGCGTCTGTGTCGTGCTGGGCCTGCAGTTGCTGCTCGGAGAGGCCCGCCAGGTCGGCGCGACCGGGCCGATCGTGCGCCTGCTCGGCCCGGTGCTCGCCGGTGCCTGGATGATGGGCGCTTCGGCGTTCCTCATGGAGTTCGACCTCGGCGTCCCGCAGTTCCCGATGCTGTCCCAGGTGGTGCTCGTCGGCCTGATCGGCGCCTGGACGCTGACCTACGGACGGCTGTCCTGGGGCCCGGGCGGCGCGCTCATCGTCGTCGCCGTCTTCCTCGTCACCCGTGCGTCTTTCACCGTCATCCCGCTGTTCGCCGACCTGCACGTGGCCTCGCTGCTGCCGTACCTCGCCGAAGCGGTGATCATCGAGGTCGTCGCCCTCGCGATGCGCAACCGGCAGGGCTACACCTTCGCCGCTTTCGCCGGCCTGCTGGTGGGAACGGCCGGGATGCTCGCCGAGGCGGCGTTCACCCAGTGGCTGATGCCGAACCCCTGGCCGTCCGCCCACCTGCCGTTGTTCGTCCTGTTCGGGACCGGCGCGGCGCTCGCGGGCGCGTTCATCGGCGTCTGGCAGTACCAGCGGGTGGAAGAGACAGCGACCCAGGTGCCCGCGGCCGGTCCCCGGCACGCGATCGGGCTCGTCGGCGCGCTGGGCGCGGTCGTGCTGATGTCAGCTGTCGCCGTCCCACAGGACCCGGAAGCCGACTTCACCGCTGACGTCCGGCTGACCGAGGCCTCGGCCGGGCAGCCGATCTCGAATCCGCACGGCGGGGGCGCGCCAAGGTGGGTCGACGCCACGGTCACCCTTTCGCGGCCTGACCTGGCCGACGATTCCGTCTGGCTGAACGGCTTCGCTTGGCAGGGCGGCGACTTCTTCACCGCGCCGCTGGAGAAGATCGGCGACGGCGTGTACCGCACGGCTCAGCCGTTGCCGGTGTTCGGCCAGTGGAAGACCGGGATCCGAGTGCACGTCCCGAACCGGATGATGGGGCTCGCCCCGATCTACGCGCCGGCCGACCCCGCCGCGAACGCCCCGGCGATCGAAGCGGCGTCCGGCTCTCGGCCGTTCATGTCCGAGATCGAGTTCCTGCAACGGGAACGGAAGTCGGAGACGCCCGCGGTGCTGTGGACGGTCGCGTACGCCACGGTGGGGTTGATCTTCGCCGGCATGTGGGCGCTGTTCGCTTGGCTTTACGCGGGCGCCGCCACCGCGCGGCGACGCGAGGTCTCCGTCGGCTGACGGCCCGAAGCGCTTTGCTCGCACTTCGTCGCACGTATCGATTGAGCATCATCGCGCGCAAGCCTTTTGCAAGCACGCTTCCCTTGAATACCCAGGACACTGCACGTGATGCCGCCTCGCGCGCCCAAATGGTGACTCACTGCTACGTCGTTGAAGCGTAAAGTAGCTGTTGACCACGCGACGGCATCCGCTGTGCACGATCGGTATTGGCGAGTCATTGCGCGGTTACCGCGATATGTGGTTACTTTTCCGCCTCGGGGGTTGGGACACAGCGAGTTTCGATGGGGTGGTCTTCGTGCGCACAGAGCGTTTTCCGAAGCGACGGCGCGGTCTTCGCGTGGTCGCGGTCCTTGCCGCTTCGGCGGTCGCGACGGTGCCTTTCGTGCCCGCCGCGGCGGCGCAGCAACAGGGCAAGGTCCTCCGGGTGGCGCTCACGACCGGCATCGACCACCTGAACCCCTTCACCGCCCAGTTGTCGGCGGCGACGCAGGTCGGCCGGTTCAACTACGAGTTCCTGACGCTGCCCTCGGCCGAGGACACCCAGCCCACGGGCGGCGTCGCCGAGTCGTGGACGACGTCCGACGACAAGCTCACCTGGACCTTCGCCATCCGCCAGGGGATGAAGTGGTCCGATGGCAAGCCGGTCACGGCGCAGGACCCCGCGTACACCTTCCAGCGCATGCTCGACGACGAGAACGCCCGCACCGCGAACGGCAGCTACGTCGGCAACTTCGCGTCGGTTTCGGCGCCGGACGACAAGACGCTGGTCATCAAGACCAAGACGCCGCAGTCGAGCATGACCTCGCTCGACGTCCCGATCGTGCCCAAGCACATCTGGGAGCCGATCAAGGACCTCAACGCCCCTTCGACCGACGAGATGGCCGTCGCCGGTGTCGGCAGCGGGCCGTACCTGCTGACCGAGTACAAGAAGAACGAGTTCGTGAAGTTCAAGGCGAACAAGGACTACTGGCGTGGCGCGCCCAAGGTCGACGAACTGCAGCTGCTGCAGTTCAAGGACGCCGAGGCCGCGGTGAACGCGCTGAAGCAGGGCGAGGTCGACGTCATCAACCGGCTCACGCCGACGCAGTTCGACGCGCTCAAGGGCGAGAAGAACATCACCACGAACAAGGCCCCCGGCCGCCGGTACAACGAGCTCATCATCAACTTCGGCGTCAAGAACGTGGTCGACCAGCCGATCGGTGACGGAAACCCGATCCTGAAGGACGCCCGTGTCCGCAAGGCGATCGCGCAGGCCATCGACACCAAGACCATCGTCGACAAGGTGATGAACGGCTACGGCCAGGCCGGGACCGGTGTCGTGCCGGCGATCTACAAGTCCTACACCTGGACTCCGTCGGACGCCGAGAAGACCAAATTCGACATCGCGGCCGCGAACACCACCCTCGACCAGGCGGGCTACGCGAAGGGACCGGACGGGATCCGCGTCGCCCCTGGTGGCGCGAAGCTGGAGTTCCGCCTCGCCGGCCACGCGAACCGGCCGTTCGACCAGCGCACCGCCCAGTTCGTCAGCGGCTGGTTCAAGGACGCCGGCATCGGCGTCAAGCAGGAACTCGTCTCCGACGACGAACTGGACGACCGCACCACCGCGGGCAACTACGACCTCGCGATCTCCGGCTATGGCACCTCGCCCGACCCGGACTACGCGCTGAGCCTGAACACCTGCGCCGGCCGCCCGAACGCCCAGGGCAACGGCGGCAGCTCGGCGACGTTCTTCTGCGACCCGCGCTACGAAGACCTGTACAAGAAGCAGCTGACCGAGTTCGACCCGGCCAAGCGCGCCGAGATCGTCAAGCAGGCCCAGGCGATCCTCGCCGGGGAGTACGTCGACGTCGTCCTCGACTACGACAACGTGCTCGAGGCCTACCGCTCGGACAAGTTCGCCTCGTTCACCAAGCAGCCGCAGCCCGATGGCGCGATCCTCGAGCAGTCCGGCTACTGGGGCGTCTACGGCGCCACCCCGGCCGACGCGGCCGCGGCGAACGCGGACGACGGCGGAAGCAACACCGGATTGTGGATCGGCATCGGCGCGGTCGTGCTCGTGGTGCTCGTCGGCGGCGGCGTGCTGCTCGGGCGGCGCGGCAAGTCGGCCGACGACCGGGAGTAAAGGACAGCGTTGACCGAAGCACTCAGTTCCCTCGATCAGCCCTCGGCGCTCGTCGATCTCGACGAGCGCCGGGGCGGGACCGGTACCACCCGGTTCGTGCTCTCCAAGATCGGCGGCGCGCTGGCGAGTCTCGTGCTCGTCATCGTGCTGGGATTCTTCCTGTTCCGGACGCTGCCCGGCGATCCCGTGCGGTTCATGGTCCGAGACCGGCCGACCGACCCGAAGATGATGGCGGAGCTGCGCGAGCAGATGGGGGTCGACAAGCCCCTGCTGCAGCAGTTCTGGGACTACTTCGTCGGTTTGCTCCACGGCACCATGGGCGATTCGTACCTGCAGCGGCGCCCGGTCGTCGACATGATCAGCGAACGGCTGTGGCCGACGATCCTGCTCGTCGGCAGCGCGACCGTGCTCGCGATCGCGCTCGGCCTGTGGCTCGGCATCCGCGCGGGCTGGCGCCGGGGGAGCCGGTTCGACAAGGTCCAAACAGGACTCGCGCTGACCCTGTGGTCGGTCCCGCAGTTCTGGCTCGGGCTCATGCTGCTGGTGGCGACCAACGGGCTCTTTCCCAGCCGGGGCATGCATTCCCCGGATGCCGCGCCGGGTTTCTTCAGTGAAGGCCTCGACGTCCTGCACCATCTGGTACTGCCGTGCGTGACCTTGCTGGTGGTGTTCTACGCGCAGTACATGCTGGTCATGCGGTCGTCCCTGATCGGCGAGATGAACTCGGACTACCTCACCACCGCGCGGGCCAAGGGGCTGCGCGAAGACCTGGTGCGCAAGCGGCACGCCGTGCCCAACGCCCTGCTCCCGACGGTGACGCTGGTCTTCATGCAGTTCGGCATGGTGGTCTCGGGCGCGGTCTCGGTCGAGGCCGTTTTCAGCTGGCCAGGACTCGGGCAGCTGCTCTACGAAGCCCTCCGCGGCCCTGATCTGCCTGTGTTGCAGGGGGTCTTCGTCACCCTCGCGGGCGCGGTGGTGCTGATGAACCTGCTCGCGGAGTTGCTCTACCGCGTGCTCGACCCCAGGGTGCGGACGGCATGACCACAGCGGAAAAACCCGGTTCGATCGTCTGGCGCCGCCGCCGCGAGGCCGTGGCGAAGCACTGGCACGAGTTCACGACGAACAAGGCGGGCGTCTTCGGGCTGGCGTTCCTGGGCCTCATCACGGTGCTGGCCATCCTCGCCCCGGTGATCACGGACGAGACCGGTCTCGACGTCACCAAGGCCCAAGGCAGCACGCTGGAGCCGCCCAGCGGGGAGTTCTGGCTCGGCACCGACATCGACGGCCGTTCGGTGCTGCTGATGACCTTCTGGGGCGCGCGGATCTCCCTGCTCACCGGGTTCTCGGCGGCGCTCCTGTCGGTACTGATCGGCACCCTCATCGGGATCGCGGCCGCGCATATCCAAGGCTGGGTCTCCGGGCTGCTGCTGCGGTTCACCGACTTCTTCCTGGTGCTGCCGTCGCTCGTGCTCGCCGTGGCGCTGGCGTCGGTGCTGGACCAGGGCGCGATGACGGTGATCATCGCCATCGGTGTCACCGCCTGGCCGAGCACCGCGCGGCTGGTCCGGGCCCAGACCCTGACGATCGAAGGCCGTCCGTACATCGAGCGTGCCAAAGCGCTCGGAGGCGGTCACCTGCACGTCATCGGCAAACACGTCCTGCCGGGCGTCATGCCGCTCGTGCTGGCCAACACCACGCTCGTCGTCGGCAACGCGGTCATCGCGGACGCGACGCTGGCCTTCCTCGGTGTCGGCAACCCGAACACCATCTCCTGGGGCACCATGTTGCAGACCGCGTTGAACAACGGCGCGATCAGCAAGGGCGCCTGGTGGAATCTGCTGCCGCCGGGCCTCGCGATCGTCGTGGTCGTCCTCGGCTTCACCCTCGTCGGACGCGCGCTGGAAACCGTGCTGAACCCGCGCCTGAAGGGACAGCACTCATGAGCCCCTTGCTGGAACTGAAGAACCTCGGCGTCACCTATGCCACCGGCGGCGGCGAGGTCGCCGCCGTCCGCGGCGTCGATCTGGTGCTCGAACCCGGTGACACGCTCGGTGTGGCGGGGGAGTCGGGGTCGGGGAAGTCGACGGTCGCGATGAGCGTGCTGCGGCTGCTCCCGCGGTCGGCGAAGGTCAGCGGGGAGATCCTGCTGGACGGCGAGGACGTCACGGCCATGAAGTGGGGCAGGCTGCGCGCGGTGCGCTGGGCCGAGGCCTCGGTCGTGTTCCAGGGCGCGATGCACGCGCTCAACCCGGTCCGCAAGATCGGTGAGCAGATCGCCGAGCCGATCCGGCTGCACCCGCCCGGCGGCAAGGCGTTGTCGGACGGCGAAGTCCAGGCCAAGGTCTCGGAGCTGCTCGAACAGGTCGATCTGCCGTCCGGCCGCGCCGGGGCGTACCCGCACGAGCTGTCCGGCGGTCAGAAGCAGCGCGTCATGATCGCGATGGCGCTGGCGTGTTCGCCGCGGCTGATCATCGCGGACGAGCCGACGACCGCGCTCGACGTCGTCGTCCAGGCCCAGGTGCTCGATCTGCTGGGCAGGCTGGTCGCCGAGCAGGGGATCGGGCTGATCATGATCAGCCACGACCTCTCGGTGCTCGCCGCGACCTGCCGCCGGATCGCGGTGATGTACGACGGCGAGATCGTGGAGGAACGCCCGAGCGCGGAGCTGATGAGCGCGCCGCACCACGAGCACAGCAAGGCGCTGGCGGCCGCGTTCCCGACCGTCGGCGACCCGGCGTCCCGGTTCGCGCCCGCCACCAGCACGCCGTTGCCGCCTGAACCGGACCGCGACGGCGACCGGCCCGCGCTGCTGGAGGCCGAAGACCTGCGCGTCAGCTTCCGCGATCGCACGGGCAAGCGCATCGACGCCGTCGCCGGGGTGAGCCTCCAGGTTCGGAAGGACGAGATTGTCGCGCTCGTCGGCCAGTCCGGTTCGGGCAAGACGACACTGGCCCGGACGCTGCTCGGGCTGCAGAAACCCGACTCCGGCGCGGTCCGGTACGACGGCAAACCGGTCCCGCTCGGCGGTGCCGGGCTCAAGGCGTACCGGCGGCAGGTCCAGCTGGTCCTGCAGGATCCGACCAGCGCGCTGAACCCGAACCACACGGTGTACGAGGCCGTCGCGGAAGGCCCCCGCATCCACGGAATGGGCGCCGACGAGCACGAGATCGTCACCAAGGCCCTCGAA
This sequence comes from Amycolatopsis speibonae, assembly GCF_042647925.1. Lineage (NCBI taxonomy): Bacteria > Bacillati > Actinomycetota > Actinomycetes > Pseudonocardiales > Pseudonocardiaceae > Amycolatopsis > Amycolatopsis speibonae. The sequence goes on from NZ_JBHRWK010000025.1 coordinate 76,101, forward strand.
GCGGCCGAACTGCGGCCCGCGGAGAAGTTCCTCGACCGGCTCCCGCACGAGCTGTCCGGCGGGCAGCGGCAGCGGGTGGTCATCGCGGGCGCGCTCGCGCTGGGTCCCGGCGTGGTCGTGGCCGACGAACCGGTGGCGTCGCTCGACGCGTCGGTGCGAGGGGAGATCCTCGCGCTGCTGCTGCGCCTGCGGCGTGAGCTGGGTCTCGCGGGGCTGGTGATCACCCACGACCTCGGGCTCGCCTGGAACATCGCCGACCGGGTCGCGGTGATGTACCGCGGTGAGCTGGTGGAGGTCGGGACCGTGGAAGAGGTCCTGCTGGACCCGAAACACGACTACACGAAGTCGCTGCTGGCCGCGTTGCCCGGTGGTACCGCTCAGCGAGAGACGGCCGACCGCTGAGCGAGGGGACCCCCGTGCCCGGCGTGGGAAACACCCATTGCCGCGCACTCGCACAGGCGCGGTGTGTAACCTCCAATCTCGAAATGGCGACCACGACTGACTCCCCGCAGACGCCCTCGGCCGGTTCGCTCGGCGAGCGGCTCCGGGTGCCTTCCCGGTTCCCGTATCGCACCATCGCGATGGGGACCATCGGCAGCACGCTGCTGATGCTGGCCGCGCTCGGCGCCGGTGGCATCCTCATCCGTGACCCGATCCTGGGACACGGACCGTTGTCGTGGATCCGCTACGGCCACGGCCGCATCCTCGCCAACACGATGCTCTACACGGGCTTCGCGCTGATCATCTGGGCCTGGGTCCGGCTGGGCCGATACGCGCTGGCCGGCCGGATCGGCAGCCGCCCGATCGTGATCGCCGCCGCCTGCTGGATGGCGCCGCTGCTGGTCTCGCCGCCGCTGTTCACGCGCGACGTCTTCTCCTACCTCGCGCAGGGCGCGCAGCTGCTCAACGGGCTCGACCCGTACGCCAACGGTCCGGCTGAACTGTCCGTGCTGCCGGACGTCGTGCAGAACGTCCACCCGCTGTGGCAGACCACTCCCGCGCCGTACGGCCCGCTGTTCCTGCTGTTCGCCAAGTGGATCGTCGCGATCACCGGCAACGACATGATCGCCGGCGTCATCGCGACCCGCCTGGTGCTGATGATCGGCCTGGTCGGGATGCTGTGGTCGCTGCCGCGGCTGGTCAAGCACCTCGGCGGCAAGCTGCCCATCACCCTGTGGCTTGCCATCGCCAGCCCGATGACGGTGATCCACCTCGTCGGCGGTCCGCACAACGACCTGCTGATGCTGGGCTTCCTCACCGTCGGCGTGCTGGCCGCGCTGGAGCGCAAGCACGTCGTCGCGATCGTCCTGGTCACCATCGGGATGCTGATCAAACCCACCGCGGCGTGGGCGCTGCCGTTCCTGGTCTGGGTGTGGGCCAACCACCTGCCCGGTGACCGGAAGGTGGTCAACTTCTTCCGCGCGGGCGCCGCGTCGGTCGGGATCTTCCTGCCGGTGTTCGTCGCGGGCACCTGGCTCTCGCTGGGCTCGGTCAACCTCGGCTGGCTGGGCGGTCTCAAGGCGCCGACGCTGATCGCGAACTGGATGAACTTCCCGACGGGGATCGGCGAGATCTTCTATTCGCTGGTGAACCTGGTGATCGACGTCGAGGTCTCGCCGTTCGTCACCGTGTTCCGGGCGATCGCGATGGTCGGCCTGTTCGTCTTCGCCGGTCGTCAGTGGTGGCTCGCCCGCGACGGCGGGAACCCGGCGATCCACCGGATGGCGATCGTGCTGCTGGCCGGCGCGATCGTCCCGCCGCCCTCACTGCCGTGGTACCTGACCTGGGGTTTCGTGGTCCTGTCCGCCTTCGAATGGCGCCGCCGGAACCTCGCGGTCGTCGTCGCGGTGTCGGTGTTCGTGACGCTGGTGTACTACCCGACGGGGGAGCAGGCGCTCTACGACTGGTGGTTCATGGCGGGCGTCGTCGCCGCGAGCGTGTACGCGGCCGCCTCGCTGCTGCGGCCGGATCCGCTGGGGATCATCGCCGCCTGGCGGGGGAAGCCGGTGGAGCAGTTCCTGCCTGCCGAGGCTCCTCGTTCCTGACGCTGGTGTGAAGGGGTCCTTCACAGACTTCGGATCCGCTATCAAAGTGTATAACGATCTATACGCCCCGGCGATGGCGTCGTTCCCGTTTCACGGCAACGACGCCAAAAAAAGCTCAGGAAGCGCGCCACCCGCTCCATGAGTGAACCAGCGTGCTCACCACGGCATGCGGAGCAGGTTGTGCCTCGTACTGCGGGTACTTCTCCCGCAGCAGTCGCGCCGGCGCCGCCTGCTCGTCGGGATCGGTCAGGACCCGGGCGACGCCGTCCACCCGTGCCCACCACAGTCCGGCCCAATCCTCGTCGTAGTGGTCGGTCAGAAAACTGACCACCGGGTTCTCCGCGATGTTCGTCAGCCGTCGCAATGCCGTCGTGCTCTTGGGTTTGTGATCGATCGCGAACACCACGGAATCGCCATCGATGACGAACGTCACCGGCACCAGATGGGGGACACCGTCCGAGCCGGCCGTCGCCAGTCTCGCGATTCGTTCGCCTTCGAACCGTGACCGGGCCTCCGCAGACGTCATCCGCATGGCGCAACGGTACCGAGAGAATCACTCGATCGTCCCCCTCGCGGAGTACGGTATGGGGTTCCGGCGGCTGTTCTGAGCACCCGTCCCGTGGTTCACCGACGGGACCCACGATGAAGACACTCGACTTCGAAAGCAACGATCTCGGGATCACCGGGAGCCGTCCCCGGCCAGGTGCGGGCTGACCGGGGACCGCCCGGTTTCGCCGACCATGGCCCGGCACTTGTGGCACACGATCGCCTGTCTCCGCGATCGAACAGGCCAAGGGGGTGCTGGTGGCCACGCTGGGAATCGACGTGGAGGAAGCTTTCCAGTGGCTGCGCGCACACGCCCAGGAACGACAGCTGAAACTCGCCGACCTCTCCGCTCGCGTGGCACGCGGCGAGATTCCGGCCGAACTGATCACGCCGTTCTGAGATGCCGGGTCGCGACGTCGGCACCTTGCTGGCCGAGCTCGTCGAGGCGACGCGGACAGGGAGTGGGTTGCGCGCGGTGCCGGAAGGAGCCGTGCGCGTCTTGGACATGGACGCCCTCACTGTGAGCACGATCCATGGCGGCTTGCCCGAACTGGTGTGAAGCGATCCGGCGAGAGGTATGGGGCCCGAGTTGGAGGAGTTGCGGTTCGCTCTCGGCGACGGTCTCACGGTCCAGGCCGCCGCCCGCCCGCGCCGTGATCTCCGTTCCTCTTCAGTTCGGTGCCGCCACGGTCGGTGTCATGACCGGTAACCGCGTCGCTCCCACGGTGCTGACCACCGCGCAACGGCGTGAGCTCCGCTTGTCCGCGAAGCTGGGGATTCCGCCGCCCGAAACGCTGGATCAGTGAGCTAGGCCGAGCGCCGTACGCGGAGCACGTTGTCCGAGCGTGTCCCTTGTTGTCCCTCGGGTCCGGGGAAGTCGCGGGTGATCAGGTCTTGCCGTTCCACGGTCCATTCGCCGTCGGTCAGTTCCAGTGTTTCGAGGACTTCGGCGGGAGTCGGGAAGTGGACGTCCTTGTGTGGTGGCTCTTCCATCCAGGTCGGCCAGCCCGCGTGGCCGGCGACCAGCAGTGTGCCGTCCGGTGCCACGGCTTCGGCGGCGCGGTGGAGCGCTTTGTCCCGCTCGCCGTTTTCCGCGACGGGGGAGTGGAAGAACTGTGCCGAGATGAGGTCGAAGTGGCCCTCCGGGAACGATTTCGCGAGGTCGTGGCGTTCCCAGGTGATGCCGTCGGCACCGGCTTCGGCCGCGTGTCCGGCGGCTCGCTGCAGGGCGACGTCCGAGATGTCGACGGCGGTGACGCGCCAGCCCTGCTGGGTGAGCCAGATGGCGTCGCCGCCTTCGCCGCAGCCGAGGTCGAGTGCTGTGCCCGGGGTCAGCGAGGTGACCTCGCCCACCAGGATCGGGTTCGCTTTGCCGCTCCAGACCTGGTCTTTGTCCCGGTAGAAGTCTTCCCAGAACTGTTGTGTGGAATCCATGCCTGAAAGATGCCTGCGGTCGGGCCGGGACCGCAAGTTCTGTTGCCGTTATGGCAAGATCAGGAGGGTGCCCGCGTCGGCGTCGAGGGTGGCTTGTGCGCCGAGGGGGACGGTGGGGGACGCGGGGACGTGTCCGATGCCGAAGTTCCAGGCCATGGGTACGCCGAGTGGGCCGAGCCGGTCGAGCATCAGGGCCTGGATGGTCTCGGGATCGCCGCAGGACTCCCATGAACCCAGTACGAACCCACGGATGCCGTCGAGCCAGCCGCAGCGCAGCAGCTGGGTCAGCATCCGGTCGATCCGGTAGGGGCTTTCGGTGACGTCTTCGAGCAGCACGATCGCCTCGCGGGCCGAGCCCTGTTCCGGAGTGCCGAGGCCCGAGGCCAGCAGGGCGAGGTTGCCGCCGATGAGGGTGCCGGTCGCGGTGCCCGGCGCCAGTGGTGACGAGGTCGGTGAGGTGATCAGTCGTACTTCGTCCGGCTCGAACAGTGACAGCCGCAGGTGTTCGGCGGCGGCGTTGTCGAAGAGTGTGGTCGCGGGCAAGGGGGAGAACAGTGTCTCCAGTCCCAAGTGGACGTTCACGGCGCGGTGCAGTGCGGTCACGTCGCTCGATCCGGCGAGCGTTTTGGGCCTGGCCGCGGCCAGGGCCGTCCAGTCGACCAGGTCGAGCATTCTCTGCGTGCCGTAGCCGCCGCGGGCGGTCAGGACGCAGGTCACCCGTGGATTCAGCCAGGCGTCGGTGAATTCGGCGGCTCTGGCCTCGTCGGGTGCCGACAGATAACCGGTGGGGGTCGCGCGGACGCAGTCGCCGATGTGGACGTCGACGCCCCAGCCGCGGAGCACGGGCAGTGCCTTGTCGAGGAGCTCCGGCGGGACCGGTCCCGCCGGAGCGACCAGGGCGATCGTGTCGCCTGGCTGGGTTTTGGGTGGCTTCACCGGCTGAGCCGGAGCTTCGGGACGCCGGGTGTTTCGAAGCCGAAGACCTGGCCGTAGAACGACAGTTCGGCTTCGAGGGCGGCGACGATCGTTTCCGCTTTCCGGAAGCCGTGCTGTTCGCCTTCGAACCTCAGGTAGGCGTGGTCGATGCCGCGTCCGGCGAGCCCGGCTACGAACCGGTCCGCTTGCTCGGGCGGGCAGATCTCGTCTTCGAGGCCCTGCAGGAACAGCAGCGGGCCGGCGAGGGTGTCCGCGTTGTTGATCGGCGACCGATCCCGGTAGCGCTGTTCGGTTTCCGGCAGTGGCCCGATCAGCCCGTCGAGGTAGCGGGACTCGAAGTCGTGTGTTTCGCCGCCGTCGCCGGTCCACTGGCCGAGGTCGAGGATCGGGTACATCACGGTGCCCGCGCGGTAGGTGGTCGTGGTGGTCAGCGACGCGGCGGAGGTGTAGCCGCCGGCGCTGCCGCCGCGGATCGCGAGCCTGTCGCCGTCGACGGTGCCTTCGGCGGCGAGGGTTTCGGCGACGGCGACGCAGTCCGCGACGTCGATGATGCCCCATTGTTCCCGGAGCCGTTCGCGGTAGGCGCGTCCGTAGCCGGTCGAGCCGCCGTAGTTGACCGTGACGACGGCGATCCCGCGGCTGGTGAAGTAGGCGATCTCGAAATCGAGTACGGCGCTGTCCCGGCCGGTGGGTCCGCCGTGCGGGTACACGAACAGCGGTGGCCGTTCGCCGTCCGGCGCGGCGAAGTCGGCGTTCGCGGGCAGGTAGACGAAGGCGGGGATCCGGTCGCCGTCGTCGGTCTTGAAGATCCGTTCCACGGGTGTGGACAGGTAGGCGGGTGACGGGGGTTCGGGTACCGACGCGAGTTCGGTCACCGTCGCGCCTTCGAGGTCGACCTTCACGACGGCGCCTTCGCGTTTCGGGCCCGCCGCGACGCCGACGACACCGCCTTGGTGGACGGCGAAACCGTTGGTGGACCACGCGGTCAGGTCGGTGGCGGCTGCGACCGGGGTGATTTCCCGCGTCGCTTCGTCGAGGATGGCGAGCTTGCCCGACGCGATGACGGCGAACCGGCCTTCGTCGAGCGGGGTGAACCAGCGGGCGCCGAGTTTCCACTGGGCACCGCCGATCTCGAGTTCGCAGGGCGCCAGGTTCGTGATGCCGCCGTCGAGCCCGACGCGGTGCAGGTTCCACCAGCCGTCCGGGTCGAGCAGGGCGAGCAGGCTGTCCGGCGACTCCCATTCGACCTGGCAGACGGCGATGTCCGTCGCGCCGGCGAGCACGCTGTGCGGCCCGAAGGTGCCGTCCTCGTCGATCTCGGCGACGCACAGTTCCGTGCCGTCCCACGGCATCGCGGGGTGATTCCAGCCGATCCACGCCGCGCGTTCGCCGTCGGGGGAGAGCTGCGGTGCGGTGAGGAAGTGGTGGCTGGCGGTCAGCACCCGTTCCGGGCCGCCGTCGAGGGGGACCGCGATGAGGTCCCTGGCGATGTCGACGCGCCGGGGACCGGTGCTGCGTTCGCGGACCAGCCACACTTCGCCGGTGCGGCCGGGCCGCAGGTCGCTGTAGCGGATCCCGTGGCGGGTCGCGGGCTCCGGTGTCAGGGGGGTCGTCTCGCCGGTGGTCAGGTCGCGGCGGTAGACGCGCTGGTCGGTCCAGTGGGTGAAGACGAGGACGTCGCCGAGCACGAGCCAGGGGCGTCCGCCGTATTCGTGGACGCGGTTGCGGACGTTCCACGGGGCGGGAAGGACGTCTTCGACGGTGCCGTCCGTGCGGGACCTGACGAGGGTGACGCGGCCGCCTTCACCGGTTCTCGCTTCGGCCCACCAGACCTCGTCTCCGGCTGTCGCGAGCCATTGCGCGCTGACTCCCGACGCGGCGACGTCGGCGGCGGACAGGGGGGACGTCCAGGTGCCGTAAGGGGCGATCTCAACCACAGCTGAAGACTAGGAGCGGCCCTTTGCCCGCGGCTGCGCGGGGCACTGCTCGGACGGGCGGTTTTGTCGAGCGGTTTCGCCCTCGGCGGAACCGTGGGGCGGCGGATGCCGATCATGGGGGCGTGGCCTAGGGTCAAAGGTGCCATGTCTCGCGTAATCCACGTCTTCCGCCAGCCCGACCGGTTCGTCGCAGGAACCGTCGGTGAGCCCGGCGACCGCACGTTCTACCTCCAGGCGTCCGAGGACGTCCGCACGATCAGTGTGACGATCGAAAAACAGCAGGTCGTGGTCTTGGCCGAAAGGCTGAGCTCGCTGCTGGAAGAGGTCGCCAGCCGGTTCGGCGCGGACGTACCGGACGACGCGCCCGACGAGCTCCTCGACGTCGACCCCCTGACCGTTCCGGTCGAGGAGGAGTTCCGCGTCGGCACGATGGGCCTCGGCTGGGACGCCGACAGCAGCGCCGTCGTCATCGAGCTGCTCGCGATGACGGAAGGCGAGGTGGACGAAACGGTCGTTCTGGACGACACCGAAGAGGGGCCGGACGCCGTCCGTGTCTTCCTGACCCCCGGTGCGGCGCGGGCGTTCGCCGAACGCGCCGACAGGGTGGTCAACGCCGGCCGTAAACCGTGCCCGCTGTGTGCCGAGCCGCTCGACCCGGCGGGCCACATCTGCCCGCGGCAGAACGGGTACCGGCGCGACGTCGACGTCCTCGAGGACTGACGAGGTGTCGGAGACTTCGCGGGAGCTGGTGACGCGCGGCAAGATCGACGTCGAAGGAAGGCTCGTCGACGCTTCGAACGTCACGCTCTTCTGCACGATCGAACTCGACGGCGTGACCGGGAACGTCGTGTACAAGCCGGTGTCGGGGGAACGGCCGCTGTGGGACTTCCCGGACGGGACGCTGGCCGGCCGCGAGGTCGCGACGGCGATGGTCGCCGACGCGTCCGGGCTCGGCGCGATCCCGCCGACAGTGCTGCGCGACGGGCCGTTCGGTCCCGGCATGGTGCAGCTGTGGATCGAGACCACCGACGAGGAACTGGTCGACGTCCGCTCCCCGGAGAGCCTGCCGGACGGCTGGCGTGTCGTGCTGCACGCGCACGATCGCGACGGTGAGCCCGCGGTGCTCGCGCACGCGAACCGGCAGGGCATGCGGGAACTGGCGTTGCTCGACATCGTGGTCAACAACACCGACCGCAAGGGCGGCCACGTGCTCGCCGGCACCGACGGCCGTGTCTACGGCGTGGATCACGGGATCTGCCTGCACACCGATCCGAAGCTGCGGACGGTGCTGTGGGGCTGGATCGGCGAGCGGCTGACCGAGGCCGAGGTCGGCAAGCTGCGAGGCCTGCGTGAGCGGCTGGACGGCGAGCTCGGCGACGCGCTCGGCGAGCACCTCACCGGCTTCGAGATCCGGGCGCTGGCGGAGCGTACTGAGCTGCTGCTGGCGGAGGGTGTCTTCCCGGAGCCCGGCGACGACTGGCGCGCGATCCCCTGGCCGCTGTTCTGAACGTCATGGACGATCAGGCCCGTGCCCGCCTGATCAGGCGCTTCGGCGAGGACGTCGCGACGTGGTGTGACGAGCTGCCCGCGCTCGTGGCGCGGCTGGCGGAACGCTGGGGTCTCACCGTCGTCGACGCGAAACCGGGCAACACCGGCCGCACCCTGATCTGTGCCGGGGACGACGGCGCCATGAAGGTCCTCAAGCTGACCCCGGATCACGCGATCGCCGAGTCCGAGGCCGCCGCGCTGCGGGCGTGGGACGGGTGTTCGCGGGTCGTGCAGGTCCTCGCCACCGAGGTCGCCGACGGCGCGATCCTGCTGGAGGGGATCGATCCGGGCACGCAACTGCTGGAAGCGGGGGCGAACGTCCCGTGGGCGGAGGTCGGTGACCTGCTGGCCCAGATCCACGCCGTGACACCGCCGCCGGGTTTCTCGACACTGGAAGACCGGGTCGTGTTCATGTACCGGCTCGCCGAGCGGGGGCTGCGGGGCTCGGTGGCCGAGGCCACGCTGTCGCTGGAGACCCTTGACCGCGCCCGGCTCCGGGCGCTGGCCCTCGCGACCGACGGGGGAGGGCACGCGATCGTGCACGGTGACCTGCACCCGGGCAATGTCCTCGACGGCGGGCACGGCAGGGGAGCGGTCGCGATCGACCCGCGCCCGAGCATCGGTGACCCGTCCTTCGACCTGGCCGACTGGGTCACCCTGCCGATGACCGGCGGCGGCACGCTCGAGGACGGGTTCGACGCGATCGCGCCGCATCTGCCGGGGTTCGACGCCGAGCGGGTCCGCGCGTGGTGCGTCGCGCTCTCGCCGCTGTTCGTGATGCGGCCGCTCGAGCGCGGTGAGCGGACCCCGTTCGTCGAGGCAATGCTCCGGATGGCGGCCTGACCGGCGTGGCGGGGAGACGCTGACCCCGGGCACCGCTAGCGTCGTCCGCCGTGCGCTCCCATTCGTACGACGACGTGCTGTCCGGCCCGCGCAAGCGGAAGATCCCCGAGGTGCCCGCCGAGCCGGGTCTCGTGGTCGAAGACCCTGCCAGCGGATACTGCGGCGCCGTGGTGAAGATCGAGTACGGCAACGTCGTCCTCGAAGACCGGCACGGCAAGCATCGCGTGTTCCCGCTGAACCCGGCGGGCTTCCTGCTCGAAGGCAAACCGGTCACGCTCGTGCCGGCGAAGGCGGCCCCGGCGACCCCGGCCCGGCGGATCTCCGCGTCCGGGTCGGTGCATGTCCAGGGACTCAAGGCCAGGGTCGCGCGTGATTCGCGCATCTGGGTGGAAGGCAAACACGACGCCGAACTCGTCGAACGGGTCTGGGGACACGACCTGCGGGTCGAAGGTGTGGTGGTGGAACCACTCGATGGGGTGGACGTGCTCTCCGACCGCATCGGCGAGTTCGGTACCGGACCCGGCCGCCGTCTCGGGGTGCTGGTCGACCACCTGGTCGCGGGCAGCAAGGAGTCCCGGATCGTCGACGGGATCCGCGACGGGAACGTGCTGATCACCGGGCATCCGTACATCGACATCTGGGAGGCCGTGAAGCCGTCGGTGGTCGGTATCCGCGCCTGGCCGAAGGTCCCTCGTGGCACGGAGTGGAAAGAGGGCGTCTGCGACGCGCTCGGCTGGGGTGAGCCGTGGGAGGGCTGGCAGCGGATCCTGTCCGCCGTTTCCAGCTACCGGGATCTGGAAACGCCGCTGATCGGAGCGGTGGAGCGGCTCATCGACTTCGTCTCCGACCCGGGCGAGGAGTCCTGAATGACCGGTTTGCGTGAGGTCACTCAAGGTCACGCGTCGGTCACGTCAGTTTCGCTTCTTCGGTATGAATCGGCGCGATCTGGGAGCATGAACGCATGACAGGCGCTCTCATCTGGCTGATCGCCGGCATCCTCTTGATCATCGCCGAGCTGCTCTCGGGTGACCTGTTCCTGCTCATGGTCGGCGCGGGGGCCCTGCTCGGGGCCGGCTCCGCAGCCTTGACCGGGAACCCGTTCATCGACGTCGCGGTGTTCGCCGTCGCCTCGGTCGGGATGCTCGCCCTCGTCCGGCCGACGCTCAAACGCCGGTTCCTCGCGGGACCGGACATCAAGACCAACACCGACGCGCTGATCGGCGCGCGAGCGGTAGTAGTGTCCACAGTGGACGTCGAGGCGGGCAGGGTGAAGCTGGCCGGTGACGTGTGGTCCGCACGGTGCATGACCGACGGGGAACCGATCGCCCCGGGGACATCGGTGACGGTCGTCGAGATCTCGGGCGCCACGGCGGTCGTTTCGGCCGAGCTGTGAGCCGGACGGCCGCACAGCAACAGATTTGTTTCTACGTAAGGGGAAGGTAGTTGTCAGAGACAGTGGTGTTCATCGTCGTCGGACTGCTCGCGTTGTTCGTGGTCGTTGTCGTGGTCAAGGCGATCATGGTGGTGCCACAGGCCCAGTCGGCCGTGATCGAACGGCTGGGCCGGTTCCGGACGGTGGCCTCTCCCGGCCTGACGTTTCTGGTGCCCTTCCTGGACAAGGTGCGGGCGCGGATCGACCTCCGCGAACAGGTCGTCTCCTTCCCGCCCCAGCCGGTGATCACCGAGGACAACCTGACCGTGTCCATCGACACGGTCGTGTACTTCCAGGTGACCGACTCGCGGGCGGCGGTCTATGAGATCTCGAACTACATCGTCGGTGTCGAGCAGCTGACCACCACGACGCTGCGTAACGTCGTCGGTGGCATGAGCCTTGAGCAGACGCTGACCTCGCGTGACTCGATCAACAGCCAGCTGCGCGGTGTGCTCGACGAGGCCACCGGCCGCTGGGGCATCCGCGTCGCCCGTGTCGAGCTGAAGGCGATCGACCCGCCGCCCTCCATCCAGGACTCGATGGAGAAGCAGATGCGCGCCGACCGTGAGAAGCGCGCGATGATCCTGACCGCCGAGGGGCAGCGTGAATCGGCGATCAAGACCGCGGAAGGCCAGAAGCAGAGCCAGATCCTCGCGGCCGAAGGTGCCAAGCAGGCCGCGATCCTGGGCGCGGAGGCCGAGCGGCAGTCGCGGATCCTGCGGGCGCAGGGTGAACGTGCCGCCCGGTACCTGCAGGCCCAGGGCCAGGCGAAGGCCATCGAGAAGGTCTTCGCGGCGATCAAGGCCGGACGCCCTACTCCCGAGGTCCTGGCGTACCAGTACCTGCAGACCCTGCCGCAGCTGGCGCAGGGCGACGCGAACAAGGTCTGGATGATCCCGAGCGACTACGGCAAGGCCCTGGAGGGCTTCGCCCGGGCGCTCGGCGCCCCCGGCGACGACGGCGTGTTCCGCTACGAACCGCCGAAGGAAGACCCCGTCGAGAAGCCGGACTTGGAGGACGAAGAGGTCCAGGGCTGGTTCGACACCTCCAGCGACCCGAAGGTCGCCGAGGCCGTCGCGGCCGCGGAAGCCGTGGCGCGCAAGGAGGTTCCGGCACTCGGCGTCGCGACGCCGCGGCAGGAGCCGCCCGCTCCGCGCAAGGTTCCCAATGTCGCTCCCGAGCCGGAGGCCGCCCCGGAGCCCCCGCAGCAGCAGGCTCCGCCGCCTCCGGCCCGGTTGCCGCAGGCCCAGCCGCCCGCCGGCCCGCAGGGAGGCCCGTACCAGGGGCCGCCGTCGCAGGGACCGGGCAGCGGCCCGTTCCCGCAGCAGGGCCCGTTCGGCGGGCCGCAGGGTGGTCCGCCGCAGCGCTGATCCGGAATCGTGAGAGGGCCGTCCCGTCCGGGGCGGCCCTCTTCGTTTCGCCCGGGGTCCGCGGGACGCTGGACCTCGACCGCGGCCGAGGTTGCAGGGTGGCCTCATGGACCGACCGACTTTCGCCGTACCGGGCTTCCTCGACGAGCCGCGCCTGCCTGCCAGCGTCGCCACCACCACCGGCCGGGGGAACCCGGCCCTGGCGATGATGTGGTTCGTGGCCGAGGAAAGCAGACTGTGGTTCCACACCCCTGCATCCGGGGACAGGCCGTCCCCGTTCCTGGCCGCCGCTCGTGACGAGCGCGAGGTCGCGGTCATGGTCGCGACGTTCGACCCGCCCGGCGACGTCCGCCAAGTGCGGATGACCGGGCCCGCGAGGCTGGAGACCAAGGACCTCGCCCGGATCCGCCGCATCTACGAGCGCTACATCGCGGCATGGTCCCCGGAATGGGCGGACCATGCCGCGTCGCCTGACGCTCGGCTGTGGTCGATGTCCCCTGTCCGGGGTATGGCCGTGGCCTACCCCGGACTGGAGGACCACCCGGTGTTCCGCTGGTCGACCGCGGCGGACGGGCCCTTCAGCTCCTGAGGAACCCGAGCGATCGGTACTCGCCGACCACCTCGGTGAGTTCGGCGATACGCGCCTGCCCGGCGTCGATGAGCCGCTGCCCGGCCCGGGACCACTGCTCGAGGTCGGGGGACATCGGCGGGATCTCGGCCAGGATCTCCGCGCTGTCGGCGAGGCTGAGCCCGACCCGCTGGGCGGCCACCGCGAGCCGGATCCGGCAGATGGCGTCGACGGTGAACCGGCGCGCGTTGCCCGCGGTGCGTTCGGCGGTGATGACGCGGTAGCGCTCGTAGTACCGGACGGCGTTGGCCGACACGCCGGCCCGGCTCGCGACCTCACCGATGGTCAGGTGGGCATCGAGCCGGGGAAGTGCCGGGGTCGGCGTCGTCATGCTGCGCTCCGTACCGTCGTGGGTTCCGCCGCCGAGGCTACCGGGGCGGGCCGGGTCTTCAGCCTCACCACCAGGGCGATCACCATGACCGCCAGGACACCGACGAGCGTCACGCGATACGAAGAGACGAGCTCCTCGGCCAGCCCGGTGCTCGCCGACGGGTCGCTCAGCGCCGCGAGCCCCCGCCCTCCGGTGGCCGCCGCGATCAACCCGGTGAACACCGCGCTCACCACCGCCGTACCGACCGCGCTCGCGATGGTGCTGGCCAGGGGAAGGATCGCGGAACCGGACGCGAGGTCCGATCCGTGCAGGTTCCGGCCTGCACTGACGATCGTGGGCATCATGATCGCTCCGGTGCCCGCCCCCTGGAACACACCCAAGATCGCCAGCACCGGGTACGGCGTGTCCGGCGCGAGGACGAACATGGTCATCCCGGTCGCGATGATGGCCAGGCTCAGCCCGGTCCCGACGACGATCCGCGGCCCGAAGCGTTCCAGGACGCGAGCGGCGAACTGGATGGTGATGCCCATCCCGAGCGCGCCCGGCACCGACAGCAGCGCGCTGACCATGGGCGAGTCACCGCGGATGACCTGGACGTAGGCGGGCATCAGCAGCATCGAACCGAAGTATGGCGCGGCGTACAGGACGAGGACCGCGGTGTTGCGCCCGAACGTCCGGTCACGCAGGAGCCGGACATTCAGCAGCGGCGCGCGATGGTGCCACGACCGGCGGGTGAACACCGCCATGAGCGCCGATCCGGCGACCACGATCGCCACGCGGGCGCCCCAGCCGAGCGCCTCCTCACTGAATCCGTAGGCCACCGCGACGACACCGGGGACGAGCAGCAGACCACCCAGGAGGTCGATCGGGGAGCGTTCCGCCGACGGCGCATCGGCGGGAATCCAGCGCAGCACGCCCACCACGGCGAGCAGCGCGGGCGGGACGGTGATGAAGAACAGCGCCCGCCACGACAGGCTGTCCAGCAGGAAGCCGCCGAGCACCGGGCCCAGAATAGGCCCGACCAGCAGAGGCAGCCCGGTGATCGTGGTCATCCGGCTCCGGCGTGCCGGATCCACCGTGCCGAAACCGATGGTCATCCCCAAGGGATTGATCAGGCCACCGGCGAGACCCTGTACCGCCCGTGCGGCGATCAGCCATCCGAGATCGCCGGCGGCACCGGCGGCCGCGGACGCCGCCGCGAACACGAGCAACGCGACCAGGTACACCCGGCGCGTTCCCCAGCGTTGAGCCATGGTCGCCGCGAGAGGCATCGCCGCGACCATGGCGAGCGCGTAGGCCGTCGCGACCCACTGGATGGTGGTGAGCGACGCGGAGAAGGTCGTCATGAACCGCGGCAGCGCGACGGCGACGATCGTGGTGTCCAGAACGGCCATCAACCCGCCGAGCGCGATCACCGCGGCGATGCGCAGTTCCTGCGCGGTCAGGCGGTTCATGCCGCACCCGCCTGATCCGCGACCCGTCCGGCGCGCAGCGTGCGGGCCCACCAGTCCAGCTCGGTCATCGTCCCGGCCAGCGCGGCGCGCTCGCCTTCGGTGGCTTCGTACCCGTTCGGGCCGAGACGGGTCCACGGTGCGTTCAGCAGCACCGCGTCGCGGACGGTGGTGGCCCGCAGTTCGGGGAAGATCAGCCGCAGCTGCTCGATCGCGCGGATGCCACCCGAACCCGCCCCGTAGCCCACGAACCCGACAGGCTTGTACGCCCACTCGGTGAAGTGCCAGTCGATCGCGTTCTTCAGCGCGGCGGGGAAGCTGTGGTTGTACTCCGGCGTGACGACCAGGTAGGCGTCGGCCGCGTGCAGCCTGGCGCTGATCGCCGTCTCGGTGCCGCCGGGCCGCGTTCCCTGCAACGGGAGATCGACGTCGGCGAGGTCGATCGGATCGGCCTCCAGACCGTCGATCGCGGCGAGTTCGGTCAGAAGCCAGCCCGTGATGGCGTCGGCGAAACGCTCGTGCCGGACGCTGCCGATGATCACGGCGAGGCGAAGCGGGGACTGCGCGGTGGTTTCTGTGTTCATGACGACGACGCTAAAAGCTCGTCCATAGGTGAACTCAAGCTGTTGCGGCCCTGGTCACGATCCCTGGACTTCCAGCTAGATCGAGGTTGTAGGGAGGCGTTTTTGGTTGGCTTTCGGGCAGGGTTCGGCAAACGGATCAACGCCGACGTCGATCCCGGCCGCATCGCGATCAAGCCGGGCCCATCAACTCTGACTCCGTCAAAGGCAAGGCGTACGCGGATTGTTCACGGACTTCGGGATTGCCACGTGCGCGCCAGTGGTCACGGTGGCCGCGTGTGAAGGCCCGTTTGACACGTAGGAAATCTCCTACGTAAAGTCGCGGGATGACCATCGACCGCATCCAGTTCCTCACCGTGCCGGTCTCTGATCAGGCCAAGGCACGGGACTTCTACATCGGCAAGCTCGGTTTCGTCCTGCTCGTCGACGTCAGCGGCCCGCACGGCCCGTTCGTCATGGCCGGCCCCCAGGGAGCGGAGACCGGCGTCGTCCTGGTCGACCGCGCAGTCGGCGGGCCCGATCACGACACGCGCGTGCACTTCCAGCTCAGCACCGCCGACATCGATGGCGACATCGCGGAGCTTCGCGCTCAGGGCGTCGAGGTCGCCGACGCGGAGGAGATGCCGTGGGGCCGCGTGACGTCCTTGAAAGATCCCGACGGCAATGCGATGGGACTGCTCGAACCCTCCGGCTACGGGAACTGGCCACGCTAGTGCCGGTCAACGACGACGTCTTCGCCGCGCTCGCCAACCCGGCCCGCCGCGAGGTACTGGGCATCCTTCTCGACGGCCCGCGGGCCGCGGGTGAGATCGCCGAGCGTTTCGACATGCGGCGGCCGAGCCTGTCGGAACACCTTCGTGTGCTACGCGAAGCGGGGCTCGTCCGGGAAGAGCGGCAGGGCCGCAATCGCGTCTACTCTCTGGAAGCCGCACCGCTGCAGGAAGTCTCCGACTGGCTTTCGCCCTACGAACAATACTGGCGCGGAAAGCTGGCCGATCTGCGTGACCTGCTGGACGAGGAGGAGCTCTGAACGACGAGGATCCGACAGCCGTCCACGTCGATCAGTTCCTGGCGCATCCGCCGCGCAAGGTGTGGCGCGCGCTGACCGAGCCGCAGCTGCTGGAGCGCTGGCTCCGCATGCCCAACGACATCAAACCCGTTGTGGGCCACCGGTTCGAACTGCTCGCGGACCCCGTTCCCGCCGCCGGTTTCGCGGGCGGCCCGGTCGCCTGCGAGGTGCTGGCCGTGGAGCCGGAGCGGTTGCTCAGTATCAGCTGGGGTCCGGAGTGGACGGTCACGTGGCGGCTCGAGCCGGAGGGCCGGGGCACCCGGCTGTTCCTCAGCCACGAGGGCTTCGACCCCGACGACGAATTCCAGCGGATGTCGCGACGGATCATGGGGCGGCGGCCGGCGCACCGGCGTCCCCAAGGCGTTGGCGCGCGTGCTGGACGAGATGCCGGACTAGCGGCGGAAGCACTCCGGTCTCGTGAGTGGCAGGGACGGTTGGAACCAGCTTTACCACTCACGAGTCAGCCGCCGTACCGGCTCTCGACAACGGGTCTAAGATCCCCGCTGTGACGGACGAGAAACCGCTCCGAGCCGATGCCCGCCGTAACCGCACACGGGTGCTGGAGGCCGCGGAGCGCGTTTTCACGGCCAAAGGCACCAGTGCGCCGACCGAAGAAGTCGCCCGCGAGGCAGGCGTCGGCGTCGGCACCGTGTTCCGGCACTTTCCGACGAAAGAAGCGCTGCTGGAGGCGGTTCTTTACGCACGCCTGCACCGCTTCGTCGACGAAGCGGAATCCACGGTGGCCGCCGACTCACCGGACCCGGGCGCCGCGTTCTTCGGGTTCCTGACCGGCTGGATCGCGATGGCCGACGCCAAGAACGCCTACTTCGAAGCCCTGTCGGCGGCCGGGATCAGCGTTCCCTCGGCGGGATCGGTCATCGGTGTCCGCCTCAAGGACGCGCTCGGCATCCTGCTCAGCCGGGCGCAGGACACCGGCGACGTCCGCAAGGATCTCGGCGTCGACGAACTCATCCCGGTGATCATCGGAACGGCGAAGGCGGCGGAACATGCCGGGCCCGAACTACGGACCCGGACGATCTGCATCCTCTTCGACGGACTCAGGCCACGTCAGGGGTAAGGGTCCATCGTCGGGTGTTTCGGCGCGAGCGTGTCGCCCGAGGACTCGCCTCGCAGCCTGCGCTTGATCCACGGGACGGCATGTTCCCTGCCCCACTGGAGGTTCTCGGTGCGCCGCGCCTGCGGGCTCAGCAGCGGCCGCGGCCCGAGCTCGGCAGGCGTCAGCTTGTGCGGTTCGCCGAGCGCGTCGAGTACGGCGATGGCGATCTCGTTGTGCCCCGCGGAGTTCAGGTGCAGCCGGTCCGGCGCCCACAGACGCCTGTCGCGCAGCCGGCGCATCGCCCACATGTCCACCAGTAGCGCCCCGTGCCGGGCCGCGATCCCGCGGACGTGCTCGTTGTAGATCGCGACGCGCCCCCGGATCCGGCGGAACAGAGCGTCTTCGACCCCGTCGACACCGGTGAAGAGCACGACGCGCGCACCGGTCGCGACGACTTTGCCGACAGCGACGTCGTAGTCGTCAATGAGACCGTCGATGTCGACCTTCGGCCTCATCAGGTCGTTGCCGCCCGCGTAGACCGTCACGAGGTCCGGATTCAGCGCCAGCGCCGGTTCCAACTGCTCCGCGAGGACCTGCCCGAGCAGTTTGCCGCGGATCGCGAGGTTGGCGTAGCGGAAGTCCTGGCGAGTGGCCGCGAGCCCACCGGCGACCCTGTCGGCCCAGCCGCGGACGCCGTTGGGGGACGACGGGTCCTCGTCGCCGACACCCTCGGTGAAGGAGTCACCAAGACAAACTAAGCGGTTGGTCATCGCACGGGACACGGGGCAGGCCCGTCAAGTCGTGATGGCATATCCGGATGCTACCCAGACACTCGGACGTCCCGGCTACGGCCCGGGGCGTTCCGTCGGCCGGTCCTGGACGGCGGCCGCCAGCAGTGCCTGCGCGGTCCGGCACAGGAGGTCGGCGGCCTCGGGGCGGGGCAGGCCCGCGATGTCCGTGAGCCAGATCAGCGCCTCGATACCGGTGGCGGAGCGGATCGCCACCGCGAGCCGGTGGACGTCGATGTCGGGCCTGGAAGCGTGCAGCGGGGACAGCGCTTCTTCGATCCAGCCGATGGCGCGGCCCTGGCGCAGCACGGGCTGCTCGCCGTCGCGGATCGGTTCCAGGGACAGCCGCAGTGAGGCGCGCAGCTGCGGTTCCCAATCCAGCGTCAGACGGGTGAAAGCGGCCATCAGGACGTCGAGGCGGGCGGCCGGATCCTGTGGCGCGTCAGCCGGGAGCAGGGAGGTGCGGTCGATCTCCGGATGCGCCGCGGCGACCAGCGCCCGCTGATTGGCGAAGTAGCGGTAGGCCGTGGTCCGCGAGATGCCGGCCGCGGCGGCCGCCGCTTCGACGGTGGGTGCCACGCCGTCGGCGAGCAGCGTGCGGGCGGCTTCCACCAGTGCCGTCCGGGTGCGGTTCTTCTGGGCACGGCGGCCGGTCGCTTCATAGGGGACAGCCATGCCCATCATGGTACTATAGTGCCCATAAATGGGAGTGTCAGGAGGCGATCATGGGCCCGGATCCAGCAGCCACGAATCCCGACTTCTACAGCGTGGTCTTCGAGAACGACCGAGTCCGCGTGCTGGAGTACCGCGACAGGCCGGGTCACCGCACCACTCCGCATGGCCACCCGGACAGCGTCATGATCACTCTGACCTCGTTCCGCCGCCGGCTCTCGGCAGGCGGGCGGCAGGTCGAGGTGGAGCTGCCGGCGGGCCAGGCGCGCTGGCTCGACGCGCAGGACCACTCCGGGGAGAACATCGGAGACACCGAAACCCACTCGATCTTCGTCGAGCTGAAGGAAGGTCGGCAGGCGGCCTCGGGTGCGCTCGGCCCGCACGAGAGCTGACAAGTTCGGGACGGCTGCCGGAAAAACGAGCGGCATTTCCCTTGGCGCTTGCTACCTTCTCGCGGTTGATCTTCACCTGAAGGAGTGTTCCCGTATGTCGTCCGTTCTCCGCCGGGTCGTCGTGGCCGCCTCCGGTCTCGTCATGTTCCTGGGTCTCGCCCAGGCTCCCGCGCAGGCCTCCACCCAGGCCGTCTCCTGCTCCGGTACCAACATCTTCTCCAAGACCGTCGACGGGCTCGGCGAGCTGGTCATCTACTACAACTCCGGCAACGGCGGCACCAACAGCGCCTGCTTCTATCACCGCGGCGCGGCATACGGGAAGTCCTCGTACACCTACGTCGTCATCAGCCGCTGCAAGGAAACGGGCAGCGAAGGCCAGCCCTGCACGCCCACCGTCACCTCGTCGCCCGACGATGGTGACTTCGCCTACAAGGCGGGCCCGGTCGGCGTCACCGGCACCGGGAACTACTGCGTGTCGGCCCGGGGCTATCTGAACTGGGGCGGCAAGTACCACGCGGTCGAAAGCGGTCGCCAGGGCTGCTGAAACCCGCCACTGAGGGCCACCCGGCATCCGGGTGGCCCTTTGTGCTGTCCGGGGCCGGTTCCTTGACAGCCTCCGGCGACATTCATACATTCATGCAGGCGTTGTCAATCTGTATGAATGACGCTGGGAGTTGATCCGCATGCGCCTCGGGAAGACTGTCGTCGTCCTCGGTGGCAGCGCCGCCGGTCTCTGCACCGCGGGAGCGCTCGCCCCGTATTTCGACCAGGTCCTGGTACTCGAACGTGACGAGCTTCCGGCCGAGGCCGAACATCGGCGCGGGGTGCCGCAGAGCAAGCATCCGCATTTCCTGCTGAACTCGGGCCGCCGTGCGATCGGCGCGCTGTTCCCCGGGTTCGAGGACGACCTCATCGCCGCCGGGGGACTGCATCTCATGCCGTCCATGGACGCCGCCTATCTCGACGGCGAAGGCTGGTCGGCACGCAAACGCAGCGCCATGACGATGATCTACAGCTCGCGGATCCTCATCGAACGCGTGCTGCGCGACAAGGTCAGGGAGTTGCCCAACGTCATGATCCGCGAAGGTGTCGCGGCGAGCGGAGTGACCACACGGGACGGCGACGTCACCGGGGTCGGCTTCTCCGGGCGTGACGGCGACGAGCACGTCGACGCCGACTTCGTGGTGGACGCGATGGGCCGTGGATCCTCCGTCGGCGCCTGGCTGGCGGCGGCAGGCTGGCCCGAACCCGAGGTGCGGACCCTCGACGCCAAGGTCACCTACACCTCGCGCTGGTACGACCTGCCGTCACCCGACGACCGACCCGGGTCTTGGTGGTGGCAGCACCTGGTGATCATGCCGACCCCCGACAAGGGAACGCATCCGGACGAGCACGAGTTCCTGGTGAACTTCTTCCCCATCGAGGGCAACCGGGTCATCGCGTGCATGGGCTCGTGGGGACTCGAGATGCCGCGGACCACCGAGTCGTTCGTCGAGTCGGCCCGCCGGGTGAGGGCGCCGCTGTTCGCGGCCGCGATGGACCGGTCCACCCCGACCTCCGAAGTCCACTTGACCAGGTCGACAGGCAACAAGTGGCGGCGCTACGACCTGCTCCGCACTCCGCCGAGGCGCCTGGCGTTCATCGGCGACTCGATCTGCGCGTTCAACCCGTTCTACGCGCAGGGCATCAGTTCCGCCGCGGGATCGGCGCTGCTGTTGCGCGAGCACCTCGCCGACACTGACCGTCTCGACGGGCAATTCTCCGCACAGTTCCTTGCCGCGCAACGAAAGCTGCTCAACGTGCCGTGGAGCCTGGCGATGGCGAGGGACCAGGGTTACGCCTGCGCCGTGGGCACCGAAAAGGCGGCGGAGTGGAAGCGCCGCCTACTGTCGGCGATGTCCGGACCGGCGTTCAGGCTCATCGTCGGCGCCGCCCGCGAGGACGACGTCGTCGACGAGCACTTCGCGAAAGTGTTCAACCTCGACGAGTCCCTGCGCGACATGATGACGAACCCGCGAGTGCTCGCGGGGCTGCTGCGCTACCGGATCCGGGCCGCGCTGGGACGGCACCGGGTCCCGTTCGACTTCGACGCCCGGGCCGAACCGCCGGTCACGGACTACTCGCCGGGAGGCACCGCCGCGAAACCGGCGGTCTCCAGGTGAGCGCCGTATGCGGGCCGGAGGCGGAAGCCGTCACCCGCGGCCTCGGCTTCGACTGCCACGACGTGTCCCCGTGGCTCTCGATCCGTCCACCGTGGACAGCGGCGCACTGGACGATGCCGCTGCTGGAACTGCTCGTCCTCGGCGGCGCCGTCTTCGCGCTGGTCCACGCCGTCCGGCGGCACCGTCAGGGCGATTCGACCAACCTGGCACTGTGGTGCGCCTCGCTGGTCTACCTCTTCGTCATCGAGCCGCCGCTCTACTTCCCGGAGTGGTTCGGCCTCGAAGGACAGTACGGTTTCATCTTCGCCCACAACCGGTTCACCGTTCAGTTCATGTGGGACCGCCTGCCGCTCTACATCATCGCGTTCTACCCGATGATCAGCCAGCTCGTCTACGAGCTCGTCCGCTCGCTCGGGATCTTCCGCGCCCGCGGCGCGCTGATCGGCTCGGTGGCGGTCGCCTTCGCCTGCCAGGTGTTCTACGAGGTCTTCGATCACCTCGGCCCGCAGCTGAAATGGTGGGCCTGGAACGGGGACAACCGGATCGTCAATCACCCCGCGCTGGATTCGGTGCCCATGAACAGCATGCTGCTCTTCGCCTCCGTCTCGATGGGCGCCATGACCTATCTGGTGGTGCGCCTGGCCGGCGGACCGCGGCGCGGTCGGTCGCTCGCGGGGCGCGTCGTGCTGGCCGGTGTCCTCACCCCGCCGACCATGGCGATCGCCGGACTCCCGTCGAGCGTCTTCGGCGGAAGCGAACCGAACACGACCGCGCAAGCCTGGGTTCTCGGCGTCGAACTGGCCCTGCTGTGGCTGGCGGGGACCTGGATCTTCGTCCGGCATCGCGGTCCCGGCGAGCCCCTGGCGCCCTTCGCCCGGTTCTATCCCGCCGTGTACCTGGGTGGGATGGCCGTGTTCTGGCTGGGCGCCCTACCGGCCTACCTCGCCGCGGAAGACGGCATCACCGAAGACGGCGCCCCGATCGGGAACGGGCTCTACGCACTGGCCTGCTTCGCGGGCGCCGGTCTGATGCTGGCCGCGTTGTACCGCGTGCGCCGCGCGGCACCTGCCACCGTCTGAGATTCTCCGTTCGGGGAAGATGGAGCGATGGGGCACCACGGATGGCAGGGCAACCCACCCGGAACCGAGCACGAGGCTCGCCGCCGGATCGTCGCCGCGGCGACGGCCTGTATCGACCGGGTAGGCCTCGCCAAGACCAGCCTCTCCGACGTCGCCGCGGAAGCGGGCGTGACCCGGCAGACCGTCTACCGCTACTTCCCGAGCCTGGCCGACATCCTCGGCGCGGTCGCGCTGGACCGGGTCGAGGAGTTCGCGAGGCGGATGGAACGGCACCTGGCCTCGTTCGGCAGCGCCACCGAGGTCGCCGTGGAATCCGTGGTGTTCGGCGTCCGCGCCGTTCCCGAAGACCCCCATCTGGGGCTGCTCTTGAAAGCGGGCGAAGCCGACGTCTTCACCGTCGCGGTCACTTCGTTGCAGTCTTTCTCACTCGGCGCGCGGATCCTCCGGAACGTGCCGGTCGATTGGGCCGCGGTGGGCGTCACTAGCGATGAGGACTACGAAGGGCTCGCCGAGATGCTGATGCGGCTGTTCCTCTCGTTCCTGCAGTACCCCTCGACCCCGGCCCACACCGACGATCGACTGCGGGCCCTGGTCCGCCGCTGGATCGGCCCCGCCCTGGGCGGCTGACCGCACGGCCGTGACAATCGGACGCCGCGAAGTATCGACGCAAATGGTAGTTATTCACCGACAATAGTCGGGGTTCTTGTCTGGCCTTCACGATGCTGCCACTCTCGCCGAAGACGATCACCGGCGAAAGGGGAGTGCATGGGATGGTGGTGGCAGGCATTCTCCGGCGCCGCACCGTGGTCGCTGCTCGCCGCCGCGGCCGGTGCGGGCATCGCCGAATTCGTGGCGCGCTTTCAGGGAAAGCGGCGGCGTCCGTTCGCGGCGGCACTGGATTTCGGTTTGCTGGCCTCGTTTTTCGCGGTGCTCCTGGTCGTGTTCGTCCCGGCGCCGACGGCGGGACGTGGTTCGTCGGTGAGCCTTCACCTGCTGGCGGACGTCCTGCCCGTCTTCAGCGATCACCCGGACCTCGCCCTGATCCAGTTGGCGGGCAACGTCTTCCTGCTGACGCCGCTCGCGGTGCTGATGCCGGTGCGCTTCGGCTGGGCGAGGCCGGTGCCGCGGATCGTCGTCTCCGCGTTCGTGGTGTCCGTGTCGATCGAGTGTCTTCAGGTCTGGCAGGGCGCCGGCCGGGTCGGGTCGCTGGACGACGTGCTGTGCAACACGGCGGGCGCCGCACTCGCGGCCTGGCGCGCAAGCCGACGGCGCGCCCGGAGTACGACAACGGGCACCGTGCGCGTGTGGCGCCGCTCGGGGATCGAGGTCCGTCGTTCCGGCATGGCGAACACGCGCCGAGGGCAACGGCTGATCGGCCGCGTGACCCTGTGCGACCTCCCGCCGCTGGCCGAAGGCGCGACCCTCGAGATCACACTGTCCGAATCGGACGGTGGTGCCCTGCTCGTGTCGGCCCAGGCGTCGGTGGCGGCGTGAACGGCGAGCGCTATCTCGGCCGGACGCCCGCCATGACGGCGTCCAGGCTGGGCAGCCACCGCTGCCGGGGATCCGGTTCCACGAGCCATTCCGCGTGGGCCTCGACGCGTCCGGAGTCGGCGGGCAAGGGGAGCAGTGCGCCCCAGGCGAGCACTTCGACGTGCTGCGGAAGGGAGATCCGAGCGGGAATGAGCCCGTCGGTCTCCGCGAGTACGGCGACACGCGGGCCCTGCTGGGTCAGCACCGTCAAGGCGGGGCCCCCGCAGCCGGTCTCGGCGAGCCGGGCGAGGACCTGATTGCCGTTGATCTTGGGCAGGGTCACCGCGCAGACCCCGTTCTCCAGCACCAGGAACGGCTGCGAGCCACGCCATTTCAGCGACCAGCCGAACAGTCGGCCGTAGAAGGCGTCGCCTCGGGGGCGGACCGAGTCCCGTGGCAAGAGGGGCTCGACCGGTAGCACTTGCTGGTCCAGCGACATCGTCGGCGCCTTCCGAACGGCAGATGGGGACACGATGCCCCGGGAGTCTTCGACAGCCTAACGGCACTCAGTGTCACTAGCAAGTCTGCTGCTACCGTCCCGCTATGACCGATTCGCCGCGCCGAGCGCCGGTGACCAGAGCCGGGGCGACCCCCGCGGGCAGGCGCCGCCTGCGCCGCGCGCTCGCCGCGGCGGCCGTGGACCTGTTCGTGGCCAAGGGATACGAGGCCACCACGGTGGACGAGATCGCGGCCGCCGCCGGGGTGGGTCGGCGCACGTTCTTCCGGTACTTCGAGGCGAAGGACGACGTGCTCTTCGCGAACCACGACGAGATCGTGGCCGAGATGGAGGAGACGTTCGCCGCCGCGGGCCCGGATCGTGATCCCGTGGAGATGGCGTGCGCCGCCGTCAGCCTGGTCCTCGACTCCTACGCCGCGGAGCTCGACGTCTCGCTCAAGCGGTTCACGCTGACGCGGACGGTGCCTTCGCTGCGGGACAAAGAGGTCGCGACCGTCGACCGCTATCAGCGCGTGCTCGCGCGCTATCTGCGGGCGCGGTTCGCGGAACAGGGTGACGAGACGGCGAGCCTGCGGGCGGACGTGGCCGCCGCGGCGATCGCGGCCGCCAACAACCACGTCCTCCGGCGCTGGCTGCGCAGCGGCGGTCAGGACGACATCACCGCCAGCGCCGCCGAGGCCTTCGCGCTGGTCATCGACGCGTTCCGGCCCGGCGGCGCGTCCGAAGGGCCCGAAACGACGGTGGTGGCCGTGATGACCACAGCGACACCCCTGCATGCCGTCATCGCCAAGGTGAACGCCGCCTTGGCCGAGAAGTAGCACGACATCCAGCCTGGCACTCGGTGCCACACGGGGTGTCGGGGATCTTGATCGTCAACCGGCCTCGGTACGCGTCCGCACCAGGGGGAGGTAGATGGTGTCGATGATTTCGGTGAGGGTGCTGTCCGGGATGACGGTGACATCGCGGACGAGGTATTCGTTACGGAGCAGGTCGAGGGCGACGGTGGCGACGCGAGGTGTCAGCGCGTCTGGGCGGGCCTGACCGCGGTCGACAGCGCGGCCGAGCACCGTGAGCCATCGGCGCGTGCCTGCTTCCACGAGTCGGTCTCGAGCTTCGCGCAGCAACTCCGGCTCGTCGCGAAGCTCGGTGGCGAGAATGCGCAGCACTTCGCCATGTGGCGAAGCGATCCGTTCGGCCGCGGCACGCAACAAGGCGAGCACGTCGGCGCGCAGGTCGCCGGTGTCGGGCAGGTCCTCGGTCACCGCGGTGCGGCGATAGGCGGCCACCGCCAAGGCCGCGCGGTGGGGCCAGCGACGGTAGACCGCGGACTTGTTGGTCCCGGCGCGTGCGGCGACGCGATCGATGGTCAGGCCGGCGTATCCGCTCCCGAGCAGCTCGTCCAACGCTGCCCGCAGGATCGCCTGTTCCAGCGCGGCGCCCCGGCGTCGTGGCGCACGCCGGGGATCGTCGACGTCGCCTGATCTCGGTGAAACGGCCATCCTCACAGTTTAGGGGACTACTCGTCCTCTAAAGCGCGCCGGGGTGCTAGCTTTGAGCATCATAGGGGACGAACAGTCCCTTAAGGTTGCTGAAGCAAAGGAGCTCTCGATGACCCGGACCTCTTTGACGGAGGGTCGGTTGCCGGACATCCGGATCGGTGTCGCCCAGGGCTCGTCGTACGGCTTGTTCGGTCCACCTGAAACCTTTGTGCCGCAGGCCCGCGAACTGGGAGCCGGCATCGTACGGGTGAACATCTGCTGGTCGCAGATAGAGCCTGAGCCGGACTGTTTCGTCTGGGACACCGTGGACGCTGTGCTGGAGCAGCTCGATGGCGACGTCGAGGCCTGGGTCACGGTCGTGTCCGGCTCACCGTGGGCGACACGACGCTCGACGAAGTGGTTGCCTGCCTCACCCGCGGCCGACGCGGAGCGATACAGCCGATTCGTCCGTGCGATCGCGGAGCGTGGCGCCGGCAGGATCCGGTTCTGGCAATGCGAGATCGAGCCGTGCCTGCCCCTGTTCTGGGATGGCACCGCCGAGGAATACCTGGCGCATCTGCGGCTCTTTCGCGATGCGGTCAAACAGGCCGATCCCGAAGCGCTGGTGGTACTCGGTGGCGCGGTGCCCGGTGCGATGCTCGGCGACGGCGCGGCCGGCACCCGGACCTGGGCGACGTTCTTCGGGCAGGTGCTGCGCGGCGCCGCGGAATGTTTCGACATCTTCGACGTGCATCCTTATGGCGACCCCTATCTGGTCGCTTCACTCGTCGAGGCCTGCCACGCGCAGATGGCCGCGCACGGGTATCGGAAACCCGTGGTGGTCGCCGAACAAGGCGGTCCGCTGCCGACCGAGTTCCCCGGCAACCTGCCGTATCTGGCCGAGGTACTGGCCGTGCATCAGCGACAGTTCCTCGGGCAGGAACCGATGCCCGACACCGCCGAGACCGTGGCGGCAGCGGAAGATGCGGCGGTGGTCGAGCTCTACGACAGAATGGGCGAACTCCCGCCCGCGTTGCAGATGTTCATGGCCGGGTGTCCGGCCGAACTGGATGCGAAACGTCACCGGCTGGCCTGCCGGGACCTGGTGATGCGCACCGTCCTGGCCTTGTCGGCCGGTGCGCGGCGCAGCCTGTCCTTTCCGCTTGCCTACGAGCGGCAACTGGACTCCGGCAGCCGGGTGGTCGCCGCCCTGATGTTCGACAAGCTGAAGCTGATGGATCGTGTCGGGGACGCGATCGAGCACCGATACCCGGCCGCCGAGACTTTCGAACTCCTGGCTCGCCACCTCGACGGTGCCGGACAAGTCGACCGGATCACCGTCGACGACCGACCAGGCCTGTACTTGTTCGAGATCCCGCGAATCGGCCGTACCCCGGTGCTGATCGTCTGGGAACGCGCGGCCACCCAGGACACCGACGCGGTATCGGCGACCGAGTTCACCCGGGAATGGGCCCACCCCACCGCCTGCGCGGTGGACGTCTTCGGCGCCGAGGTGCCGGTCGAACGGGACGGCGGAACACTGCGCCTCTCCGTTTCGGCGACCCCGGTCTTCATCACCAGCGAGCCACCGGAAGGGGCGGCCCCTTCTGATCACGCAGGGTGAGTCGAGCTGAAGGTAGGGTCACGCCTGATGGCCGACCGACAACGCCTGCGGGTGTGGTGGGATGCCCTGCGCTACACGGCGTTCACCGGAACCGACGCCCCGCCGAAGCGTTCGGCGGGGCTGCGCTGGCTGCGTCTTCTCACCATCGTCGGCTGGGCGTTCTGGTCGGGTTTCGTCACGTTCTCGACCGTTTCGGTATCGCCGCCCGCGAAGACGTTCAACGTGCTCGTCACGGTGCTGCCCTGCCTGCTCGCGGTGCGCTCGCCACTGTGGGGATGGCGCACGCTGATCGTCGGCATCGCGACCACCCCGCTGACCCTGCCCGGCATCTCCGGTGCCTGGGGCTGGCATTGGGCGCCGGGCCTCGCGCTCACGGCGGCGCTTGTCTTCTACCTCGTGGGCGAGAGCAACGACCAGGCGGAACTGACCTGGGCGGGGCTGATCTCCTTCGCCGCCGCGGTGCCGTTCGTCCGCGACTGGCGTGACGCGGCACTGCTCGTGATGCTGGGCGGGATAGCGTTCTTCCTCGGCAACACGGTCCGCCAGCGCAGGCTCGCCGAGGAAGAGCGCAGGGCGCAACAAGAGCGCAGGCTCGCCGAGGAGGCCCGGGCGGCACTCTTGGAGGAGCGCGCGGGCATCGCGCGGGAACTCCACGACGTGGTCGCACACCACATGTCCGTGCTCGCGTTACGCGCGGACTCGGCCCGGTTCCGCTTCGCCGATCCGGGCGAGAACGGCCGCGAGGCCGAGATCTGGCAGGAGTTCGCCGACCTCGCCGGAACCGCCCGCGAGGGCCTGACCGAACTGCGCAGGCTGCTCGGAGTGCTCCGATCCGAGGATCACGCGCTCCTGGTCGCGCCACAGCCGGGGCTGGCGAGAGTGGTCGAACTCGTCGAAGGCGTCAAGGCCGCCGGCACGTCGTGCGAGCTCGACCTGCGCGGCGACCTCGACGCGGTTCCGGTCGGGGTCGCGTTGTCGGTGTTCCGGATCGCGCAGGAAGCGCTGAGCAACGCGATCCAGCACGCTCCCGGCGCGTCGATCTCCGTCGAACTCGCGGCCGGACGGGAATCGGTCCGGCTGTTCATCGAGAACGGCCCCGGAGACAGTCCGAAGAGGACAGACCAGGCGGGCGGCGGGCACGGCTTGGTCGGGATGCGGGAACGGGCCGCTATGCTCGCGGCGGATCTTGAGGTGGGGGAAACGCCGGACGGTGGGTTCCTGGTCGCCCTGACCGTTCCGCTCGATCGTGAAGGGCAGCCGAAACCGTGATCTCGGTGGTCATCGCCGACGACCAGACCATGGTCAGGCAGAGTTTCCGCGCGGTGCTCGACGCACAGCCGGACATGCGGGTGGTCGGAGAGGCCGCGGACGGGACCACCGCCGTCGCGCTGTGCGCCGAACTCGAACCGGACATCGTGCTGATGGACGTGCGCATGCCCGAACTCGACGGGATCGAGGCGACCCGGCGGATAGTGGCGGAGCGGCGAGAAGTCCGCGTGCTGATCCTGACCACCTTCGACATCGACGAGTACGTGTTCGGCGGGCTGCGGGCGGGCGCCAGCGGGTTCCTGCTGAAAGACGCCCCACTGGACGACCTGGTGACCGCCGTCAGAGTGGTGTCCTCGGGCAACGCGCTCTTCGCACCCACGATCACCAGGCGACTGATCGGCGAGTTCACCCGCACCCACGCGTCCGCTCACACCGGTCACTCCCTCGTCGCCGAGCTGACCGCCCGTGAGACAGAGGTGCTCCGGCTGATCGCACGCGGCCTGTCCAACACGGAGATCGCCGAGGCGCTGGTGATCGCGGAACAGACGGCGAAATCCCACGTCAGCAGGGTGTTCGCGAAGCTCGGGGTGCGTGATCGCGCCCAAGCGGTCATGGTCGCGTACGAGGCTGGCCTCGTCGTGCCGGGCACCACGCCCTGATACCGGGGTAGTGGTACACGCGAAGATCGAATACCGGGGTAGGGGCGCCGGAACTGGTCCCTGGGGCGATGCTTCCCGGTCCGGTTCCCGAGATCGTTTCCCCCATGAAGTGGTCGAAAGAGCTGCGTCTCAACCGGGTGCCGGTCGTCGTCGGCGGTGCGATGACCGTGTTCGCCTTGGTCGCGCTCGTCTGGTGGATTTCGGATACGCCGCTCGGCATCGATTCGGCTGTCTACCGGGCAGGCGGGTTCGCCGTGGTCCGCGGCGAAAGCGTGTATTCACCGCTGCACGCGCTTCCCGACTGGGCATTGGAACTTCCGTTCACCTATCCGCCGTTCGCCGCGCTGCTCTTCACCGCGTTGACCGCGCTGCCGACCCAGTTGTGCTGGGGTCTGCTCGCGCTGGCCGCGGCCCCCTCCCTCTACTTCGCGCTTCGGCCGTTCGCCGATCGAGCGCACCTTCCGCTTCTGCTGCTCGGAGCTTTCGCGCTGCAACCGGTGTGGCAGACCATCGGCCTCGGCCAGGTCAATCTCGTCCTGATGGCCGCCGTCGTGGCGGACATGGTCCTCCTGCGCGACTCGCGCTGGCGCGGAATCACGATCGGGATCGTCGCGGCGATCAAACTGATCCCGCTGATCTTCATCGTCCACCTCCTGGTGGTCAGGCGGTTCGCCGACGCGGTTCGGACGCTGGCGGCCTTTCTCGGGGTGACGGCGTTCGCGATGGTCGTCCTGCCGGGGGACTCCGTGCGGTACTGGACCTCGGCGATCCTCAACGCCCACTTCGCCGCGACGAAGGGCTGGGTGGGAAACCAGTCGTGGCAAGCGTTCGTCGCGCGGACGATGCCGGACGGGACGGCGGCCACAGTCGTGATCGTGGCGTTCGGCGTGGCTTGCGCGGCGCTGGCGATGTGGCTCGTGCACCGGCTCCACCGCGCGGGCGACGATCGAGCCGCGCTGCTGGTCACGGCCGGATGTTCCCTGCTGATCAGTCCGATCTCCTGGACACACCACTGGGTTTGGGTGGTGCCCGCGGTCGGCTACCTCGTCGCCAAGGGCCATCGTGGGGTAGCGGTGGCGATCGCCGTCCTGTTCACCGGGTGGACGGTCGCGGTCGTTCCGGGCGGGGGCGGCGTCGAGCGTGACTGGACCCTCGGGGAGGCGATCGTCGGCAACGCGTACTTGATCGTGCTCCTCATCGCAGGCGTCACGTGCCTGGCCCGACTCTCCCGGAACCAGGACAGGCTCGTGGCCGAGTCTGGCGTTACCGGCGCTTGAGGAACATCGGAGGCGACAGATGTATTCACCAATCGAACGGGTTCCCCCTCGTGGTCTGAGGGGGAACCCGGACGATCGTTACCGGCCGAACCATTGGTGCAGCGCGGCTTCTGGGCTCTCGGCACCCGCTGCCCAGCACACGTGGCCGTCCGGGCGAACCAGCACCGCCCGCGCGTCCACCGCGTCCCGCCAGTCCTCGGTCACGGTCGCCGACACGTGGTCGACCCGGCCTCGCGCGTGGCCGGCCAGCGTCGCCTCGCCGTCGAGTTCCAGCAGCAGGCCCCGACCGCCGCGGAGCAGGTCGTAGGTCCGGGTCGGGCCGACGGCCGTGGTCAGCCCGAGATCGGGCATCCGGGAGCCCACGAGGGGATGCTCCGAGTCGCCGTAGCGCACGTCGAGGCCGGAAATCATGCCGGCCAGGTAGCGGTTGCCGTCGGGTGTCCGCGCGAGATCGAGGACGATGTCGCGCAGCACCGCGACGTTCTCGTCCTCGATCATGTTCATCAGCACGCCCTGTGCCTTGGTGTTGTTCAGCACCCGGGCGGCTACCGGGTGGCGCTCGGCGTGGTAGCCGTCCAGCAACGCGTCTCCCGCCCGGTCACGCAGTCGCGCCGCGAGCTTCCAGCCGAGGTTGACCGCGTCCTGGATGCCGAGGTTGATGCCCTGCCCGCCGACCGGGAGGTGGATGTGCGCCGCGTCGCCGGCGAAGAACACCCGGTCCACCCGATACCGGTCGACCTGCCGCGAGGCGTTGCTGAACCGCGATGCCCACCGGATCTCCTGGAGGTCGGTTTCCTCGCCGTACACGGCCTGCAGTGCGGTGCGCGCCTCGGCCAAGGCGACCGGGGTATCCCGGGGGACCCGGGTCGGCGAGCCGAACATCAGCCGGTAGCACCCATTATCCAAAGGAGACAGTGCCGTCCAGTGGCCGTCCTTACCGCGGACATGCCGGCTGAAATGCTCCATCGTGGTCGGTATCGCGTCCGACCGGCTGGTCAGCACGACATCGGAGACGACCGCGGAGATCGTGCCCGCCGTACCGGGGAAACCGACGCCGACCAGCTTGCGCACCCCGCTGTGCGCGCCGTCGCAAGCGACCAGGTATTGCCCACGGAGCCGCACCGCCTCGCCATCCGGACCGGTCACGGTCCCGGTAACGCCCTCGGTGTCCTGATCCAGTGTCACCAGTTCGTGCCCGCGCAGCACCGGGATGCCGTACTCGACGACCCGCTTCTCCAGCACTTCCTCGACCCGGGCCTGCGGAATCGGCACACCCCACGGATGCCGGGTCCGCCAGGGCCGGCAGTCCAGTGGCACCGGCAGCGCCGCGAAGTGACCGCCCGCCCCGTGCCGCGCCGTCGCGCGGTCCAGCACGTTGTCGAGCAGGCCACGCTGGTCCAGCACCTCGGCGGTGCGCGGCTGCAGGCCGCCGGCCTTGGACTGGCCGCTGCGCTCGACAAGCTTCTCCACCACCACGGTCCGGACCCCGGCCAGGCCCAGCTCGGCGGCCAGCATCAACCCGGTCGGCCCACCGCCCACCACGATGACCTCGGTCTCCATCGCCCCTCCACTCCTTCGGTACACCCGGTAGATATGTATACCAGGTTTACTTACCGCCTTGGTATAGGATTTACCGGTGACCGGGTTGCGAGAGCGTAAGAAGCTGCAGACCAGGACCGCGATCTCCAAGGCCGCGATCGCGCTGTTCCTGCGGTCCGGCTTCGACCAGGTCTCGGTCGTGGAGGTGGCCGAGGCGGCGGAGGTCTCCAAGCGCACCCTGTTCAAGTACTTCCCGACCAAGGAAGACCTGGTGCTGCACCGCTTCGCCGATCATGAGACCGAGACCGCCCGGGTGGTCCTGGACCGTGCGGCGGGGGAGACGCCGTTGGCCGCGCTGCACCGGTTCTTCCTGGACCGACTCGCCGAGCGCGATCCGGCCTATGGCCTGTGCGACGACCCCGAGGTGCTCGCCTTCTATCGGATGGTCTCCATGACCGACAGCCTCAGGGCCCGCTTGAAGCAGTACGGAACCCGCGGCGACGCCGCGCTGACCGACGCGTTGGTTGCGGCCAACGCCGCTCAAACGACCGCGCACCTGGCCGCCCGCCAGATCAGCCGGACCCTCCAGGTCCTGGTCGAGCTGAACTGGCGGCAACTGGCCGAGGGGTGCCGCGCCGACGATCTTTACCCCGAGGCCGTGGCCAACGCCAACCACGCCTTCGACCTGCTTCGTGGCGGTCTTGGCGACCATTTCGGCTGACCCGGGCGATCGCCGAACATCGCGGGTGAGTTCGTTCTGCAGGTCCGATGTCTTCACAGGCCTTACCTGAGGAGAGCGAGGAAGAAGTCCCGGATGTCTTCGGCGAGCAGGTCCGGCACTTCCATCGCGGCGAAGTGGCCGCCGCGCTCGAACTCCGACCAGTGCCTGACGTCGTACAGCCGCTCGGCCAACGGTCGCACCGACTGCGTGATGTCGTACGGGAGTACCGCCACGCCGAGCGGCACGCGGCAAGGCGCGTTTCCTCTCAGGCCGTCATGGTGCAGCCGTGCGGACGAGGCCGCGGTGGCTGTCAGCCAGTACAGCGAGATGTCGGTGAGCATCCGGTCGTCGCCGATCGGAGAGCGAGGATCCGTCCACTGTGCGAAGCGCTCGGCGATCCAGGCCAACTGGCCGACCGGTGAATCGGTCAGCGCGTAGCCGATGGTCTGCGGGGTGGCGACCTGCAGAGCCTGGTAAGGCGGGCGATTCGCCATCAGGCTCCTGACCCTGTCCAGCCGGGCTTCGTCCTGTTCGGACAGTTCGACGCCGGCGTCCGGATCCGGCCGGGTCGGAAGGTAGTTCACGTGCACCCCGACGACCTGATCCGGAGCCACCGCGCCGAGCGCCGTCGAAATGCCCGAGCCGAAGTCGCCGCCCTGTGCTCCGTAGCGCTCGTACCCGAGGCGGCGCATCAGTTCGGCCCAGGCCCGGGCGATCCTGTCGATGCTCCAGCCGCGTTCGTGGGTCGGACCGGAGAAGCCGTAGCCCGGGATGGACGGGATCACCAGGTGGAAGTCGCGTGACAACGGCTCGATCACGTCGAGGAATTCCAGGAAGGAGCCGGGCCAGCCGTGAGTGAGGATCAGCGCGAGTGCGTCCGGGCGGGCGGACCGGACGTGGACGAAGTGGATGTTCTGACCTTCGATCCCGATGGTGAAATGCGGAAGCTCGTTGAGCTCGGCTTCGTGGGCGCGCCAGTCGTAGCCGGTGCGCCAGTGATCGGCCAGTTCTCTGAGCCGTGCCAGCGGGAATCCGTAGTCCCAGCCCGCGTCGGCGACCTCGTTGGGCCAGCGGGTGCGGGAAAGCCGGTCGTTGAGGTCGTCGAGGTCGGCTTGGGGGATGTCGATGCGGAAGGGCTTGATCATGGTCTCGGCTCCACGGCGTCTTATCGTTGGTCGACCAAACGTTTAGGTTCCCAACGATAGCGCAATCGTTCGGCCGCCCAACGATTCGTTAGACTCGTCACATGGAGAACCCCGAGGACGAGCCGTACGCCAGGTGGCGGGACCTGCCCAGCTGGCTGCTCACCCAGACGGCGAACCACGCTCATCGCCTGGTGACCGACGGGTTCTCCGCTGTCGACGCCCGTGGCTACCACTTCCGCGTGCTGGCGACGCTGGACGAATCCGGGCCCGCCAGCCAGGCGACGCTGGGCCGCCGCAGCGGCATCCACGTCAGCGAGATGGTCGCGACGATCAACGAGCTCGCCGAGCGTGAGCTGGTCGAGCGCGCCCCGGACCCGGCCGATCGGCGCCGCAACGTCATCTCGCTGACCGCAGCGGGTGAACGGCAGTTGCGACGGCTGGAAAAGCAGCTGGCCGAGCGTCAGGACGAACTCTTGGCACCGTTGTCGGCTGCCGAGCGGGAACGGTTCGCCGCGCTGCTCACGAAGCTGCTGGAGCACCACGACCGGCGGGCCGGTGAAGCCTCGTGAGCGGCTAGACGGCTCTAACCCGAATCGCCACTCACGACCAACCCGACCGACGTGTCACCGCCGCTTGGCCGCTTGGGAAGGGGTGAAGGTCGAGACCGTTCGCCCACGGCTCGGCGCGCCCGCATTGAGGTGACCAAACGCCATGGGTGTCGACCGCGATGGCGACCCGGGTCAGATCGTCTTGGACCGCGACAGACGAGGTTTTCGCGCCGCCCGCGATGATGGCCACCGTGTCATGGAGGTTCCGTTCGCTCATGCTCAGAACGCAGGAGCCGGGGCCTGGGAAACACAAGATCGAGGTGGGTCACAAGCCCGGTTTGTGGCGTTTCCCACGTGTTCGAGACCAGGAATCTTCGAGATCGAACGGCGAGATGACTTCGCATTGTGGACACTCTGAGCGTGCTTCGAGAAGTCGACGACCTTGATCAGCCCGCCGTTCCCGAGATGGCGCCCCGGCAAGGGCGTCCGGCGAGTGTGTTCGAGAGAGTTCTCGACAGGCTGGCGCGGTCGCCCTATCCGAGAGCGATCCTGCTCTACCTGGTGATCCGCACGGCGAGTGTCCAGTTGCTCGACCTGCTGGCCGCCCGGCGTGGTGCGGCGCTGACCGATCGGCTGACCGCGTGGGACGGGCAGTGGTACCTGCGGCTGGCGGTGCACGGGTACGCCGATCTGCCGGGGACGCTGGACGCGGCGAGGCAGCCGTATTCGGACGCGCCGATGGCGTTCTTCCCGCTCTATCCGAAGCTCGTCGGTGGGGCGATGTGGCTCGGGTTCGACGTCGTCACCGCGGCGCTGTTGGTGTCGGTGCTGGGCGGTCTGGTGCTGGCGTGCGGGTTGATCCGGATCGGGCGGGCGGTGTCGCCGGAACGGGGCGACCGGACCGGCTTGCTGCTGGTGGCGCTGTGGGCCGGTGCGCCGATGGCGATCGTGTTCTCGATGGCCTACACGGAGGCGGTGTTCTGCGCGTTCGCGGTGTGGGCGCTGGTGGGTGTGCTGGAGCGGCGCTGGTTGCTGGCCGGGTTGTGCGCGTTCGGTGCCGGGTTGTCGAGGTCGACGGCGGTGGTGCTGGTCGCGGTGGTGGTCGTCGCGGCGCTGATCGCGGTCTTCCGGCGTACCGAGAAGCGCCGGTGGGCGCTGGCGGGTGCGGTGATCGCGCCGCTGGGGGTCGCGGGGTACCTGGGATTCGTCGCGTACCGGACGGGCAGCTGGACCGGGTGGCAGGACATCGAACTGCGGGGTTGGAACACCGAGTTCGACTTCGGGGCGGAGACCGCGGATTCGGTGCTGTCGCGGCTGACCGGCGACGAGTCGGTGTTCAGCACGTTGACGGTGTTGTTCCTGCTGGGTGCGGTGGCACTGGCGGTGGTGGCGGTCGTGATCCGGTTGCCGTGGCCGTTGACGCTGTACGGCGTCGGCGTGCTGCTTCTGGCGATCGGCACGCGCGGGCTGCCGGACGCGAAGATCCGGTTCATCCTGCCTGCGTTCCCGGTGCTGATCCCGATCGCGATCGGGTTGTCGAAGCGGCGGACGGTCACGGCGGTGGCGGCCGCGGCGGCGTGGGTGGTCCTGGGTGCGTGGTTCTCGGCACATGCCCTGACGGCGTGGCGGTACGCGATCTAGCTCGCTTGCCGGTTCCGGTGGTCGGCGACGTGGACCCTGGTGGCGCAGCGGGTGGAGCAGAACCGGCGGCGTCCGTTGCGGGAGACGTCGACGTAGACGGTCTCGCAGCCTTCGCGTGAGCAGAGGCCGAAGCGGTCCGGGGCGTCGCAGACGAGGTGAGCGAGCCCTCCCGCGGTGTAGGCGCGGACCCGGGGAACAGTGCCGGCTTGCGCGTCGACGTAGTGCAGGTGGGGTGCTTTGCCGTCGTGGGTGGAGATGTAGGGCTTCGACGCGGAATCGTGGAGGAGCGCGTTGACGAGGTCGACGCGTGCGGGTGCGTCCGCTTCGAAGACGCGCCGGAGTCTGGTGGTCCACGCGATGATTTCGGTTGCTTCGTGGTCCTGGACGGCGGGGACGGTCATGCGGTCTTTGAAGATCGCGGTCAGGGTCGCGGGGTCTGCGGTGTCACCGAGGTTGATCAGCTCGGCGGCGATCTGCGCCGCGGCCCCGCCGTAAGGGTTGAAGTGCATTGACTCATTACACCACGATCGGGGGTATGGAAGCGAACATGTGCCCGCGGTGCGGGTGGCCGCTGGCTGAACTGCCTGGAAGCACGACGAAGTCCCAGCGGGTCTCGCAGGGGCGGCTCGACTACGTCCGTTGCCTGTGCGGGAGCTGGCTCACGCGGGTCGACGGTGTCGTGATCGGGGCGACGAAGTCCCAGCCGGGGCAGGCTCAGCTCTGACGGTGGCGCGCGTCGGCGAGCAATTGCGCCAGCGCGTGCACGGGAGAGGTCTCCAGCTTGTGCCGGTGGGCGTCGTAGCGGTCGCGGGTGGTGCGGATGTCGGCGTGGCCCAGCAGGTCCTGGACCTTCTGTACGGGAACGTCGTTGGCCAGCAGCAGGGTTCCGGTGGTCCGCCGCGCGGTGTGCGGGGAGATGGTGTTGGCTTCGGCGAGTCCGGCGGCGCGGGCCTGAGCCCGCAGGAGGAACCAGACGTCGCGTTGCGCCAACGGTTTCCCGCCGGATTTGGTGCTGTCGTAGCGGTGGGGCATGGTCGCGAGCAGCGGGCCGGTCAGTTCGCCGGGGAGGACGCCGGCGCGGGCGGCGCGCAGGTCGAGGTAGCGGCGCAGCGGGTGCTGGGCGGCGGGGACGAGCGGGACGAAGTCGCGGTGACCGCCTTTGGCCGTGTAGCGCAGGATCGTGTGCCCGGCGTCGGTGTCGAGGTCGCGCACGGTGGCGGTGGTCAGGCCGGAGACGCGCAAGCCGGTGTAGAACAGGATCGCGACGACGGCCGCGTCGCGCCAGGACGCCTCGGTGTCGTTGGCGCGGGCCCGGTTCTCCATGTGGTTCAGCAGTTTCGCCGTCGACTCGCCGCCGAGCGCGGGCAGCGGCGGGGTCTTGCCGGTCTTGGGCCGGTTGACCGCGGACACCGGGTTGCGATCGGCGATGTCGTTGGACTGCAGGTACCGGTACCAGCTGGAGATGCCGGCGAGGGTGCGGGCGACGGTGGAGTCGGCGGCCGGGCGGGGCAGACCGTCCTTGCCGGTGACGGTGAGGGTGTTCTTCCAGGCGTCGACGTCGGCGCGGCGTGCCGTGAGCGGGTCGAGTCCCGTGCGAGCACACCAGCCGAGCCAGGCGGAGAGGTCGGCGTAGTAGGCGCGGCGGGTGTGGTCGGTCTTGTCGGTCTCGAGCCAGAGTGTGGTGATGTGCCGGATCGCGTACCGATCGAGCGGGTCGGCAGGCGGGAGCGCGGGCAGCAGCGCGACGGCTTCGGCGAGAACCTGCCGCCGGTTCTCGGGCCTGGTCTCCGGAAGCCTGGTTTTCGACGCTTCCAGCGCGGCGGGCACGAGTTCGGCGGACATCGTGATCACCCTAACGCAACGCGGCCTCCACGATGGGTGAACTGGTGGCCGTCGAACCCGTCCTGTTCCACTGCCCGCGCAAAGGAGAATCCGGTTTCGCCGGCGCTCAGGTGTAGTACCCGGCCACCGGGACGCGGGCCTCGTCGAACAACGCCGGACCCTCCAGCTTGACGCCGGGTCCGGTCGCGGGCGGCTTGAGCGCGGTGACCTGCTCGCCGGAAAGGGCGAACACGACCCGCCCCAGGCCGGAGCGTTCGATGGCGCCCTGGCACATCCCGCACGGCTGGCAGCTGGTGTACATCGTCGTCCCCGCCGCGGCGGCGGGATCCAGTTCACGCGCGGCCCAGACGGCGAGTTTCAGTTCCGGGTGCAGGCTGATGTCCGAGTGCGACACCGTGGTGTTGTGGTCCTCGGCCAGCACCGTGCCGTCGGGGCCGACGAGCAGCGAGCCGAAGGGCGGGTCGCCGTCGGCCCGGGACTTCGCGGCGAGCTCGATGGCGCGGCGGAGGAACTTCTCGTCTTCTTCGGTCATGATCAGTCCTGTTCGGTTCGGTATCGGCCCAGTTCCCAGTGGGCGGCCACGGTCGCCAAAGCCTGCCATGCGGCTTCCGGGCGGAGGGTCTCTTCGGGATCACCGGAGAACGGGTCGAGCACGACGGTCTCGGCGCCGAGGTGGCGAAGCCGGTCGAGGTCGTCGATGATCTGCTCGATCGTGCCCTCCCCGGCGAGGCGGCCGGGTCCGGTGACCGGGCGGTCGGTGATGGTCAGCAGGATCCGCGGGGTGAACGCGGGAACGGGCCGGTCTTGGGCGTCGGCGATGGTCTTGACCCTGGTGAGTGCTTCGGTGAGCCAGGGGAGGGTGGCCCGCAGCGGATGCCAGGCGTCGCCGACCCGGACGGCGCGGCGGATCCCGGCGTCGCTGTTGCCGCCGACCCAGATCGGGATCTCGCCGGCACGGTAGTCGGCGTCGTCCGCCCAGGCCTTCCGGACGGCGTCGAGGTGGCCGTCGGTCAGCCGTCCGCGCTTCTCGAACGGGACGTCGAGCGCTTCGAACTCCTGACGGGCCCAGCCGGACGCGACACCGAGCACGAGCCGCCCGCCGCTGAGCTGGTTCAGGTTCGCGGCCATCCGGGCGATCAGCAGGGGATGCCGGTACGGGACGATGAGCACCGTGGTGCCCAGCCGGATGCGGCTCGTCACGCCGGCGAGCCAGGACAGGGTCGTGAACGGTTCGTAGAACGGCGCCGGGTACTGCTCGGCGACGTCGGGGGTGATCGCGACGTGATCGGACACCATGAGCAGGTCGTAGCCGAGGCCTTCGACCGTGGTGGCCCAGCCGCGGAGGATCCCGGGGTCGGTCCCCGGTCCGAAATTCGGGACGTTGACACCTATTCGCACAGGTCAAGGCTATCTGCGCGGCGGAAAACCGGGAAGAGATCTTTCCCTGCGCAACGGCGTGTCCGCCGTGGATCTGCCGGTAATCTGGCCGCATGACCGAGACTCTCGACGCGACGGACTGGGCGATCCTGGTCGAGCTTCAGAAAGACGGGCGGCTTCCGCTCACCGAGCTGGGGAAGCGGGTCAGCCTCAGCGCGTCGGCGACGACGGAGCGGGTCAAGCGCCTGGAGGCGGCCGGGGTGATCACCGGTTATCGCGCCGAAGTCGACCTGGAGAAGGCCGGATACGTGGTGCTCGCCGTGGTGCGGCTGAAGTATCCGGGCAGCAAGCACTCGCCGTTGCACAAGTTGCTGACGGAGCGGACCGAGATCCTCGAGTGCCTCCGGACGACCGGTGACGACTGCTATTCGCTGAAGATCGCGGCGCCGTCGATGGGACGGCTGGAGGAGATCGTCAACGAGCTCGCGCTGTTCGGGAGCACGAACACCAACATCGTCTACAACCAGACGCTGCCCTACCGGGGGCCGCAGGGCCCGTGACAGCACCGGTCACGGGCCCTGCGGTCTCAGCCCCGGCTCGCCGTCTCCCAGAGACCGATGACGTTGCCTTCCGGGTCCTTGAAGTAGGCGGAGAAACCCATGTCGCCGACAGCGGTCCGGCCGACGAGGGTCGAACCGCCCTGTTTCCCGATGACCGCGAGCGTGTCGTCGACGCTGTCGACGTCGACCACGATCACCGGACCGGACGCGGCGCTGAACTTCTTCGCCAGCATCCCGCCGTTGATGAACCCCGGTTCCGAGGGCATGCCGGTTCCGGCGGTCGGCCCCGACGAGACCATCGTGTAGTCCATCCCGGGCGGTGTGACGGTCTTCCAGCCGAAGACCTCCCGGTAGAAACCGCGTGCGCGCTCGCCGTCTTCGAAGGGGATCTCGAAGTGCACGACCCGTCCGGTCATGGTCATCAACTCCTGTCGTGGCAACGGGTTCGGAACGCCACCAGCCAATAGCCGGTGCCCCTGGCGTACTAGAGGACTTGGCCCTCACCGAACCACCGGCGCAACGCGACGAGCAGCTCCTCCTGGTCGTCGCCCGCCCAGGCCACGTGACCGTCAGGGCGCAGCAGGACCGCCGGTGCACCCAGCTCTTCGCTGACGCCGACGACGTGGTCGACGCGGTCCGCCCAGTCCCGCACCGAAAGGCTGCCGGTCTGGTCGAGCAGCAGGCCGCGGCCGCCGCGGGTCAGCCCGTAGAGATGCCCCTGCTCGAGTTCGAGGTCCCGCAGGCGGCGGCCGAGCAGTTCGTGCCCGTCGCCGAAGTCGTAGCGGATCCCGGTCGCGGTGATCTTCTCGGTCAGGAACCGGCTCACTTCCTCGAACTCCATCAGTTCCGCCAGCAGCCGCCGGACCGCCTGGGAGCCCGGGTCGAGCGACATCAGCTGCATCTGCGCGCGGGTGTTGTCCAGGACGGCGGCGGCGACCGGGTGCCGTTCGGTCTGATAGGTGTCGAGCAGGTCTTTCGGTGCCCAGCCGGTGATCGCGGCGGCCAGTTTCCAGCCGAGGTTGAAGGCGTCCTGGACACCGAGGTTGAGTCCCTGTCCGCCGACGGGCGGGTGGATGTGCGCCGCGTCGCCCGCCAGGAACGCGCGGCCGACGCGGTACCGCTCGGCCAGCCGGGTGGCGTCGCCGAAGCGGGAGAGCCAGCGCGGCGAGTGCACACCGAAGTCGCTGCCGGCGACGGCTTTGAGCTGCCGTTTGATCTCCTCGAACGCCGGCGGGACCCGGGGGTCTTCGGCCAGCCCTTCGGCGGGGACACCGACCCGGTACACCCCGTCGCCGATCGGGGAGAGACCGAACCGCAACTGGGTCTTGCGGACCTCGGTCATCACGGCGAGCACCGTTTCCCAGTCCTCGGTCAGCTCCATCTCGCCCAGCAGCGTCTCGGCCGTGGCGGGCTCGCCGGGGAAGCCGATCCCGAGGAGTTTGCGCACCGTGCTGCGTCCGCCGTCGC
The DNA here is from genome assembly GCF_042647925.1 of Amycolatopsis speibonae. Taxonomy (NCBI): domain Bacteria; kingdom Bacillati; phylum Actinomycetota; class Actinomycetes; order Pseudonocardiales; family Pseudonocardiaceae; genus Amycolatopsis; species Amycolatopsis speibonae. The sequence goes on from NZ_JBHRWK010000025.1 coordinate 117,539, forward strand.
AGCCGACGAGGTAGCGCGATCGCAGCTTCGACCCGTCGGCCACTTCGACGTCCACGCCGTCGTCGTCCTGGCTCAGGCCGACCACTTCGCAGCCGCGCCGGATCTCGACGCCCACCTCGGTGGCGTGCTCGATCAGCAGGCGGTCGGTGATGGTCTGGGGGATGCCGAGGATGTAGGCGTGCGCGCTGTCCAAGGACGGCGCCGGTTTGACGATGCCCGCGAAAGAGCCGCCGACCGGATACTTCGTCCCGTGTTCCAGGAAGCGCTCCAGCAGGCCTCGCTGGTCCATCACCTCGATACTGCGCGCGTGCAGGCCCATGGAGCGGACGACCTTGGACTGTTCCGCATCCTTCTCCAGGACGACCACGCGGATGCCGTGCAGCCGTAGTTCGGCGCCCAGCATCATGCCGGTCGGACCGCCGCCGGCGATGATCACGTCGATCAAAGAGTTCCCCCGTGTGTCGTGCTCGTGGTTCACGGCGGGAGATTCTGCGGCACGACCGGGGTCTTGCCGCAAGCCCCCAGGTGCGCTATATGTTAGAAGTGGCAGAGAGAGTTGATCTCTCTGCCTTCGTCATTTCAGTCCGCAGTGGACGGACAAACCCCCGATGGAAGTAGTGCCACTCGATGTGACCTGTGTCGAACATGTTCGCTCCGAACTTGTTCGTCACGAACATGTTCGTTATGATTGACGTATGGCACCCGAGAAGAGCCGCCGGGAACGACCGGCCAAACCCGCGCTGACCCGTGACGGCATCGTCGCCGCCGCTGTCGGGATCCTGCGCGAGGAAGGCCTGCGGAAGGTCACGATGCGTCGGCTGGCGCAGGAACTCGACACCGGCGCGGCCTCGCTCTACGTGTACGTCCGCAACACCGCCGAGCTGCACGCGGCGATCCTGGACGAACTCCTCGGCACGATCCCCGTGCCACCGTCCGAGGGCGGCTGGCGTGACCGGCTCGAACGGCTGCTCACGGCCTACACCTCGATGCTGCTGGAGTATCCCGGGCTCGCCTTGTCCGCGCTGGTGGCCCGCCCGAGTGGCGAGAACTACCTGCGCCTGGTGGAAAACCTGCTCGTCCTCCTCGCCGAGGGCGACGTGCCACCCGAGCGGCGTGCGTGGGGGATCGACATCCTCCTGCAGCACGCGACGGCGACCGCGGCCGAGCACGCCGACCAGGAAACACCGGACGACTGGGACGCGCTGGCCCGCGCCGTGCGCGACGCCGACGAGACGACCCACCCGCAGATCGCGGCCCACGCGGCCGACCTGCTCACCGGACGACCGGCACAGCGGATGTCGTGGGGATTGCGGGTGCTCATCACCGGGATCACGGACACCGCCGTACCACCCGAAAGGAATCCGACATGACCACACATCACCCCATCGCGATCATCGGCGCCGGCCTCGGCGGACTCACCCTGGCCCGCGTCCTGCACGTCAACGGCGTCGAAGCCGCGGTCTTCGACCTCGACGCTTCACCTTCCGCCCGGACGCAGGGCGGAATGCTCGACATCCACGAGGACTCCGGCCAGGAAGCACTCCGGGCGGCCGGGCTCCACGACGAATTCCGCGCACTCGTGCACCCCGGCGGCGAGGCCATGCGCATCCTCGACCAGCACGGCGTCGTACACCTGGAGGAGGCCGACGACAGCGACGGCGATCGTCCCGAAGTCGCCCGTGGCGACCTGCGAGACCTGCTGCTGGGTTCGCTGCCCGAGGGCACCGTGCGCTGGGATGCCAAGGTCACCGGCACCCGCGCGCTCGGCGGGGGCCGGCACGAAGTCACCCTTGTCGACGGCACCGCGTTCACCACGGACCTGCTGATCGGCGCCGACGGCGCGTGGTCCAAGGTCCGGCCCCTGGTCTCCGGCGCTCGACCGGCCTACGAGGGAATCTCCTTCGTCGAGGTGCACCTTCACGACGCCGAGAACCGCCACCCCGAGAGCGCCGCGCTCGTCGGAGGCGGCATGTTCTTCGCCCTCGGCGCGGCCAAAGGCTTCCTGGCGCACCACGACAGCACCGGCAGCCTCCACGTCTACATCGCGTTGAAGACCGCCGAGGAATGGCTCTCCACGATCGACTTCAGCGACACCGTCGCCGCGAAAGCCGCCGTGCTCGACCGCTTCGACGGCTGGGACGCGGGACTGCGGGCACTGATCCTCGACGCGGACGGCGACCTGACACCCCGGCTGATCCACGCGCTGCCGATCGGTCACCGCTGGGACCGCGTCCCCGGCGTCACCCTGCTCGGCGACGCCGCCCACCTGATGTCGCCGTTCGCCGGCGAGGGTGCCAACCTCGCGATGTTCGACGGCTCCGAACTCGGCCTGGCGCTCGCCGCTCATCCCGGCGACGTCGACGCCGCTCTCGGCGCGTACGAGAAGGCTCTTTTCCCGCGTAGCGAGGCCTCGGCGGCCGAATCCGCCGAAAACCTTGTCCTCTGCTTCGCCGAAGACTCCCCGAAGCCGCTGCTGGACCGCTTCGCGTCCTACCGCTGAGCCGCCTCGGCCGGCTGGGAGCGCTTGGCATAGGCGCGTGCGGCGCGGGCCCGGTCACCACACCGCACGGAACACCACTGACGCCGTCCGTTGCGCAGGAAGAACCGGGTGCACGGGGCCGATCCGCAGGCGGCGATCCGCTCGGCGTCCGGCCCGGTGAGCAGATCCGCGGCGTTGGCGGCCAGCGTCGCCAACGCGTGCTCGACGATCTGGGTGATCGGATGCGACGCTGTGCGGTACAGCCCGCGGACCGGGTCCCAATGCAGCAGTTCCGCGGTGGGGGCCTTGCTCAGCGCGTCGTTCACGGCGTTGAGAGCGCTCTGCGGAGCCGGATCCGAGCAAGACCTCGAGGCGAGCAGCACCCGTACCTGCTCGCGCAGTGAACGGACCAGTCCCGCGCACATCTCCTGCAGACCGGCGTCGACCGGGGCGAGCCCGTGCGCGACGAGCCAGTCCGTCGCTGCGGCCGGGGTGCCGAGGAGATCGGTGAACTGGTTCCCGGGCAGCGCGATCGTGGTGTTGGCGAGCGCCAGCGCGGCGTACTGCCCATCGCCCGGCGCGGGCGGCAGGGCAGCGGCGTCAAGATCGGTGTCGTCCACGTTCTCATGGTAGGCGCCAGGTTCAACCATGAGAAAGACTCACGGAAGCTATTGCACTCTTCCGTGATAACTGGCTAACGTTGCTCACGGAAGAAGGACTACCTATCCGTGAGGTGAACGATGAACCAGATCAGTGACCAGCTCTCCGTCCAGGTTTTCGGCGGCCCGACCGCGCTGATCGAGTACGGCGGCCTGCGGTTCCTGACCGACCCGACCTTCGACGAGCCCGGCCACTACGGGCGGCCCGACGGGAGACCCGGCCTGACCAAGACGGCGCCGGCTTCGATCGATCCCGCGGACCTCGGCCGCGTCGACGCCGTCTTGCTGTCCCACGACGAACACCCCGACAACCTCGACAACTCCGGCCGGAAACTGCTGGCCGACGTGCCGCTGACCCTCACCACGCCCAGCGGCGCGGGGCGGCTGGGCGGTACCGCGAAAGGGCTGGAGACCTGGGAACGGGTCGAACTGACCCGGCCGGACGGGGGAGCGGTGACCGTGACCGCCGCGCCCGCGCTCCACGGGCCGGAAGGCGCGGAGAAGGTCACCGGAGACGTCGTCGGCTTCGTGCTCACCGGCAAGGACCTGCCGACCGTCTACGTCAGCGGCGACAACGCCTCGCTCGACGCCGTCCGGCAGGTCGCCGACCGGTTCGGCCCTGTCGACGCCGCCGTGCTCTTCGCCGGGGCCCCACGCCTGCAGCCGGTCTTCGACGGCGCGTTGCTCGTCCTCGACAGCGCACTGGCCGCGGAGGCGACGCGGATCCTCGGCGCCCGCACGGTCGTCCCTGTGCACTTCGACAGCTGGGAGCACTTCACCGAAGGCCGCGAAGACCTGGTCGCCGCGTTCACCGCCGCCGGCCTGGCCGATCGACTGCGACTCGGCTAACCGCGGCCGACCCCGTCGCGGAGCGCGATGAACAGCCTGTCGAGGCTCACGCGGTGATCCATCACCACGGCGTCGACCGCGTCGCCGTCGAGCAGGCGGCGCACGGTCTCGACCAGCACCGCGCCGTACCCGGCCACGAAGAACGCGGCGAGCAGCATCCCGTCGCCCTCGAAGGCCGGATCCCGATCCAGTTCCTCGGCCAGCGTCCGCCGAAGCTCGGACTCGATGGCCCTCGCACGCGCGACGAGCGCGGGCGACTCGGCGACCGTTCGGAAGAAGGGCAGCGAACTGTCGTTGACGCCGGACAGCGGGTGCCGGGAGTCGAAGACGCGGAGGCACATGTCCCGCAAGGACGCCAGCACCTCGACGCCCGGCGCGCGGTCGCGGACGGCCGAGCGCACCAGCTCGGCGGCGTCGGCAGCGCGGTCCAGGAAGAGGTCCTCCTTGCGCGGGAAGTGATTGAAGACCGTCACGCTCGAGAACCCCGCCTCACGCGCGATCTCGGCGACGGTGACGGCTTCGTACCCACGCTCGAAGAACATCCGGTTCGCGACTTCCAGGATCCGGGCACGCGTCCGGGGGCCACCGCGCTCACTGGTTCTGGGCATGAGCCCCATTTCCTTGTGCGACTTAATTTAGTTGGTTAACGTAGTGCTCGTCACGTGGTTTCGCAACAAGAGGGGCCAAGCATGAACGAGCGCACGTTCCCCGCTCCGTCCACGGTCAGCGAGCAGGCACAAGCCTGGCTCGCGGCCACACGCGGTGAACTGACTTACCCGGCCTTCGACGACACCGGCGCGTGGTTCGAGATGGTCGATGAGGCCAACCGGTCCACGGCCCGGCGGTTCCCGATCGCCGACTTGCCGGTCACCGTCGAAAACTTCGAGGTGGACGGCATCGCCCTGTACGCCGCCAGGCCCCACGGGCTGGAAGAAACGCCGGACGAGCCGGTCTTCCTCTGGATGCATCCCGGCGCGCTGCTGGTCGGCGGCGGGGACGCCTGCCGGGTGACCACCGGCAGGGCCGCGCTGTCCGCGGGAATGCTCACCTGGGGCGTGGACTACCGGCTGCCGCCGCTGCACCCGTACCCGGCCGCCCTCGACGACGCGATCGCCGTGTACCGGCGCGCGCTGCGGGACCGCGATCCGTCGCGGGTCTTCGTCGGCGGCGACTCCGCGGGAGGGAACATCGCCTCCGCTCTCCTGCTGCGCGCCAAGGACACCGGGCTGCCGATGCCTGCCGCTCTGGTGCTCAACACCCCACAGGTGGACCTCACCGAAGCGGGTGACACCTTCCAGACCCTCGCCGGAGTGGACAACGTCCTGCGCAGCCTTCGAGAGCCGAACGAGCTCTACGCGGGAGGCGCGGACCTGCGCGACCCGTACCTCTCCCCGGTCCTGGGCGACCTGACCGGCTTCCCGCCCACCTATCTCCGCAGCGGAACCCGCGATCTGTTTCTCTCCAACACCGTCCGCATGCACCGCGCCCTGCGCGCCGCCGGTGTGGAAGCCGAACTGCACGTGTTCGAGGCGATGACCCACGGAGGGTTCGGGGGCGACAGTCCGGAGGACCGGGAGGCCACCGCCGAACAGCGCCTGTTCCTCGCCCGGCACGGCGCGCGATAGCTACTGGCGCCGGATGGCGCGCACGACGACGTCCTCGAGAGGGATCTCCCGGCCACCTTGGACCCGCCGGCACTCCTCCGCGGTGACGACGTCCCAGACCTTCTCGTCCAGCCGGGCCGTGACGGCCGCGGCGGTGACCGACGCTTCGGCAGGCGAAGAGTGGCCGTGGCCGTGATGGGTGTGGAGGTGCCCGACGATCAGCAGCGTGCCGCCGGGCGCCACCCAGCCCGCGATCCGGTCGTAGAACTCCAGCTGCGGTATCGCCGGATGCGCGTAGTGGGTCGTGACCTGCCGTGCGCGTCCACACCGTGCACCAGTCACGGCCCAAGGAAATCCGTGCCGGTTCGTTGCTGGCGAAGTACCAGCGAGGCCGTGTCTTCCACGAGCGACGTCTGCACCAGCTCGAAGCGCAAATGATCAAGTTCCCGCTCGACTCCCATGACGACCTTGTGGACGCCGTGGGAACCGGGGTCGACACCTTTATATGGAGGCAGTCAGTGCAGCAGCGGATCGAGAGCTTCGTCAACGATGATCTAAACGACATGGCGCTGAGGATCGAGAGGTTCGAGAAGGGCCTGCGCGAGGAAGAAAGGAAACCGGCTTGGGTGTCCTCGATGACGTTGACCAACGTCTTCGTCCCTAGAGGGCACGAGGATGCCGGGTTGACCTACTCGGCGCTCGTCTGCTTCGACATCGGTTAGCCCATGTGACTAATCGGTCAGCTCGCGCCGACCGACATCGGTGAGTACGTAGTAGGGCGGGGTGCCGGGTGCGTTCTCGCCCCATCCGTGAGCGATCCAGCCACGGTCACGCAGAACTTCGAGCAGCGTGGCCAGCCGTTGATTGGTGATGTTCGCCTCGCGTCGGAGGTCCCCGCTGGAGAAGCGGGCTTGGGCATCTCCTGCAAGGAAAACGTCCGTCAGCCTGCGCATTTCTCGGGTCCTTCGCATGAGGCGATTCTAAACCTCGTCGTCCTGTTCGGGCAGGTCCGGCGGCCAACAGAACCGGGTCGAGCGGTAGCCGCCACCAGGTCGTGTCGGTCCGGTCGGCTGCTGTGGCGGACGACTGCCCGCTTCGCCGAAGACCTTGTTCCCTTCCTGACCTCCGGCGAGACAGCTACGTGGATCGCGCTGACGAGGCTTTCGGTTCTTGGGCACGGGCCTCTCCTAGCGTTCCGGACGTGGCGGCGGAGGAGGCACGTTCGGCGGGCGGGAGTTGGGATCTGTGGGGCTGGTGGGCCTGTCCTTGCCCGGCACCGACCGGGTCGGGCTCGGTCCTGCTGGGTTGCGTGGCATCGAGCTGTCCTCTCGTCACGTGGGCAGGTCGAATCCGGCTGCCGTGCTGGGACAGAGCACCAACGCGGTAACCGGGAGATCAAGGGATTGCGTGTGGGACTCGGCCGCCGCGCCGAGCGAGGGGCAAGACGCGGCGGCCGAGAACCTAGGGAGCGCTCGGCGGAGGGGCGCCGGACAGAAGTTCGGCGGGCTGCTCCTGGCCGTCCAACTCGCTCGCACGCCGAGCAAGCGCGGCGCCGGTCTTCACGAGGTCCCGGCCGAGCCTCCGCAGTCCGGCCGCGTAGTGCTCGTTCGACGGTTGCAGCGTGAGCAGTCGCAGCGTCACTTCGCCGATCTCGGTATTGACCTTCGCGAGGCCTGCGAGGAGTTCGCGGTCAGCCTTGTCCACCGCGCACCCTTTCGCCGCGTGCTACCGCGTTCGCGTCGAGCAGCAGGCCGCCGCATCGTGGGCAACGCACGGTTGCCGATGGGGCTGTAATCCGGTCCGCATTAATGGCCATTCGCTCATGCCCGAGTGGTTCCCGCTGGTCCTCTTCGCACCAGGCGAGCAGCATCGGGGGCCAGTAGAGATCCGGGGCCAGCAGGGCACGTCGGTACAAGTGCGCCTCGGTCTCGGCGAACAGCCGCCACTCGTATCCAGCCGCCGCCGACAACGACGCTTGCCGTGGCTGTGGCACGCACGACCGGCGAGCGCCGTGACGCTGTCGACTTCGCGGGACAGCTGTCCTCATCCTGGTCACTCCCGTCGTGTTCTGGCTGCTCAGAGCCATCCCGAAACCCCGTGGAGTGACGCTACGATCACCAGAGAGCAGGTAGAACGGACCGCGAGTACGGGTGTGGTTCGACCGGACTCGTCCAGATCTGGGAGCGACCGTGACCGGAGCACCGGCAACACTGACTGGGAGTCAGGGTTCCCGTTCAACGGGCATCGTGACGGGTTTTGTTCTCAAGCTCGCACGCCAATCCGCAGGCCTGACGCAAGAGCGCCTTGCGGAACGTCTCGCGGTCGACGGCAGCACAGTCCAAGGGTGGGAGTCAGGACGGCGTCCCTTGTCCGCGATGCCCGCTGGGGACTTCGTCAGGTTGTGTTCCCGGCTGTCCAGGCTCGGGGCTCCCTCGTCTACCGGTCGGCACCTGCGAGCGGCGGTCGAGGCCGATCTTGTCCTCTCGACCGGGATCGCCTCCGGTGACCAATGGGTCGATCCCGAGGTGCACCCACTCGCGGCAAGCGTGCATCGCAAGACGCTGACGAACCTGATCACGTGGCCGTTCACCGGGTATCTGCCGCAAGAGCTGGAGATCTTTGAGCCGAAGGTGCCACGCCGAGGGCCAGTCGCGTCCGGCCCTACGATGGGCGCCACCGAGCGGACCCGGTTCTTCGATCACCTGATGACCGTCGCGGAACGGGGAGTTCATGCCGAGGAAGCACTGCTCCGACGGCAGGCGGTCTACTTGCTCGGCTTCGACCAGCGTGACCAGGTGGCGGAGTGGCTGCGCGGTGAGTGGTCGAGTGCTGGTCGACGGCGCATCGCTGACGGTGATGTCACTAGCTTGCTGGAGGCGCGTTCCGCCTCTGTCGCGCTGGCCTCGATCGGAGATGGCTCCCACCTGCACGACTTCGTCATTCGCGCCAACGGGACGCGCGCCGACCTCGCGAACCTCAACTACTGGGCACACTGGATCGGCGAACTTCCCGACGATCAGACCGATGACACCTTCATGGCCGCTGACGACACCAAGGCGTGGTCCGGCGTGCGGCTGCTCCATCACCTGGTGAGCCGGCTGGATCCAGCCTCACCGCATCTGCCGCTCAACCTGCACACCGTGCATACCCTCGTGGCAAGCCGTCCGGCTCTCCTCACCACCAGCCCCGACGCCCGTGGCGCACTCGCCAGGGCTCTGGAGATGATCACTTCCGTCAACGTGCTCACTCAAGAGGGACGTGATCAGGTCGCTGGCCTTTACTACGCTCTGCGTCTCGCCGATCGATAGGAGAACAACCCCCATGCCAGAAGACGAGTCCACCTCGCTCGCTGCGTTCACCTACGAACTCGGCTTGCTCAAGCGCATGAGCCGCACCGGGTGGTGGCATGTCGGTGTTCGTGTTCCCGAGTCGGTCGCGGAACACAGCCTTCGTACGGCACAGATCGCGGCTCTCCTCGCGGTCGAAGAGGGCGCGAATCCCGAACGCGCGTCTTTCCTGGCCCTCTGGCACGACACTCAGGAGACGCGGACCGGGGACATCCCGCACACCGCGGCGAAGTACATGAGCAAGCCTGAGCCGCGAGAGATCACCGCCGACCAGACAGCCGCCCTGCCGTCTGCTTCGCGTGACCTGGTCCGATCGGCAGTGGACGAGTACGAGACCCGGCAGACCATCGAAGCGAAATGCGCGAAGGACGCGGACAAGCTCGAAATGCTGTTCCAAGCCGTCGAGTACCGGGAAAGCGGAGTCGAGCGAGTTGCCGGATGGATCGACTCCGGTCGTAAGGGACTTGTGACCGAGACCGCTCGACGTATCGCGGAAGCTGCTGTGACGCTGTCGCCGCTGGCTTGGCGAGACCGATGAGCGCATCCGGCCGTAGCCCGCTCATCGGTCCCCTTGTAACCATCCCGTAGGACTGGGATACCCGCTTCTTCGGAATGTCAGTCCAGGTCGTCCAAGGCGTCCTCGATCGCTTCCACGAGGGCATCGACGTCGGGCAGGATCTGCTTCGAGAACGCGAATCCGTTCGCCGGAGCCTTCGAGGACATCGCGGGCATCAGAGGAGGCAGTTCCGGCGGTTCTCCGGCCAGGCGGAAGGTGACCATTCCGGTCGGGTCCAGCTTGGCCGGGCGCTTGCTGTCGATGGCCTGGATCTTGCGCAGCCGGAACCGGTGGACCAGCTCGGACCGGGACACCCAGTTCCCGGTCACGATGGTGATCGTCACGGCCTTGCCGTCGAACTTGATGGACCGGTACTTGCCGGTGATCTCGTGGATCGTTGCATCCGTCACGTCGTTGCTCCTCGTCCTCAGACCTGGCCCTTCACTCGTCCGGGCCCGGTCAGCCGTTGCAGATCAGGGGTCTGACCTGCGGTTTCAAGGCCGAACGATGTGCTCCAAGGGCCGCTTGACCCGTTCGCTGGTGGGGCACGGGTTCACAACACATGTCTGCCGGACGTTGTGCGGGGCGAAGGGGCAAAACTTGGTGCCGACTGGCAAGTTGGAGGCACGGGACGCACGGCGAACCGCCGGGCCGCCGCCCGAGCAGAGAAAGGAAAAGCACCATTCCCACCACCACGCCGCAGATTCCCACCCCGGACGGTCAGGCCGACGCCTTCGCCGCCTTCCCCGACGACGGCGGCAGCCATCCCGGCGTCCTCCTCTACCCGGATGCCTTCGGACCACGCCCCGTCCTCTGGGAAATGGCCCGCGAACTGGCCGGACACGGGTACTACGTCCTCGTCCCCAACGTCTTCTACCGGCATCGCCCGGCACCGGTGTTCGACCTTCCCGAGCACATCACCGCCGAAAACCGGTCCGGGCTGTTCAGCGAGATCATGCCCCTCATCCAGGCACACACCACCGAAAACACCCTGCGCGACGCCGAGGCCTACCTCAGCTTCCTCACCGCGCGACCCGAGGTGCGATCAGGGCCGGTCGCCACGATCGGCTACTGCATGGGCGCCGTCCTCGCGTTGCGCACCGCGACCGCCCACCCGGACCAGGTGGCCGCCGTCGCCGGCTTCCACCCCGGAGCCCTGGTCACCGACGCGCCCGACAGCCCGCACCGTCAGATCCCGAGCCTCGCCGCGAAAGTCCACCTCGGCCTCGCCGAGGGTGACATGACACCCGAAGCCATCACCGAGATCAGCCAGGCGTTCGACGCCGCCGGTGTCAGCTACACCTGCGAGATCTACCCCGGCACCGTCCACGGTTACACCATGGCCGACACCGACGCCTTCGACGCCGCCGGATCGCAGCGCCACTGGGAGCGGCTGCTCGCCCTCCTCGATGACATTCGCTCGTGAGTGGCAGGGACGGTTCTAACGGACTGGTATTTGCCTACCCGCTGGGATCCGGTGTCTTCGTGCCGGGTGGAAGGTGTGACGGGGTGTCCCCGCGACGATGGAGGAATCGGGGCACTGAACGTCCCGATTCCTCCATCGTCGACCCGGCACTCTCCTGAAACGCCACCTTCGCGCGACTTGATCCGTTCCACCCACACGTTGCGGAACCTCGGGTTCTCCCCGGGGTCACCGTGATCCTGCAAGCGGATCGGGGCCGGTGACGGGTCCTCCGGACGGCCGGCCCCGGTCTTGCCGTCGATCGCCACGTCGTCGTGCACCAGTTTCCCGTTCCACCACAGGCTCACCCGTGCGCCGGCGATCTTGGTGCCGGTGCTGTCGTAGCGTGCCGCGCGGAACCTGATGTCGTAGGTCTGCCACGTGCCCGGCGCGGTGGCGGCGTTCACGTCCGGTGCCTTCTTCGTGTAGATCGCACCGGCATCGTTCGCCTTCGGCGGGGTGACCCCGAAGGACTCCAGCACCTGGATCTCGTAGCGCTCCTGGAGGTAGACCCCGCTTTCGCAGTCGCGTGTCCATCGGGTATCCAAGGGCATCTGTGCAGCTCGGGGCCCTCTTCATTGTCCGGACGACTTCCCTTCTTGCGTTAATTCTGAAAAAGAATTGATTTCCGGCGGCGAATTCTCTTGCGTCGATCCGGTCGATCCGGTTGGTGTAGCGGCAGCACGACGGACTTTGAATCCGTTCTCCCAGGTTCGAATCCTGGACCGGGAGCAGCGATTCGACACCGACAAATATTTTTGTCTTGACACTGCAGGTTGTCGGAGGAAGAGTGGTCCCAGGCCGGAGTGGTACCGGCGCGAGAACACACTGGGAGACAGCTGATGCGGAAACTGATTCTGGGCTTTTACGTCTCGCTCGACGGCAAGAGCGCCGACGGGGACAACGGGATCCGGGACGTCATGATGAGCATCGACGACCCCGAGCAGGAGGAGTACTTCGTCAGCCGGTTGTGGGACGCAGGGGCTTTCCTCATGGGCCGCAACACCTACGAGGCCATGGCCGGCTTCTGGCCCACCTCCGATCACCCGTCCGCCAAGGCGATGAACGAGATCCCCAAGGTCGTGTTCTCCCGCACCCTGAAATCCGCTGAGGACTGGCCCGAGACCACGATCGCCGCCGGTGACACGGCGGAGGAGGTAGCCAAGCTCAAGGCCGAACCCGGCAAGGACCTCGTCGCCGCCGGCGGTACCGAGTTCCTGCACTCCCTGATCAAGCTCGGTGTGGTCGACGAGTACCGGCTGTGGGTGCTTCCCGCCGCCACCGGCAAGGGCGCGCCGCTGTTCCCCGAGCTGGATCAGCCCTTAAACCTGAGCCTGGTGAAAAGCACGGCCTTCCCGTCCGGGGTCCTCGAGCTGGTGTACACGGTGGCCGGCGAGTAAACGCCGACATGGGGCGAGCCGGTCGTGCCATATTCGGCCATATGACTGCCACTCCCGAGGCCGCGGAAAACGACTACGACAGCTTCGCCGAGGCGTACGCGGTCGAGAACGAGACCAGCCTCAACAACGCCTACTACACCAAACCCGCGATCGTGAACCTGGCCGGTGATGTGTCCGGCAGGCGGATCCTGGACGCGGGCTGTGGGTCGGGCCCCCTGTTCGAGGCGCTGCGCGACCGAGGCGCCATCGTGACCGGTTTCGACTCCAGCGCCAAGATGGTGGAGCTGGCACGGAAGCGCCTCGGCGCCGACGCGGCTCTGCAAGTCGCCGACATGGGCAGTCCGCTGCCGTTTCCCGACGGCGCGTTCGACGACGTCATCTCGGCCCTGGTGCTGCACTACCTGGAGGACTGGGCGGCGCCGCTCGCCGAGATCCGGCGTGTGCTGAAACCCGGCGGACGGCTGATCATGGCCGTCAACCACCCGATCATCTACAAGCTGCTCTACCCCGAGGCCGACTACTTCAAGACGATCAAGTGGTCCGACGAATGCACCTTCGCCGGCCATAAGGCCGTGCTGACGTACTGGCACCGGCCGCTGCACGCGATGACCGACGCCTTCACCGCGGCCGGCTTCCGGACCGCCGTCGTCAGCGAGCCCCCTCCCGCACCGGCCGCCTACGAACGGTTCCCCGACGAGCTCGCGGGCAAGACGGCCTTCCTGAGCTTCCTGTTCTTCGTCCTCGAAGCCGTCTGACCAGGGCTCGTGAGTGGTAGGGACGGTTAGAACCGTCCCTACCACTCACGAGGGGACTACTTCAGGTGCCGGGCGAAGAACCGGTTTCCGGCTTCCCCTTCGAATCGCGGGATGCCGGTGTGCCCGCCCATGTTGGCGTGCAGCGTCTTCTCCTCGGAGCCGAAGGCGTCGAACAGATCCAGGGCCAGCTGCCGGTCGTTTCCTTCGTCGTCCCACTGCAGCAGGACATGCAGCGGAATGGTGATCTTCCGGGCCTCGGCGAACATGCTGCGAGGCACGTAGCTCCCGGCGAACAGAAGCGCGGCAGCGATACGCGGCTCGACCACCGCCATCCGGACGCCGATGGCGGTCACCCCGCCCGCGATCCCGACCGGGCCGCCGATCTCCGGCAATGACTGAAGAGCGTCCACGGTGGCCCGCCATTCCGGGACCGCCTGTTCCACCAGCGGGAGCACGAGGCGGTCGACGATCTCGTCGCTGACCGGCTCGCCCGCCTTCGCCGCCCGCTGCAGATCGGCGCGGGCCTCGTCGACGCCGGCCAAACGCGGCCTGTCTCCGGCTCCGGGGAGCTCGATGGCCGCGGCGGCATAGCCCTCCGCCACAGTGCCGAGAGCCCGTGCCACCAGCCGGGGATGCATCTTGCCCAGTCCGCCGGGGTGCCCGAGCAGGATCAGCGGGACCGGCGCGGTGGCGGATCCGGACATCCACAGGGCGCCGGGGATCTCGCCGAGGAGGAACTCGCGCTCGAGGACATCGTCGTCGAGGCGCTGTTCGGATGTGAAGTGCATGGTCGTGCCTTTCGGGAGTGCTCACAGACGGCGCTCCCGGACGACCTATCGCCCGACCGTGACCCCAGAGGGGAGCACCCATGTCATCGTCAGGTTCACGGGTACCACCTCCTCGGTCTGTCTCACGGTCCCCGGAAAGCTAGCAGCGGCCACCACGGTCCGCCAACAGGTTTTCCAAGGGGTGCCTGACCAGTCAAGACGCTCTCAGGTCGCCCCTGAGCCCCGAAGGCGAGGGCAGGGACGACAGGGCGAGCTGGTGCACCGACCGAGCCCGTCCGCGACCCCAACGGGACGGAGGCCGGGAACGGCCGCGCCGTACAATCGCGGTGAGGGCGAGCGCCAGGCCGAGATTCCGGCACCGGTGTGCGGGAGGGGCCAGGATGTTCGGTTCGAAGAAGAAGATCGACGATCTGATGGCGCAGCTCAGGCCCGACTTGAGTCGGGAATCGCTCGGCGTCGGGCCCGCCTTCCCGGGCGTCGCCCCGAACCCGATCCTGAGCAGTGAAGCACGCAAGCGCAATGCGGAACTGCGTACGGGGGCGCTTGCGCTCGGCGTTCTCGTCGACTGGCGGGAGGTCAACAGCAATCCACGCGTGGTCCTGATGTTCGACGTGGAGACCGCCGGCGGCATCTCGTTCCGCGGTGTCGCAGACGAAGACCTCACGATCACCGAGCTCACCCGGCTCGCTCCAGGACAGACGTTGCCCGTGCGCTTCCGGCCGGCCGTCATGGACCATTACGTCGCCCTCGCCCGGGACGCGGACCCCGCCCACGTGCAGAGGCTCTCCGACGAGATCGCGAGTCGCAAGCGGACCTGACCCGAAGATCCCAAGGGGGCGTCCGGCAAAGGTTGCGCGTTCTGGCCCACAGGGGATGGGCGACCTGCACGAGTCCACCCCGCGAGCCGCCTGATCACGGGATCGGCCGCCCACGATCACAAGAACCGCAACGTGATCGAACGCCGGTTCTGCCACACCGAGCAATGGCTCGGCCTCGCCACCCGAGACGCCACACACGCGATCGTCTACCGATCTGCCGTCCTCATCGACGCCGCGATCGCCTGGATCTGCGCTTTGGCAGACACACCCTGGTCTCCTGACCAGGCAAAACGCTCTCAGATCGCCGCTGAGCGCCGAAACCGGTCCTCCTGGAGTGATCGCCCCACCCCCGTCGCGCTTCCGGTGCGCGTTTTCGCGGCCCGAGATGGCCGGCTCCGGCCTTCCTGATCCTTTCGTCGAGCGACACTCAGTCATAAGGGGCATTATCACCGTGCATACTTACGCCATACGTTACGCGTTTGCGTGTCGCGCAACTAGTTACACGACACGCGTAAGCGATAAAGAAGGGCTTCTTACCTGATTAGATCCAGCCATTCCCCGATGGGCAGCACGTGCGCGCGGGGTCCGGCGTGGGCGCGGAACTCGGCCTCCGGGTCGAGGACCTCGACGTAGCCGGCGACCTTGTCCGGCTGCTCCGCCTCGTAGTGCATGGGCACCGCGTACCGGGTGCCGAGGATCGCCGCGGCTGCGGCCGCCTGCCTCGGATCCATCGCGGCGGGTAGTGGGCTCGGTGGCTGCAGGTGCGGCGCGTCGACCACTGCGCCGTTGGCGGGCAGGAACGCCGCGTCGAACGGGCCGAACCGACGCGCGATGAGCCACCAGCAGCCGTGGAACATCGTGTCGCCGCCGTGGAAGACCCGTTGCCCGTCGGCCTGTACCACCCAGTTCAGCTGCGGGTCGCCCAGTCCGTCGACGGCGGGAACCGCGGTGACTTGGAACGACCCGACGTCGCGGGTGGACCAGGCGTCCACGGCCTCGGTGGCCAGCCGGTGCAGGGTCAGTTCGCGCTCGGCGGGCAGTGTCGTCACGTTGTCCACGTCGTCGCCGCGACCGGGTGCCGGTCGCAGTACCGGCGCGCCGGGTGTGAGCACATCCGCGAGCGCGGCAGCGTCCGTGTGGTCCCGGTGCAGGTGGGTGACCAGCGCGGCCGTGACATTCCCGCTCGGCGTCGCCAGTCCTTCGCCAGGCTTCCAGCCTGTGAACAGGGACGACAGGTCCTGCACGTAGTCGATCACCAGCCGCTCGCCGGCCGCTTCGATCTCCAGTCCGGCCCAGCCCAGTCGTCGTACTCGCATGTCGCACTCCTTCGTCTCGGTGAGTGCCGCGAAAGTTAGCGTACGGACGTTCGCTAAATCAATAGCGAACGTCCGTACGCTATTCTGGTCACATGTCACCCCGACGCTCAGCGGCCGAAGCGCAGGCCACCAAGGGCCGGATCCTCGGCCGCGCCGCCGAGATCGCTTCCGAGGAAGGGCTGGACGGCATCACCATCGGCCGGCTCGCTGAGGAGCTGGAGATGAGCAAGTCCGGGGTCCACAAGCACTTCGGGACGAAGGAGACACTGCAGATCTCCACGCTGGACAAGGCGTTCGTGGACTTCTGGCACCGAGTGGTCGAGCCGGCGCTGGCCGAGCCGCCGGGGCTGCGACGGCTGCGCGCGGTGTGCGCCAACTCCGTGGACTACCTGGAAGCGCCGCTGCTGCCCGGCGGCTGCCTGATGACCGCCGCGCTCACCGAGTACGACGGTCGTCCGGGCAGGGTCCGCGACGCGGTGGCCGAAGTGTGGTCACGCTGGCGCGGACAACTGCGGGCGGATCTGGCCACTGCGGTGGAGAACGGTGAGCTTCCCACCGGGTTCGACATCGACCAGGCGCTGTTCGAGATCGTCGCCGCCGGGCTGGCGTTGAACGCGGCCATGCAGCTCCAGCACGATCTGTCGGCCGCGGGCCGGGCCCGCCGCGCGATCGAACGGGCCCTGGACCAGCCGTGACCGGGGCCACGCCGGATTCTTGCGGTGGCCACACGACGTCACCGATCACGGGGATCGGCGACGGGGCTCGCTCAGGACAGCATGCCGCCGTCCACCCGCAGGACCGTGCCGGTCACGTAGGAAGCGCGGTCGCTCAGCAGCCACGCGGCGGCCTGAGCGACCTCTTCGGGTTCAGCCACGCGCCCCAGCGGGGTCCGGGCGTTGAGCTGTTCGAGGATGCCCGGCGAGCTCTCCATCCACTCGCTGAACATCTCGGTCATCGTCGTGCCGGGGGCGACACCGTTGATCCGGATCCCTTCCGGCCCGTAAGTGACGGCCGCCGAGGCGGTGAGGCTGTTGACGCCTCGTTTCATCGCGCCGTACGCGGGGAGGTCCGGGTTGGCCATCAAGCTGCCGACGCTGGTGTTGTTGACGATGGCCCCGGTCCCCGCGGTGGCCCGGATCGCCTCGATCTCGGCGAGCATCGACAGCCACGGGCCCTTGAGGTTCACCGCGTAGATGCGGTCGAAATCGGCCTCGGTCACCTGGTCCATCGGGCCGGGCGGCACGTTCGTCGCACCGTTGTTGAACGCGACGTCGAGCTTGCCGTGCAGCTCCACGGCCCGGCCGACGGCTTCGCGGATGCTCGCAGCGTCGCCGAGGTCGCACACCACGTGGTCCGCGATGCCGCCCTCGGCGCGGATCTCCTCGGCCACGGTCTTCAGCTGGGATTCGGTGCGGGCGGCGAGTACGACGCGGGCGCCTTCCCTGGCGAACAGCCGTGCGGCGGCGGCTCCGATACCGCGGCCGGCACCGGTGACGAAAGCGACCTTGCCGTCCAGCAGGCCCGAAACAGTCGTTGTGTTGGTCATGGCACCGAGGCTTCACCCGCCCTCGGCGCCTATCCAGGCACCGGCGGTACCTGGCTGGCGTCCCGGCATCGTCCACACTGGAGTGGTGGACAGACGACAACTGGCGGACTTCCTGCGCAGCAGACGCGAGCGCATCACCCCCGCCGACGTCGGCCTTCCCGCCGGGCCGCGGCGCCGTACCCCGGGGTTGCGTCGCGAGGAGGTGGCGCAGCTGGCGTTCATCTCGACCGAGTACTACACGCGGCTGGAGCAGGCTCGCGGTCCCCGGCCCTCTCGTGAGGTGCTGGCCGGGCTGAGCAGGGCGCTGCGGCTGTCCGATGTGGAACGCGATCACCTGCACCACCTCGCCGGTGCTCCGCCGGGACCGCCGCCCGGGCCGTCGCGGGAGGTCCGGCCGAGCATTCTCGCGCTGGTGCGGCGTCTGCCGCAGGCGGCGGCGATCGTGCTGTCCGCGACCTACGAGGTGCTCGCCTGGAACGACCTCGCCGCCGCTCTGATGGAGGACTTCTCCGCGCTGCCACGGCGTGACCGCAACCTCGTCCGCCGTGCGTTCCTCGGGCCGCGGCCGGAGGGCAGGCGGCTGTACGGGGTGTCCGACGTCGAGGAGTTCTCCGCGAGCGCGGTCCGGAATCTCCGCGCCACCGCCGGCCGCTATCCCGACGATCCCGAGGTCACCGGGTTGATCCGTGAACTCCTCGACGGCAGTGAGGAATTCGCCCGGCTGTGGGCCGCGCACGACGTCTGCGCCGCGCCGACGCTGTGCAAGACGTTCCGGCATCCGATGGTCGGCCCGGTCAGCGTGAACTGCGACGTCCTCGACATCAGCGACCGCGACCAGCAGGTCGTGATCTACACCGCCGACCCCGGCACCGCCTCGGAGAACGCGCTGCGGTTGCTATCGGTCGTCGGGACGCAGCGGATGGACGCTCCGCTCTGAGCGCTTTGTAGGTTCCCTCGATACCAGTGGATCGATCCGCAGGGCGATCGCCAGAGCGAAGCGGCCCGCCGGATCGTCGATCGTGCCGCCGAAGAGCGTTCGCAGCTGCCGGATCCGGTAGCGGACGGTCTGGACGTGGACGTGGAGTTCGTCGCCGATCGCCTGTGGCTGGTCGGGCCGCGCGAGCCACGCCGTGAGGGTCGCGGTGAGCCGTTGTCTCGCCGGTTCCGGCAGCTCGGCCAGTGGCGCGAGGATGTCCGACGAGAACTCGGAGGCGAGTTCGGGATCGGCGGTCAGCAACAGGTCGATGCGGTGGTCGGTGGTGTGGACGAGGGCGTCGCCGCCGAGGGCGCCGGTGCGGGTCAGCCGCCACAGCGCGCTCGCGCGGCGGGCGCTGAGCGCGGCCGAGCGAAGCGGCACCACCGGACCGATGCCGGCTTGTTCGTCGTCGAGCAGGTCGCGTAGCCGGCCGAGGTACCAGTCGAGCCTGTCTGCGGGCATGACCACGGCCGTGAGGTCGTGGTGGCGGCCGACCAGCACCCGTCCCGGCATCCGGTCCAGCAACCGCGGCGTGACGTCGGCGCTGGTGACGGCGATGACGAGGCGGTCCGGCAGCGCCCACGTGGCCTGGCTCGCGGCGTCGTCGAGCACGTCCGGGGCGGCCGCCGGTTCGGCGAGCAGGAGGCCGAGGAGCCGGTCCCGTCGTGCTTGCCCGGCCCGCGCCGCCTGTGACCGCGCCTCGGCGTATCCGTCGGCGGCCGCGGCCGAGAGTTCCGCGATGAAGGCGAACAGGGCCTCGCCGAGTTCGACGATGGCCTGGGTCGGCAGGTCCACGGTCGGCGCCGCCGAGGTGAGCTGCCGCCAGACCCCCAGGGCCGCCGACTGGTAGAAGCCGAGCATCTCCTCCAGACTGCGGCCCGCGGTGTGCTGGGCCCGGCCCTGTGCCCGGTAGACCTCGCAGTCGGTGGTGATGTCGGGCTGGCCGATCTCGGTGAAGAAGGCGTCCAGTGCGACGTCGAGGGTGGTTTGGACGTTCGCGACGGTCCGGTCGTCCAGCGGGGTCCGCAGCCCGGCGCGGACCTGGTCCATCGCGGCGGACGCGATCGCGGCGGTGTCGGGCTCCAGCCGGGTCAGCATCGAGGCGTCCAGCCGGCGCCACGGCTGTGCCGACGCCTTCGTCATAGAGGCAACCTACAAAACTCTGATCAGGAACGCGCGCCTCCGTTCTAGTGGTTCACCCGCTCCCGGCGGACCCTGACCGGCAGCATTCGACGACGCATGCTGGAGGCGGCTGTGACACGTTCTCGTTGGAGAAGACTCGCTCGGATCGCCGCGGTGGCGGGCACCGCACTGACCCTCGTCGGAATCGGGACACCGGCTCTCGCCGCGGCCGAGAGACAGGTGTACGTCGCGATGGGTGACTCGTTCTCGGCGGGCTCCGTGGTCCTGCCGCAGTCCGATCTGTTCACCTGCGCCCGGTCCGCGATCAACTACGCGGCCCTGCTGGCGAAGGAGATCAAGGTCGACGAACTGCGCGATGTCACCTGCGGCGGCGCGACCACGTCCGATTTCACCAATCCGCAGAAGGGCATCATCTCCGGCACCAATCCGCCGCAGTACGGCGCGCTCTCGGCCGATACGACCTTGGTGACCGTGGGCATCGGCGGGAACGACATCGGGCTGGTCGGGCTCGCGACGTCGTGTGTGAACCTGCTTCCGGTGGGCGCCTCGTGCAAGGCGGCCAACACCGCGGGCGGGGTGGACAAGTACGCGACGAAGATCGACGCCTTCGCCGCGACCTACGGCACGGTGATCGAGCAGATCCGTCAGCGTGCGCCGCGGGCGGAGATCGTCATGGTCGGCTACCCGACCGGGATCAAACCCCGCGGCTGCTGGCCGCTCGTGCCGGTGCTGCCGCAGGACGCCGACTACATCCAGGCCAACATGGACCGGCTCAACGCGCGGATGGCCGAACAGTCCGCCGCGCACGGTGCGAAGTACGTCGACATCCGGACGCCCAGTATCGGTCACGACGCGTGTCAGCCGATCGGTGTCAAGTGGATCGAGGGGCTCATCCCGTCGGTGGTGAACAACAGTTTCGCGCCGTTGCACCCGAACGCCGCCGGACTCGCGGCCGTGGTGCCGAGCATCCGCAAGGTGCTGTAGCGCAAAGTGTCATGAAAGGGGCGTTCCTGACGAATTTCGTCAGGAACGCCCCTTTCATGACATCCGGGTGGCCGCGATCAGGCCGTCGGCGCCCAGTACAGGAGCCGGGTCGGGGACCCGGAACCCGGGTTGGTCACCTTGCCGTTGGTGGCCGCGTTGATCAGTGCGGTGGCCACCTGTGCGGGCGTGGCGGTCTTGTTGTTCTGCAGGAAGCGGGCCGCGACACCGACCACGTGCGGGGTCGCCATCGAGGTGCCGCTGATGGTGTTCGTCGCGGTGTCATTGGTGTTCCACGACGACGTGATGCTGGTGCCCGGCGCGAAGATGTCGACCAGGTTCCCGTAGTTGGAGAAGCTGGACCGCGCGTCGGTGTTGGTGGTCGAGCCGACGGTGATCGCCTGGGTCACGCGGGCGGGGGAGAAGCCCGACGCGTTCGCGTTGGAATTGCCGGCGGCCACGCCGTAGGTGACGCCCGCGGCGATCGACCGGCGGACGGCGTCGTCCAGCGTGGTGGAGGCACCGCCGCCGAGGCTCATGTTGGCCGCGGCAGGCTTGACGTGGTTCTTGGTGACCCAGTCGATGCCCGCGATGACACCGGCGGTGGTGCCGCTGCCGGAGTTGTTGAGCACGCGCACGCCGTAGACCGTGGCGCCCTTGGCGATGCCGTACTGCGAACCGGCGATGGTGCCGGCGACGTGGGTGCCGTGCCCGTTGCCGTCCTGGGCGACGGCGTCGTTGTCGACGAAGTCGTAGCCGTTGCGGGCCCGGCCGCCGAAGGTCTGGTGGCTGATCCGCACGCCGGTGTCGATGACGTAGACGTTCACGCCCGCGCCGGTGGTGGTGTAGCTGTACTTGTTGTCGAGCGGGAGGTTGCGCTGGTCGACGCGGTCGAGTCCCCAGGACGGCGGGTTGGTCTGGGTCGCGTCCGCGTGGACGACCTGGTTCTGCTCGACCGACGCCACCGACGGGTCGGCGGCGAGCCGCTTGGCCTGCCTTTCCGACAGTGTCGCGGAGAAGCCCTTGAGCGAGGTGCTGTAGACCTGCTCCACCTTCGCGCCGAAGCGGCTCGCCAGCGTGCCCACGACGCCGGTGTCCTTCAGCGTGACGATGTAGCTGTTCGGGATCGCTTCGGCGGATCCCGCGGCGAGGATCTGTCCTTCGGCGGCTTGCGCGGGGGCGGCGGTCACGCTGATCGCCACGGCGATCGCGCTCGCCAAGCCGGCACGGCACAGCCAACGCGCTTGTCTCGTCTCTCGCATGTGTTCGTCCTGTCGTTCGCAGGGGGACCGGCCGGTCAAGACCACAGCGGCGGAAAGCGGCCCAGCTCGACCGCGTGGGACGGCAGCTGCCGAATCCCACGAAGATCGAGGTTATTGAGCGTTTGACATGTCCGATATCGACCGAATGGGGCAGGACCGACCTTCGTCTGGCGGCCATTGGCGGCGGGTGCCCGGCACGGAAAGTGCACCTCGGCCCCTCCGTACCCTGTGGGTGGAACACCTGCCGAGAATCTGGAGTCCGAACCACCGTGCCAGCCCTTTCCAGCCTGCGAGCCGACTGCGAGAACTGCTTCGGTCTGTGCTGTGTCGTCCCGGCCTTCGCGGCGTCGGCCGATTTCGCGATCACCAAACCGGCGGGCCAGGCGTGCCCGAACCTGCTCGCGGACTCCCGGTGCGGCATCCACGACAAGCTCCGCACAACGGGTTTCACCGGCTGCACGGTCTATGACTGCTTCGGCGCGGGCCAGAAGGTCTCCCAGGTCACCTTCGACGGCGAGGACTGGCGGAAGGCGCCGAAGACGGCGAAGTCGATGTTCGCGGTCTTCCCGGTCATGCGGGATCTGCAGGAACTGCTCTATTACCTGACCGAGGCGGCCGCGCTGCCGACGTCCGCGGCGATCCGCGCCGACCTGGCCGGGATGATCGACCGTACCGAGCGGATGACGCTGGAAACGCCCGGTGTGCTGCGGAAGCTGGACGTCCACGCGCATCGGGGCGAGGTGAACGGGCTGCTGCTGCGCGCGAGCGAACTCGCCCGCGCCGTTGTTCCGGGCAAGAAGAGGGACCGGCGCGGCGCGGACCTGATCGGCGCGAAGCTCAAGGGTGCGAACCTGCGCGGCGCGCTTCTTCGCGGGGCGTACCTGATCGGCGCGGACCTGCGGGGGGCCGATCTCCGGCAGGCCGACGTCATCGGGGCGGATCTGCGTGACGCCGATATCCGTGGCGCGGACTTCCGCGACGCGCTGTTCCTGATCCAGTCTCAGCTGGACTCGGCCAAGGGTGACGCGACCACGAAACTTCCGGAGTCGCTCTCCCTTCCCGCGCGCTGGTAGCCGCGTTTCGTCCTCTGAATGCGGGAGGGGGCGGGCGCAAAGTGCGCATCGGGTGAGCGGTTTGGCTGCGAGACTGGGCGCATGCGTGCCGATCGCCTCGTAGCCACCCTCCTGCTGATGCAGGCCCGTGGCCGCGTCACGGCTTCCGAACTGGCGGACGAGCTCGAGATCTCGGTCGCCACCGCCCGCCGCGACCTCGAGGCGCTGTCCGCGGCGGGAGTTCCGGTGTACCCGCAGCCTGGCCGCGGCGGTGGATGGTCGCTGATCGGCGGCGCGCGGACCGACCTCAGTGGACTGTCGGCGTCGGAGGCGCAGGCGCTGTTCCTGCTCGCGGGTCCTGCGGCGTCGATCTCGCCCGAGGTCAAATCGGCGCTGCGGAAGCTGGTCCGGGCCTTGCCGGACACCTTCCGGGCCGATGCGCAGGCCGCCGCGGACGCGGTCGTCGTCGATCCTTCGCGGTGGGGTGAGCGGGAGAAGGGCCGGCCCGAATCGCTCGCCGTGCTGCAGGCCGGGATCGTCCGCCGCCGCAAAGTCCGCTTCGGCTACGCGAAGAAGGGCGCGGAACCTGTCGAGCGGGTGGTGGATCCGTGGGGGCTCGTGGACAAGGACGACGTCTGGTACCTCATCGCGGGCACCGAGCAGGGCCGTCGGACCTTCCGGGTCGATCGCATGTCCGGCGCCGAGGTGAGCGACCTGCCCGCCGGCCGGCCGGACGACTTCGAGTTGTCGCGGGAGTGGGAGCAGGTGGTCGACCGGGTCGAGCAACGGCGTTCGGGCCTGGACGCGACCGTGCTCATCGCCGAGCGGCATCTGCCGATCCTCCAGGACCACTTCGGACGGCAGTCGCACGTCGAGGAGACGCTGGACGACGGGCGTGTGCGGGTGACGGTGTCGGCGCCGGTGGCGTGGATGATCGCCCAGCAGCTCGCGGGATGGGGCTCGATGATCGAGGTACTGGGCCCGCCGTCGGTTCAGGAGGAGCTCGCGCGGATCGGCGCGGAACTGGTCGAGCGCTACGCGACGCCGGTGCGGTAACCCTGCGGGCTGACGCCGTGCTCGCGTTTGAACGCGGTGCTCAGCGCGAACGAACTGCCGTAGCCGACCTGCCGCGCGACCGAGCCGATCGTGACGTCGGGGTGCTGGCGCAGGAGATCCGCGGCCAGTGCGATGCGCCAGCTCGCGAGGTAGGACATCGGCGGTTCGCCCACCGCGGCGGTGAACCGCCGGGCGAACGCGGCCCGGGAGACCCCGGTGTCGGCCGCGAGGCTCGCCACGGTCCACGGCTCGGAAGGCTTGTGCTGTAACAGTTTCAGCGCCCGCCCGACGACGGGGTCGCCGTGCGCGCGGTACCACGCGGGTGCCTCGGCGCCGGGCCGGTCGAACCAGGTCCGCAGCGCGGCGACCAGGAGCAGATCCAGCACCCGGTCCAGGACGGCTTCCTGTCCGGGCGAGTCTTTGACGATCTCCCCGGCGAGCAGCGGCACGAGCGGGTTCTCCCACTCCTCGTCCCGCACGACCAGCAGCGACGGCAGCGCGTTGAGGAGCCGTTTGCTGATCTCGCCTTCCAGCGGGTACGTGCCGGTGAGCAGCACGACGGGGCCGTCCGGGTCGCTGCCCCAGGTGCGGACGCCGAGATCGGACAGCTCGGTGAGGTGCTGCCCGTCCGGGGTCAGGCATTCCTGTCCTGGCAGGATCATCGCCTGCGGCGGCGTGGCCGGGTCATCCGCGACGAGATACGGGTCCGGGCCGCGGGCGATGGCGATGTCGCCGGTGCCGAGCCGGACGGCGTCCCCGCGATCGGGAACGACCCAGGAGTCACCGCGGACCTGCGCCATCACCGTCAGCGGCGCCTCGTCCTCGACGCGCAGGGACCACGGCGGGGTCATGACCGACTTCAGCAGGAACGCGCCGCGGGCGCGAGGTCCGTCGAGCAGACCGGCGAGAGGATCCATACCGAGAAGTGTAGACGATGAAACATGGAACAGAGCCTTTGAACTATGTTCCGTCTCATTCTGAGGCGCTTGACTAGTGCCATGACAAACACGAAGAACAACGAGACGGTCCTGGTCCTCGGCGCGACGGGCAAGACCGGGCGCCGGGTGGCGCAGCGGCTGACCGACCAGGGGGTCGACGTCCGCAAGGGCTCGCGGCCCGCGTTCGACTGGGACGACCGCTCGACCTGGACCGCCGCGGTCACCGGCGTCAGCGCGGCCTACCTCACCTACTACCCCGACCTCGCCTTCCCCGGTGCGGCCGAGGCGATCCGCGACTTCTCGAAACTGGCCGTGGAACACGGTGTCCGGCGACTGGTCCTGCTGTCCGGCCGCGGCGAGGAAGAAGCCGTCGTCAGCGAACAGGGCGTGCGGGATTCCGGTGCCGAGTGGACGGTCGTGCGGGCCAGCTGGTTCGCGCAGAACTTCAGCGAACACTTCCTGCTGGAACCGGTGCTCGCCGGCGAGATCGTGCTGCCCGCCGGGCAGGTGACCGAACCGTTCATCGACGTCGAGGACATCGTCGATGTCGTGGTGACCGCGCTGACCACCGACGGGCACCACGGCGAGGTCTATGAGCTGACCGGCCCCCGGTTGCTGGGTTTCGCGGACGCGGCGGCCGAAATCGGCAAGGCTGCGGGGCGGGATGTCCGGTACGTTCCGGTTTCCGCGGCGGAGTTCGCCGCGGGAGCGGCCGAACAGGGCGTTCCGGAGGAGGAGATCGAAGGACTGACCGACCTGTTCTCGCGAGTCCTCGACGGCCGGAACGAATCGCTCACCGATGACGTCGAGAAGGTGCTGGGCAGGCCCGCGAGGGACTTCTCCGATTACGCCGTGAAGGCCGCGGCCACTGGGGTCTGGAATCGATGAAGCAAGCTGGAATGAGAAGGGAGACGACCGGAATGTCGACGCTGAGCGAGGTCGTCCTGATCGCGGCCGTCATCGCGGCGGGATTGATCGCGGGCCTGTTCTACGCCTACACGTGCTCGGTCATGCCGGGGCTGGCGCGGGCCGACGCCCGGACATATGTCACGGGGATGCGGGAGATCAACATCGCGATCCTCAACGGCTGGTTCGCCCTCAGCTTCGGCGGCGCGCCGCTGCTCGCCGCGGCGGCCGCGGCCCTGCACTTCCGGTCGGAACTGCGGTCGGCGCTGCCGTGGATCATCGCGGGATTCGTCCTGCTGCTGGTGATGCTGATCGTGACCATGGCGATCAACGTGCCGCTGAACAACGCGCTGGAAGCCGGTTTCGACGGCGACAACACCGACTTCGAGGCGCTGCGGGCGAAGTTCGAGGGTGTCTGGGAACGGTGGAACCTGGTGCGCACGCTGGCCGCTGTCGGCGGCTTCGGGGCGCTGGTCGGTGGGCTGGTCGTGCACGCCCGATCCTGATCCGCACTCGCCGGGTGTGTGTCATGAAAGGGTCGTTCAGGACGGAAAACGTCTTGAACGACCCTTTCATGACATCCGGAGGCGGTCAGGCGTCGAGAACCTCCCGCAGCCGCGAAGCGAAAGCAGTGGCTTCGAAGGCGAACCCGATGTGGTCACCGGGGAAGCGGGTCGGCTCGATCCCGAGACGACCCGCCGCGGCCACGGCCGCCTCGTGCGCGGGCTGGCCGACCGAGTCCTTGCCGGCGCCGAGGACGATCCGCGTGCCGGACGCCTTCAGCGCCTCGTAGTCCGGTGTGAAGTCCACGATCGCTTTCATCAGGTGGACGATGAAGAACTCGAAGTTCTTGAGCATCTCCGGCGGGATACCGCCTTCGCCTCCTTCGAATCCGGCACCGGCCATGAACTTGCCGACCGCCGCCTCGATGCCGTGCTCACGGTGGATGTGCAGCAGCTCGTCGGGCGAGATGCCGGGGTTCCCGTCCAGCAGGGCCATCAGCGGCGGCTCGTGCGCGACGAGCGTCCGCACCCGTCCGGGGTGGCGGACGACGAGGTCGAAAGCCTGCATGCACCCACCGCTCGACGCGAGGACGATCGCGGGTTCGCTGCTCACGCTGTCGAGCAGGCGCAGCGCGTCGTCGGCGTGGACCTCGATCCGTTGCTCCTGGCCGGGATCGTCGAGGGTGCTGCGGGAGATCCCGCGCGGGTCGTAGGTGATCACCGTGTGGTGCCGCGCGAACAGCCCCGCCAGCGGGGCGAACATGCCGGAATCCGAGGCCCCGCCGGGGATGCACAGCAGCACCGGACCGCTGCCGGTGACGGTGTGGTGGAGCCGGGCGCCGGGGACGTCGAGCGTGGCCATGAGCTGACCCTTTCCTTATTCTCGGTACCTGTCGCCCACCGACGAACGGCGTCCCCGCGGACAGACACCCCACCGTCAGGAGATTTCGGCGAGTTTTCCCGACAGATAGGCGCGCTCGGCGTCGGTCCCGGCGAGCGCGAGTGCCTCGCGGTAGGCGTCGGCGGCCTCCCCGGACCGGTCGAGACGCCGGAGCAGATCCGCGCGGGTCGCGGGAAGCAAGTGATAGCCGGGGAGGCTGCCGTCCGCGGTGAGCTTGTCGACCAGCTCCAGTCCAGCCTCGGGTCCTTCGGCCATCGCGACCGCGACAGCGCGGTTCAACTCGACGACCGGAGAGGGCACGAAACGCAGGAGTTCTCCGTAGAGGGCGGCGATCTGGGCCCAGTCGGTGTCGGAAGCACGGGCCGCCGTCGCGTGACACGCGGCGATGGCGGCCTGGATCTGGTACTGCCCCGGGACTCCGCGGTGGAGCGCGGTCTCCAGCAGTTCGGTGCCCTCGGCGATCCCGGCGGTGTTCCAGCCGCCGCGGTCCTGGTCTTCGAGCGAGACGAGAGTGCCGTCCTCGTCGATCCGCGTGGCCCGGCGGGCGTCGTGCAGGAGAAGCAGGGCCAGCAGGCCGAGGACCTCGGGTTCGGCGGACATCAGTCCGGCGAGGATCCGGGCGAGCCGGATGGCCTCGGCGGAGAGGTCGGTCCGCAGCAGATCGGTGCCCGCGCTGGCCGAATAGCCCTCGTTGAACAGCAGGTACAGCATCCCGAGCACGGCGGCCGTGCGTTCGGGCAGCAGTTCCGCCGGCGGGACGCGATACGGGATGCCCGCGGTGCGGATTTTCCGTTTCACCCGGACCAGGCGCTGCGACATCGTCGCTTCGGAGACGAGGAAGGCGCGGGCGATCTCGGCGGTGGTGAGCCCGGCCAGGGTCCGCAGCGCGAGCGCGACCTGGCCCTCCATCGGCAACGCGGGATGGCAACAGGTGAAGATCAGCCGGAGCCGGTCGTCGTGGACGCCGCTCTCGTCCCACTCCGGCTCGGCGGACGCGGTCAGCTCACCGGCTTCCCGCAGTTTCTCGGCGCCGACGGCATCTCGCCGGATCCGGTCGGTGGCGCGGTTGCGCGCGGTCGTGGTCAGCCAGGCACCGGGTTTCGCCGGGACACCGTCGCGCGGCCAGGTGCGCAGCGCGAGCGCGAACGCCTCCTGGAGGCATTCCTCGGCCAGGTCCCAGTCGCCGGTGACCCGGATCAGGGTCGCGATGACCTGCCCCGATTCCTCGCGGAACGCCCGGGTGATCGCGGTGTCGAGTTCGGTGGTCACCGCACCAGCCCTTCCAGCAGCGGAACGATCTTCTCCGGCGGCGGGTATGCGGTGACCTCGTCCCGCATCCGCCCGGCGGCCTCCCGGTAGGACGGTTCCTTCAGCACGGAGGACACGGCGTCGCGGATGTCCTCCGGTGTCGCTTCGATGACGTCGAGGACCGTGCCGAGCCCGAGTTCGGTGACGCGGTCGCCGTTGTGGGGCTGGTCGGCGCCCATCGGCAGCGCCACCATCGGCAGTCCGTGCGCGATCGCGCCCAGCAGGCTGCCCGAACCGCCATGGGTGATGACCGCGTCGCAGTACGGGAGGACGTCGTCCTGTGGCAGGTATTTCGCGAGGTGGATGTGCCCGGGCTGTGGGCCGAACTCCGCGGGATCGATGAGGTTCCCGACGGTCACCACACAGGTCGCGTCGACCTCGTGCAGACCCGCCAGCACCCGGGCGAAGAGGTCGCCGGATTCGGTGTTGAAGATCGTGCCGAGGGTGAAGTAGAGCGTCGAACGGCCCTCGACGTACCAGTCCGGCACCCGGCCGCGACCGGGAACGGGGAGGTGGAAGGACTGCGCGGTCGGCGGCAGCGGGAACCGGGGATCGCGGAAGCTCGCGGGGAACGGGGACAGCACGAGATGGCGGTACGCCGCGTCGAGGTTCCGTTGCGGGGCGAGGCCGTGGGCGGCGCGGACCTCGTTGAGCGCGTCGTCCACGAGGTCGGGACGGACGAGCGCGCCGGCGGCCATGACGAGGACGGTCACGTGGGGGAGCCCGAGCTTTTCGGCGGCGATCATCGGGCCGTGATCGGCCTCGTCGCAGACGAGGAGGTCCGGCGCCCAGTGTTCGCAGAGCGCCAGGACGTCCTCCGCGCGCAGGGGCGCGGTGCGGCGGACGAAACCGTCGCGGAAGTCGGCGTCCTCACGGTCCCGGTCGACCATGAGCAGCGGCCGGCGCTTGCCGTCGCCACCGAGGTTCGGACCCGACGGGAACGCGGTGAAACCGGCCGCCTCGACGATCGGGACCATGGACGGCTCACCGGTGAACGCGATCGTGTGCCCCGCGTCGGCGAGGGCGCGGGCGAGCGGGACGAGCGGCCGGAAGTGACCGTTGCCGCCGGCGAAAGTGAACAAGACGCGCATGCGGTCGACCCTATCGGCGGCTCCTCCCGGCGTTGCCTCGCTTCCCACCCGCCGGGCAGCGCTACCCTGCTGTGGTGATCGATACGGACGCCGACGAGCTCCGGCTGTGCGCGCTGGAAGGCTGCGAAAACCCCTTGCCCCCGCCCGCGGTGGACGCCGAGGGGAAACGCAAGGGCGGGCGGCCGTCGGCCTACTGCAGTAAGACGCACGCAGACTCGGCGTCGCGGGCCCGGCGCGCGGCCGCGGTGGCGAGCGTGGCGGACCCGCTGCTCGAGGTCCGCCGGATCGCCGACGAGTTCACCCCGAAGGCGGCGTCGCTCGTGGAGTTGCTGGGCGCGATGCACTCGCGGTTCGACGACGCCGCCGAGGCGGCGCTGGGCCGGGTCACCGAAGCCGAGACAGAGGCCGCGACGGCGCGGCGCGAGGCCGAAGACGCTCAGCAGGCCGCGGCTAAGGCAGACACGGCGCGAGCGACCGCGCTGGCCGCGTCGCGGGACGACAAGATGGCCAAGGCCAAGGCGGAACGCACCGCCGAACAGGCTTTGAAGGACGCCGAGGAAACCCGCCAGCGCGCCTGGACCGAGATCGCCGCCCACGAACGCGCCCGTGGCGCCGCGGAAGCCGCGACCGTGGCCGCCGAACGCTCCCGCGACACGCTGACCTCCGATCTCCGGACACTGCGCGAGGACTTCGCGGCCGTCCGGGACGAGAAGACGCGGCTGACAGCGGATCTGGGCGAGCGGGACACGGCACTGGCACGGGCGGTGGCCGAACTCGAAGCTCTGCTGGACCGGCTCGACGAGGCGAAGGCGCGAGTGACGGTGTCCGAAAAGGACTGTGCCGCCGCGCGGGAGGAATCCGCCGGACTGCGGGGAGAACTGGACCGGGTCCGGGCCGATCTGGCGCGGGAGCACACCACCCGTAGCCTGGCCGAGGCGCGGGTGACGGCGCTGGGCGAGGAACTGGAACGCGGGCAGGCCCGTGCGGTCGCGGATCAGGCGCGGTACGACGATGTCGTCCGGCAGCTGGCCGAACTCGCCCGCCCTCCCGCGGCCGAACAAGCCGTTTATGTTGAGGGGCCGCCGGTGGTGGACGGCGAACTCGGCTAGAGGACCGTCGGGGACTGTGGTATCTGAAGTTGTCGGTCCAACACGACCAAAGCAACTGCCGAGGCAGGCGCTACCCGAATCCCTCACGAAGGCAGTTCGGCTCCCGAGGCGTCGGAGTCACCGTTGACCAGTTGCTCGACCCCGTCCAGGATCCGCGCCAGGCCGAACCGGAAGGTGTGAAGTGGCGCGCTCGCCGCGCCGTGTGCCTCGCCTGCCGCCTGCCCGATCCGCGCCGCCAGCGGGAACAGTCCCGCGTCGGCTTCGGGGATCTCCGCGAGGACCGGGGCGCTCGCCGTCCACCACTCCATGTCCGTCAGCCCAGACCGCCGCACGAGGCTCGCCGATTCGACCGACCCGCGCGCGATGCCCTGGACGAATCCGTTGACCATGGCCACCACCGCATCCATCTCCAGATCGGTGAGCCCGATCGCGTCGACGGCGGCCAGTTCGCGTTCGTGTTTGGCGAAGGTGTGCGGGCCGAGAGGGAGACGACCGGTGGTGAGCTGCAGCATCCACGGATGCCGGTGGTACATCTCCCAGGCGTCCTCGGCGAGGATCGTCATCGTGACCCGCCAGTCGTGACTCTCCGGCGGATCGGTCAGCTCGCCGTGGACGCGGTCCATCATCAGGTCGAGCAGTTCGGCCCGGCTGGGGATGTAGGTGTAGATCGTCATGGGGGAGACGCCGAGCTTCTCCGCGCCCCGGCGCACCGACAGCGCGGTGATCCCCTCGGTGTCGGCGAGTGCGATCGCGGCGGTGATGATCTCCTCGACGGTGAGCTTGGGCTTGGGGCCGCGACGGGGTTTCTCCCGTACGCCCCAGAGCAGTTCGATGGTTCGCCGTGGATCGCCCGTGCCGGTGTGGTCCGCGTCCGTCATCTCATTCTCTCTACGGTGTACAGAGTTGTGTTATCCTGAAATGTACACCGTACAGAGATTGGGGCTGAGTGACGTCTCACGACGGTTTCGGCAGTGTCGTGTTCGAACCGAAGAATCCCTCTCGGACCAGTGGATTCGTCTTCTGGAACGCCGAGGGGAGCACGCCGGGGGCCGGGGAGGTGACAGTCGCTCTCCCCGAGCTCGCCACCGTGCCCTGCGTGCGGCTCCCGATGGCCGAGGCGCTTCCCGCGCTGCTGCGGCTTCGTGAGAGCGAGGACTCCTCCGCACGCTTCTGGAGCACGGCGGCCACCGCGGCGTTGAAGCTCGCCGAGGCGGGCCGGTTGCTTCCCGGGGTCACGGAGTCCGATGTGGACGCCTGGCGCGCGGGTCCCTTGGAGCCGTCCGACGCCGCCTGGCTGCGCGAGCTGTCCGAGGCGATGCCTGCCCGGGCACGGGCGATCCCCGGGGACGGGAACCTGTTGCCCGCGCGGTATCCGTTGCTGCGCGCGTTCCTCGACGCCGTGGCCGACACCCTTCCCCGCACTCCCGCGGCCGCGCAGGCGGCCGGGGTCAAGGCCTTCGCCGCTCCGCCCGCGCACCGCGTCCCGCAGCTGGGGGACTGGGCGGCCGAGGTCGCGGCCGGGCTGGACTCCGGGGTCCGGGTCTCGGTCCGGATCGAGGCGCCCGAGGACGGCTTCACGATCGGCCGCTTCAGCGGGGTCGTCCAGGTGCACAGCCTCACCGATCCCGGTGTCCTGATCGACGCCGCCGCGCTCTGGTCGGGCGATGACCGGTTCGGCCCGCGGGCCAGGATCGACGTGATGCTCGCCCTGCGCCGCGCCGCCCAGCTGTGGCCACCGCTGGAACCCCTGCTCGGGGCCGCGGTCCCCGACGAGGTGCGGCTCAGTGACACCGACATCACCGAACTGCTCACCACCGCCGCGACCCTGCTGGCCACAGCGGGTATCGACGTCCACTGGCCCGCCGGTCTCGTCCGCGACCTGAGCGCGAGAGCCGTCGTCGGCGGGGGTGCCGCGCCACCGGACGACCTCCCGTCCTTCTTCGCGGGCGGCACGCTGCTGCAGTTCGACTGGCAGCTGGCCCTCGGCGGCGCTCCGCTCACCGCGGCCGAGATGGACGCGCTGGCCGAGGCACACCGTCCCGTCGTGCGGTTGCGCGATCAGTGGGTGCTCGTCGACCCGGCGCTGGCGGCGAAGGCGCGGGATCGCGCCTTGAAACCGCTGACACCGATCGACGCGCTCGGCGCCGCCTTGAGCGGGACGGCCGAGATCGAGGGTGAACGCGTCGACGTCTTCACCGACGGCTGGCTCGCCGCGCTGCGGGAAAGGCTGCTCGCACCGCCCGAACCGCAGTCCCCGCCGCGGGGTCTGGCCGCGACCCTGCGCGACTACCAGCTGCGCGGCCTGCAATGGCTGACGGCGATGACGTCGATCGGGCTCGGCGGCTGTCTCGCCGACGACATGGGCCTCGGCAAGACGGTCACGCTGATCTCGCTCCACCTGCATCGCGCGGACGGCCCGACCCTGGTCGTCTGCCCCGCGTCACTGCTGGGCAACTGGGAACGCGAGATCACCCGGTTCGCCCCCGGCGTCCCGGTGCGGCGGTTCCACGGCACCGAGCGCTCGCTCGACGAACTCGGCGACGGTTTCGTGCTCACGACCTACGGCACGCTGCGCGTCGACCCGGCACCGCTGAAAGGAGTCCACTGGGGACTGCTGGTCGCCGACGAGGCCCAGCACGTCAAGAATCACCGTTCCGGCACGGCGAAGGCGTTGCGGACGCTGACGTCGTCGGCGCGGGTGGCGTTGACGGGCACCCCGGTGGAGAACAATCTCAGCGAACTGTGGGCGATCCTGGACTGGACGACACCGGGACTGCTCGGCACCATGGCCGACTTCCGCCGTGTGTGGGCGAAACCGGTCGAGTCCGGAAAGGACCCAGACGCGGCGGAGCGCCTGTCCCGGCTCGTCCGGCCGTTCCTGTTGCGCCGTCGGAAATCCGATCCGGGGATCGCGCCGGAACTGCCCGCCAAGACCGAGACGGACAGGCCGGTGACGCTCACCGCCGAGCAGGCGGCTTTGTACGAGGCGACGGTGCGCGAGCTGATGGCCGAGATCTCGGGCAGTGAGGGCATCGCGCGCCGGGGCCGGATCGTCAAACTGCTCACCGGGCTCAAGCAGATCTGCAACCACCCGGCGCAGTACCTCAAGGAACCGGCGGAGGCGGTGCTGGACGGCCGGTCGGGCAAGCTCGAACTGCTCGACGAGCTCCTGGGCACGATCCTCGCCGAGGACGGCGCGGTGCTGGTGTTCACGCAGTACGTCGCCATGGCACGGCTGCTGGAACGGCATCTCGCGCAGCGCGGCATCGCCACGCAACTGCTGCACGGCGGCACACCCGTGCCCAAGCGCGAGGAACTCGTGCGCCGGTTCCAGGCCGGTGAGGTGCCGGTGTTCCTGTTGTCGCTCAAGGCGGCGGGGACCGGGCTGAACCTCACCCACGCCGATCACGTCGTGCACTACGACCGGTGGTGGAACCCCGCGGTCGAGGATCAGGCGACCGACCGCGCGTATCGGATCGGGCAGACCAGGCCGGTGCAGGTGCACCGGCTCATCGCCGAGGGCACGGTCGAGGACCGGATCGCGGCGATGCTGCGGGAGAAACGCGCGCTCGCCGACGCGGTGCTCGCCGGTGGCGAGGCCGCCCTGACCGAACTGACCGACGCGGAGCTGGCCGATCTGGTCGAGTTGAGGAGTCGCCGATGAGTACGCCAGACGATCGCGTCCGCGGCTTCCCCGCTTTCGGGCCTCAGGGCGGGCACGGCCAGTTCGCCCGCTCGTGGTGGGGCCGTGCGTGGATCAACGCGATGGAGGACACCGCACTGGACCTGCGGCAGCTCAAACAGGGCCGCAAGTACGCCGCGGCGGGCCGGGTCGGCACGATCACGGTCAGCCCCGGACGGATCGCGGCCGTGGTCGACGACCAGGAAGGCCAGTACCGCACCGAGGTCCGGCTCGCGGAACTGACCGGTGACGAGTGGGACCGTTTCCTGGACCGGGTCGCCTCCCGTGCCGGGCATCTCGCGGCGCTGCTGGACCGGGACATGCCACACGACCTCGTCGAGGCCGCCGACGACGCCGGTGTGCATCTGCTGCCCGGCATCGGTGACCTAGACCCGGACTGTGACTGTCCCGGCTGGGAACTGCCGTGCCGCCACGCCGCGGCGCTGTCGTTCCAGGCCTCGTGGCTGCTCGACGCGGATCCCTTCGTGCTGCTGCTGATGCGCGGCAAGGGGGAGCGGGAACTCCTCGACGAGTTGCAGCGGCGCAACGCGCCTCGGTTCGTGCGCACCGGGGACGACGACACCCCGCCCGAGCGGGCCTACGCCGACGAGCCGGGCCCGTTGCCGGATCTCGCCGCGTTCGCGCCCGCCGGCGGACCGACCGTGCCGGAAGCACCAGGCATCCCGGCGGAGACCTTCGCCCTGCTGGCCGCCAACGCGAGTCAGGCGGCCACCGCGCTGCTGAATTCGCGGCCGAAGCTCACCCGCAAGCAGGACGCCGTCCGCCTCGCCGCCACCCGGCCGGAGACAGCCGACAGGTTGCGCCCGGCCGAGAACGGCGAGGACTTCGACCGCGCGGTGCTCGCCTGGCGCCACGGTGGCCGGGCCGGTCTCGAGGTCCTGGAGACCGCGTGGACCCCGCCGTCGCAGGCGATGGGCCGGGCCCGTGCCGCGTTCACCGAGGTGGTGGACGATCCCGGCGAGGGCCTGGACGTCGAACGCAACCGTTGCGCCGTCCGCGGGACAGGCGTGGAGGTGCGGCTGGGCAAGGACGGGCTCTGGTACCCGTTCCGGGATCAGTGGCCGGCCGGTCCGCCCGAAGCCGACCCCGGTGTGCTGTTCGCCGCACTGCTCGGCTGATCCCACTGCCGTCCTCGCCGCAGCTCGTCCAGATGCGGCGAGGACAGGTGGAGGATCCGGTACCGGACCTCGTCCGACTCCGGTACCCCGCCGGTCCACAGGCTGTAGCGCACCGCCTGCCAGGTGCGCGGGTCGACGGCGAGCGCGCCCGAATGCGCCCCGTCTTGGCGCAGGTGCACGCGAAGCCCGTCGAGAGCCTCGCCCAGGAAGGCGACGGGGTCGGTCTCGGCGGGGATCGGGACGACGTGCTTTCCCGCCGCGACCGGCGGGGTGCCGAAAGCGGGTCCTTCCTCGAACCCGAGCACGGTCCAGTGCTGCACGGCGGGACGCCCGAACGAGTCGACGATGCCGCTGAACGGGCCGCCGAACAGGAAGGCGTTCATCCCGGCCTCGTCGTGCCACAGGTAGAAGGGCGAGTACTGGTTCAGCGTCGAGCCGTCGACGCCGCGCTCACGGATCCCGTACACCTTCAGCCCCAGGCCGCCGAAGTCGTCGAGCAGATGCCCGCGCGTGGCGACACGTTCGCGGATGATGCCCATGTCGTAGTCGGCGGGGAGGGTGATCTCGTACTGCATCGCATGCATGCCGTACATACTAGTAGGTACAGAAAGCTACGGTCGCCGTAAACCAGCCTGGTACCGGCCGGGGGTTTCCCCGACGACGGCGACGAACGCCTCGATGAAGCTGGTGGGATTCGCCCAGCCCAGCCGGGACGACACGGTGGTCACCGCATGGCCGTCCCCTAGCAGGACGAGCGCGTGCTGGACGCGGAGCATGCTCCTCCACTGCCGGAAGCTCACGCCGAGTTCGTCCTGGAACAGCCTGCTGAGCACACGCTCGCTGGCGCCGGCCGCCCGGCCGAGTTCGCGCAACGTCGCGGAACTGGACGGGTCGGCGTGCAGCAGCGCGGTCACCGCTCGCAGCCTGTCGTCGGCGGGCTCGGGCAGGTACAGCTCCTGCGGCTCGGCGTCGGTGAGCTCGTCGATGATCAGCCCGCGGAGCCGATGGCGGGGTCCCTGAGCGCGAGGACGCCCGTCGCTGACCGCCAGGAGCACCTCGCGCAACAGTGGCGTCACGGCGAAGACCGACGGCAAGGCGGGAAGGAAACGGCCCAGCCGGACAGGCAAGTCGATCCGCCGGACCTCGGTCTCGCCGTACGCACGATGGGAATGCTCGAATCCCGGCGGCGTCCAGGTGATCCGATTCGCCGGCGCGACCCAGGTGCCCCGCTCGGTGGTGGTCGCGAGCACGCCGGTGGACGGGTAGAGCAGCTGACCTCGGACATGGGAATGCGGGCCGACCAGCTGCCCGTGAGCCAACGATCCCCGGCCGGTGTCACCCGGTGGCCGGCCTAGGCGGAATTCCAGCATAGAGCGTCAGGATACCGGTAGTAGGACGCCGCGACCTCGGTGAAACTCGAACCATGTCCACAGCGAAAGAGAACAAGCCCGTCGTGATCGTGGGAGCCGGAGTGTCCGGTCTCGCGCTCGGCAACTTCCTCCTGCGCGAGGGAATCGACTGCGTCGTCCTCGAACGGCGCGACCGCGAATACGTCGAG
The DNA here is from genome assembly GCF_042647925.1 of Amycolatopsis speibonae. NCBI lineage: Bacteria > Bacillati > Actinomycetota > Actinomycetes > Pseudonocardiales > Pseudonocardiaceae > Amycolatopsis > Amycolatopsis speibonae. The sequence continues at coordinate 154,723 of NZ_JBHRWK010000025.1, forward strand.
CGACGGCAACGCGCCGGAGTCATCGACACCCGCGCCACCCGCGCGTTCCGCAAACGGGGCCTCGAAGACCGGGTCGTCGGCGGGGCTCCCGTCCAAACCGGTCTCGGTTTCCGTGTCGACGGCGAGGACCGGTGGCTGGAACTCGCCGTCGAGGAACACCGTGAGGGCCGGTTCTGTCCCCAGCAGGTTCTCGTCCGGAACCTCATCACCGTGTTCGAACAGGACGGAGGCGACCTGCGGTTCGGTACCGAAGTGGCCGTGGAGGACGGCGAACGTCCCCGTGTCCGGCTCGGCGACGGGTCGGTCATCGAAGGCGACTTCCTCGCCGGATGCGACGGCAGCCACGGCGCGACCCGGGCCGCCATCCCCGAGGACCGGATCACCCGCCACTCCCACGAGTACGGCTACGCGTGGCTGGTCGTCCTGGCCGACGCGCCCGCCGACCGCCCGACGTTGATGGCGATCCACCGGCGCGGCTTCGCGGCCCAGTTCGGTCGCGGGCCGCAGGCGAGCCGGTTCTACCTGCAGTGCCCGCTCGAGGACACCCCCGAGGAGTGGCCGGACGAGCGGATCTGGAGCGAACTCGAAACGAGGTTCGGCGAACCGATCCCCACGAAGGGCACGATCGTCGAGAAGCAGGTAGTGCCGCTTCGGGGGGAGGTCCACAGCCCGATGAGTCACGGCAGGATCCACCTGCTCGGCGACGCCGCGCACATCGTCCCGCCGATGAGCGCCAAGGGCATGAACCTCGCCCTGCACGACGCCGACGTCTTCGCCGACGCCCTGGTCCACTACTACAAGAACGACGACCAGAGCCTGCTCGACGCCTACTCCGACACCCGCCTGCGCGACGTGTGGAACTACCAGGCTTTCGCGACGTGGTTCACCGACACCATGCACGACGCCGGGGACCCGGGCAGTCGAGGGGAATTCCGTCATCGGGTGGCACGCGCGGACTTCGAGCGCCTGTTCACTTCGGACACGGCGAACCGGCTGCTCAGTGAGTTCATGGCCGGCCTGAACTGAACCGCTACTTCTTGCTGAGCCGGACGATCCCTTCGCCGCCCTGCACCGCGACGACGACGATCACCTGCCGGTTGATCTGATGGACCATCCCCGGCGGACCGGACACCGCCTCACCCATCCCGCCGGAAGACGGGGCGAGACCGACCTTCCCGGCCTGGATCGCGACCGAAAGCGGCCCGGCTCCGCCGTCGTTGGGAATCTGGTCGCCGGTCCGGACCAGGACCTCGCACTCCCCGTCGGCGCAGGCCCGCAGGTCCCGCCCGTCCGCCGCGGCGAACGGGGTGCCGGACGGGGCCGCCGCCTCCATCATCGGCACGTTCTCCGTGGACGGTCTCGAACTCGCCGCCGCGAAGAGCGGTGTCGGGTCGGTTCTCGCGCAACCGGAGGCGAGCAACGCCAGCGGAATCAGGACCAGGCATCTTCGGCGATCGACCATGACCGAGGAACGTAGCCGACACGCGGGCCCGTGGATGCACCCGAATTCCGCAATCCTGCGGCTGTTCGCAGTGCTCGGCGCCGGTCCGGCCGGGGTAATCGGCCGGACCGGCGCACCACGTGGTCAGGCGCGTACAGAGCGTCTACTCGACAGGTCAGACCTCGGCGCGGGCGATGATCGCCCGGGTGTCCACACCGGAGGGAAGCGTCCCGAACGCGACACCCCAGTCGCCGCCCAGCCGCGACGCGCAGAACGCGTCGGCCACCGCCGGTGTCCCGTGCCGCACCAGCAACGAACCCTGCAGCACCAGTGCCATCGATTCGACCAGCCGCCGCGCCCGGTACTCGATGTCCGACAGATCGGACAGTTCCTTGCGCAGCCTCCCCGCCGCGTCGTCGAGCCGCGTGTCGGCGCCGGCCGCCTGCTCGACCTCCGCGAAGTACGCCGCCACCGACTCCGGCTGCTTCGCCATCGCCCGCAACGCGTCCAGCGCCGCGACGTTGCCCGAACCCTCCCAGATCGACATCAGCGGAGCCTCACGGTAGAGCCGCGGCATCCCCGACTCCTCGACGTACCCGTTGCCACCCAGGCATTCCAGCGCCTCGACCGCATGCGACGGGCCGCGCTTGCACACCCAGTACTTCGTCACCGCCAGCCCCAGCCGCCGGAACGCCTGCTCCTGCTCGTCACCCGGCCGGTCGGTGGCCGCCGCCAGCCGCATCCCGACCGTCGTCGCCGCCTCGGACTCGACGACGAGGTCGGCCAGCACGTTGCCCATCAGGGGCTGATCCGCCAGGTTCGCCCCGAACACACGACGATGCCGCGCGTGATGGACGGCCCGCACGGCGCCGTACCGCATTCCCGACGCGCTCCCGACCGCGCAGTCCAGCCGGGTGTTGTTCACCATCTCGATGATGGTGCGCACCCCGCGGCCCTCCTCGCCGACCAGCCAGCCGATCGCGTCGTCGTACTCGATCTCCGACGACGCGTTGGACCGGTTGCCCAGCTTGTCCTTCAGCCGCTGCAGCCGGATCCCGTTGCGCGAGCCGTCCGGCAGGACCCGGGGGAGAAGGAAGCACGACAATCCACCCGGTGCCTGGGCCAGCGTCAGGAACATGTCCGACATCGGCGCCGAGGTGAACCACTTGTGCCCGACGATGACGTAGCTGCCGTCACCGAGTGGGCGCGCGGTGGTCGTGTTCGTCCGGACGTCGGAACCGCCCTGCTTCTCCGTCATCGACATCCCGGCGATCAGGCCGCGCTTCGAACTCGGCTCGCGCAGTCCGAAGTCGTACTCCGTCGCGGCCAGCAACGGCTCGTACCGTTCGGACAGCTCGGGGTTGAAGCGCAACGCCGGAATCGCGGCGTACGTCATCGAAATCGGGCACGTGTGCCCCGCGTCGACCTGGCCCCAGACGTACATCTTCGCCGCCCGCGCCGCGTGCGCGCCGGGCCGCGGATCCCGCCACGGCGTCGCGTGCAGTCCGTGGGACACCGCGACGTCCATCAACTCGTGCCAGTACGGGTGGAACTCGACCTCGTCGATCCGGTTCCCGACCCGGTCGTGCGTCCGCAGCACCGGCTCGTTCTCGTTGACCAGCCTGCCCCACTCCTGGGCCTGCTCGCTCCCGGCCAGCCTGCCGAGCGCGTGCACCTCCGCCGCCGCCCAGCCGGCGTCCGCCCGTTCCAGCCCCTCCAGCAGAGCCGGATCGGCGGCGACGTCGTACTCCGTCAGCGGCTGGACCTGGTTGGTGACCTCATGAGTGACCGGCATCGGAACCTCCCAAAGAACGCAGGACGAAAGTGCGCAGCCCGGACACCTCGTCCGCACTGCCGGTGGTCAACGGGCCGATCAGCACCTCGGCCGCCGCGCCGACGAGCGCCGCCGCGGTGACCTCGGCGTCCTGGGCGGGGAGCACCCCGGACTGGACGCCGTCGGCCACGTGCTGCGCCACGACGTCGCGGAACGCGCGCCGGAACACCAGCCGTTCGGCCTCGATCGGCGCGTCGACGGGCTCGGCCAGCAGCGCGTACGCCATTCGCGGGGTCTTCAACGCCCGGGTAGCGAAGGTGTCGAAGACCGCCACGACCCGCTCGGCCGGCGTGCCGGGCCGCTCCGACACCGCACGCACGGCCTCGACCTCACGCGTGACGACCTTCCGGAACAGCTCCACGACCAGGGCGGCCTTGGTGGGGAAGTGGCGGTACACGCTCCCGACGGCCACCCCGGCCCGCTCCGCGACCGCCGATACCGAGCATCCCGCGTATCCGCGTTCGGCCAGCTGCTCCATGGCAGCGGCGAGGACGGCGTCGCGCTGGGCGTCGAGGCGCTCTTGGACCTTCGGTGTACGGCGATACGGCACCCAAGAAGTGAAGCACCGATTCATACCTTCAGTCAATGCGCGCGGACCAGCTCCTCCACGGCCCTCGCGATCCCCTTCTTGTCATAAGCGCTGGCCGGCATGGTCGCCGCATGCGCGTGGCGGACCACCCCGTCCCGGTCGATCAGCACACTGCCGGACTGCTGCAGCACCTTCCTCACCAGCCCGAAGGCCTCATGCGGGGTGCCGCGCTCCCCGGTGACCACCCGAAGCGACAACCCACGCTTGGCCCGCCACGCCGCCGCCTCGGCACGGCCCTCGGGAACGGCGACCAGCACCCGCACCCCGGCGGCGTCCGGGCTCCTCGGTCCGCCCGGCGGTGTCCTCCAGAGCGACGTCAGGGACTCTGGATCCGATCCGGATGGCCCTGGATGTCCCGCATGATCAAGACGCGACGCTGATCAGCCGGTAGCTCGGCGATCGCCGCGGCCACCCGCCGTGCCTCCAGCCGCTCCAAGGCGTCGTCCTCTGCCGAGACCATCGCACCGGAACTCGCCAGATCGTCACCGCGCAACGCCCGCCGAGCCCGGCGAAGACATTCGTTGCGCACGATCCGGAACATCCACGAGGCCAGCGCACCGGTCGCCCGCAAGGTGCCGATCTTGCGGTACAGGATGATCAACGCCTCCTGCGCGGAATCCTCCGGCGAAGCGCACAACGAACGCGCGAAACGCTGCACATGCGGATGAGAACCCGAGACCAGGCGGCGATAGCGGCCGCGTCCCCGCCCTGCGCGGCCGCGATCAAGGACTCCCTCGGCCACTCGGCCTCCACGACACCCTCCTTCCGCACCGGGCTTGTCCCGGCCCTTACAAGAGCCGGGACCCCCGCAAAAGGATTCAGTCCCCAGCCGACAGCCTCACGTGACCCCGCTCACGCCCTGTTCCCTCGACTCACCACAAACCCCGCGTCACCCGATGGCATGATCGCCGCTATGACATGGACCGCCCCCGAGGTGACCCGTCCGTCCGGCGACACCGCCGCCGACGAACGCGTTCTCCTGCCCTCCCTGCTGGCCTGGCACCGCAGCACCTTCCTCCACAAACTCGCCGGCCTCACCGGAGAACAGCTCGCCCAGGCGTCGGTCCCGCCCTCGAACCTCACCCTGCTCGGCCTCATCCGGCACCTGGCCAAGGTCGAACGCATCTGGTTCCGCCTGCACTACACCGCACAGGACATCGGCCCCCTCTACGACCCCGCCCTCGGCAAGGACCACGACTTCGAAGCCCTCGACGCCGACAAAGCCGAAGAGGCCTACAACGTCCTACTCGAAGAGATCCGCCTCGCCGACGAAGCCGCCGCCGAAGGGTCCCTCGACGACACCTTCGACCTCGGCGGCAAACCGTTCTCGCTCCGCATGCTGTACGTCCACATGATCGGCGAGTACGCCCGTCACAACGGCCACGCCGACCTCATCCGCGAACGCGTCGACGGCAACACCGGAGCCTAGGAGCCTGACCATGGAATACGGATTCATCGGCGCGGGTGAGATCACCGCCGCCATCGTCGAAGGCCTCAGCAAGGACATCGCCGACCCGCCCTCGATCTTCCTCTCGCCCCGCAGCCGCAGCGTCGGACAGGAACTCTCGGCCCGCTTCCCCAACGTCGAAGTCCGCGACAACAACCAAGCCGTCGTCGACAGCGCCACGACCGTCATCCTCGCCGTCCGCGCGCCGATCGCCCGGGAAGTCCTCCAGGACCTCACCTTCCGGCCCGAGCACGTCCTGATCAGCGCCCTCGCGGGCGTCCCCATCGACCAGCTGCGCGACTGGGCCGCCCCCGCAGGCGAAGTCGTCCGGAGCATCCCGCTGCCCCCGGCCGCCCGCCGCCAAAGCCTCACCGCCATGTACCCCGACAACGCCGAAGCCCGAGCCCTCTTCGACAGCATCGGCGGCAGCATCGTCCCCGCCGCGGAGAAAGACCTCGACATCTTCAGCGGCGCCACGGCCACCTTCGCCGCCCACCTCGACTACCTCGGCACCATCGCGGCGTGGATGACCGACCAGGGCATCGAGGACACCACGGCGACCACCTTCACCAGCCACATCTTCGGCCAGCTCGGCCAATCCCTGCTGGAGCAGAGCGGCTCACTCGAAACCCTCACCGGCAAGCACATGACCCCCGGCGGGCTCAACGAACACTTCCTCACCGACCTGCGCACCAACGGCGTCCCCGACACCGTCCGCCAGGCCCTCGACGCGATCCTCACCAGGCTGCGCGACAAGTGACCATCGTCGCCAGGCTCCGGGCAGCCGGGTGCGTCTTCGCCGAAGACGAAGCCCGGCTCCTCAGCACCGAAGCCCGCTCGGCCGACGAACTCGACACCATGGTCCGACGCCGTATCGACGGCGAACCACTCGAAGTCATCCTCGGCTGGGCGGAATTCCACGGACTCCGCATCACCGTCGCACCCGGCGTCTTCGTGCCACGCCAACGCTCCGAACTCCTCGTCCGCCACGCCCTCACCCTCGCCGAGCCGGGAGCGATCGTCCTCGACCTCTGCTGCGGAACCGGCGCACTCGGCGCCGCCATCGCCACCGAACTCGGCGAAATCCGGCTCTACGCGGCCGACATCGAACCCGCCGCCGTCCGCTGCGCCAGAATCAACGTCGCCGAAGCCGGGGGAGAGGTCTTCGAAGGCGACCTCTACGCACCCCTGCCCGTGTCACTGCGAGGCCGCGTCGACCTCCTCGTCGTCAACGCCCCCTACGTCCCCACCGACGCCATCGCGATGATGCCGCCCGAAGCACGCGACCACGAACCCCGCGTCGCCCTCGACGGCGGGCACGACGGCGTCGACGTCCACCGCCGTGTCGCCGTCGAAGCCCCGCAGTGGCTCGCACCCGGCGGGCACCTGCTGATCGAAACCGGGGAGAGCCAAGCCGCGAACACCGCGGAAGCCATGGCACACAACGGATTGCGGCCCGAGGTGATCACCGACGACGACCTGTACGCGACGATTGTTGTCGGAGCCAGCGGCTAGGGTCCGCGCCGTGACCCACTACCTCGACACCACCCGCACCGCCTACGACACCGTCGCGGCCGACTACGCCGAACTCCTCCGCGACCACCTCGCCGGATCCACCTGGGACCGGGCCATGCTCGGCGCTTACGCCGAGATCGTGCAGGCCGCCGGCGGCGGACCTGTCGCCGAAATCGGCAGCGGACCCGGCCGTATCACCGACTACCTGCACGGACTGGGGCTCGACATCCGCGGCGTCGACCTCTCCCCGGAGATGGTCGCCGTCGCCCGGAAGTGGTACCCGCACCTCGACTTCGAGATCGGGGAGATGCCCGGTTTGTCCATTGAGGACGGTGCGCTGACCGGCGTCGTCGCGTGGTACTCGATCATCCACACCCCACGGGAACGACTGCCGGAGATCTTCGCCGACTTCCACCGGATCCTCGCGCCCGGCGGCCACCTCCTGGTGGCGTTCCAGGTCGGTGACGAAGTCCGCCACATCGAGCACGCCTACGGGCACGACATCACCTGCGACGCGTACCGCCTCTCGCCGGAGAAGATCGCCGGGCAACTGGGGGAGAAGGGGTTCAGCGTGCTGTCCACCCTCGTCCGCGAGCCGTCCGAGGAGTTCGAGAGGACACCACAGGCCTACCTCATCGCCCGCAAGCCGTAGGTCAAGGACGCCGGGCCTCGACGAGCCAGGCCGCCGAGCCGTAGAAGACGCCTCGGTCGGTCTGGTGCCCGGCGAGATCGGCACGCAAAGCCTCGACAGCATCCGTGCGGGCGGCCTCGTCCAGGTCACTCAACCGCCCGCCGTGCTGCTCGACGATGAACTCGGCCGCGTCATCGACGTCCTGACCGAAGTACATCGGCTTGCTCACCGCGCTGCACCGGACATCGGTGTACCCGGCGGAGGTGAGCAGCGCTTCGGTCTCGAGCGAGTCGCTGAGCGCGAGATTCGACGTCGGCACCTCACGGCCGGCGGCGAAGATCGTCCGGAACGTCGTGATCCACTCATTGAGCCCGAACGGCTGCCACGTCAGCAGTACAAGATGGCCCCCTGGCCGGGTCGCCTTGGCCAGATTGGCGAACGCGGCCAGGGGAGTGCCGAAGAACATCGATCCATGCCTGCTGATCACCACATCGAAGCCCGCTTCGGGAAACGCATGGACCTGAGCGTCCACCTGCACGAACGAGACGTTCGGAACACGCTCCTCTCCGGCGATCCGACGAGCGACGCCGAGCATCTCACCGGAGAGGTCGACACCCAGCACGGAACCGTCAACGGCAAGCCGCGCCGCGTCCCGCGTCGTCTGACCGGCACCGCAGCCGACATCGAGAACGTTGTCAGCCGGTCGGATGTCCGCCGCGGAGAAGAACGTGTCGCGGTACGCGGCGACACCGTCGTCGAATCGCTGCGCGCGCCTCGCCCAAAGCGCGCCTTCGTTGCCATTCCACGCCGTCAGCATCCGTTCGTTGGACGGATCGACGCGCACAGCGGTGCTCTCGGACATTTCGGTGACCCCCAGGTTCGATTTCCAGGGATGACCCTAGCGCGACCCGTCAGCGGAACGCGGCGACGTTCCTCGCGGCCCAAACAGCGAACGACCGCGGAGCCCGGCCGAGCACCTGCTCCACGTCCGGACTCACCCGCAACTCGGCCGGACTCGGCGAACTCAGGATGTCCAACGTGTCATCCGCGAGCTCCGCCGGCATGCTCTGGACCATCCCCGCCTTCGCCTCGGCCCGGGTGAGCTCACGGAAACGCACCGGCGAACCCAGCGCCTCGGCGAGCGCCGCGGCCTGCTCGCGCGGCGTGATCACCGCCGGACCGGTCAGTTCGTACACCGCACCGAGATGCCGGTCGTCCACCAGGCAAGAGGCCGCGACCTCCCCGATGTCCGCCGGATCGATGATCGGCACCCCGGTGTCACCGAACGGCGCGGCGACCACCCGCTGCGAGCGGACGGACTCCGCCCACCACAGCGCGTTCGAAGCGAAGCCACCCGGCCGCAGGATCGCCCAGTCCAAACCGGACCCCCGCACCACGTCCTCCAGCTCGCGCATCGCGATCCGTGTCGCGCCGAAAGGCCTGGTCGCCACACCCAGCGTCGAAAGCAGGACAACCCGGCGAACCCCGCTCGCCGCGGCCTGACCGATGATCTCGGCCGGGTTGGCCACGGCGGCATGCAGATCACCGGAAAGCAGGAGGAACAACGCTTTCGCCCCGGCGAGCGCGGGCGCCAGGCCGGCGGGCTCCGCCAGATCGGCCACCACATGCCGCCCGCCTGACGGTGCCGCTGCGGCGTGCCGCGACACCGTCGTCACCTCCTGACCGGCCCTGACCAGCGCCTCGGTCAACGGCCGGCCGATGTTCCCGGTAGCCCCGGTCACCACGATCATGAACAGCTCCTTCGTACGATGTCCTTTGTGGTCCGTGACGTTAGAACCCGGGCTAACTTTTGGTAAGGACATACCTGGAGGTAAGCTCCCGACATGGCAGGAGGCTCGCAGATCACCCAGGCCGACACCGAGACGCGGTATGAGGTGTTTCACACCGACTGCCCCGCCCGGGACGTGGTCGACCACATCACCAGCCGGTGGGGAATCTGGGTGCTGATCTCCTTGCAGGGCAACGACCTCCGGTTCTACGAGCTCCGCGAAAGCATCCGGGGCATCAGCGAGAAGATGCTGGCCCAATCCCTGCGCGCACTGGTCCAAGACGGCCTGATCTGGCGGCACGTCGAGCCGACCACGCCGCCCCAGGTCACCTACGGGCTGACCGAATTCGGCCGCGAGGTCGGCGAGCCGCTGGGGGAGCTGTTCGACCGGATCACCCAGCGACTCGGGTCACGCCCCTAGCGGCGGCGCAGGATCCGAACCGGGGTTCTTGCGCTGATTGGCGTTGAAGCGCGCCTTCTTCTGACGATTCCCGCAGGTACCCATGTCGCACCATTTGCGGGTGCGGCTTTGGCTGGTGTCGAAGAAGGCGGCTTGGCAGGTCGGCGAAGCGCACAGGGCCAATTTTCCGTCTCGTTCGCCGGAGATGATGCCGACCGCGTCCGCGGCGATCACGCTGAGGGCGTCTTCCACGCATGAAGCCGAACTCAGCCGCCATTCACGCTTGCGCTCGGGCGTCAGGATGGCCGCGGCTCGACCCTGAATGCTGCGGTCATTGATGATCTGGACAGCGGACGCAGGGGGAGTGGCTTGGGTCGCGGCCGCTGTCGCGGCGGCGTGAATCGACTCCCTCAGTTCCCGAGCGAGTTCCAGCTGGGCGGTGGTGCAAGAGTCCACGGCGAGACCGTTCACCGCGAGCCAATCGACGAGCCGCTGCGGCGTGGGAATGCGCTCCACCGCGTCGCCGCGACGCTCCGTCAGAGTCGCCGTGAAGCTGGTCGCCAGCACGCTACCGAGGCGGAAGTCAGGGAACCCAGCGGACATGGAACCACCTTAGCCGGTTGCACCCCGACCTGACGACATGTTAGAACCGTCTTAGCCGGTTCCACGATGGTCAGGAGGTTCCCATGCCCCGTTCAACCAGCGAAGTACAAGCATTCGAAGCCCACGCGACCGACGCCGACCTCGACGATCTGCGCGCTCGACTGGCCGCGGCGCGGCTACCAGAAGCCGAGACGGTCTATCGCGCCGCGCCCGACCCTCGCCGATGGGACCAGGGCGTACCTCTCGCCGACCTCATCGACGTCGTCGACTACTGGCGCACCGGCTACGACTGGCGATCGTTCGAAGAGCGCCTCAACCAGATCGGCCAGTTCCGCACGACCATCGACGGCCTGGGCATCCACTTCCTGCACCGCCGATCCGCACGCGCCGACGCCACTCCGCTGATCTTGACGCACGGCTGGCCAGGCAGCATCGCCGAGTTCATCGATGCAGTGGACGAGCTGACAGCTCCGAAAGACGCGAACGCGCCGGCGTTCCACGTCGTGATCCCGTCCCTGCCAGGCTTTGGCTACAGCGACAAGCCGGTCACCACCGGGTGGGGAACCGAAAAGATCGCGGCCGCCTGGGTCGAGCTGATGGCAAGGCTCGGCTACGGCAAGTTCGTGGCCCACGGGGGAGACTGGGGAGGAAACATCACCACGGTCCTCGCCGGCCGGTTCCCGGAGCACGTCCTCGGCATCCACACGACGTTCGCGGAGGGACCGCCCGGCTTGACGACCGACGGCCTGACGGCAGTCGAGCGAAAGTGGACCGAGGAAACCCACGACTTCTGGCACCACCGCGCGGCGTACGCGAAGCAGCAGGCGACCCGGCCACAGACCATCGGCTACTCGCTCGTCGACTCACCCGTCGGACTCCTCGCCTGGATCCTCGACAAGTTCTCCGAGTGGACTGACACCGAAGACAGCCCGTTCGAGACGATTTCCCGAGACAGGATCCTCGACGACGTCACCCTGTACTGGCTGACGCGGACCGGGGCGTCGTCGGCTCGCATCTACTACGAAAGCCACAACTCGCTGGACCCCGAACTCCGGGTCGACGTCCCGTCGGCGATCACCATGTACCCGCGCGACATCGAGAAGTACCCGCGCGCCTGGGCGCAGGAGCGGTACCGGCAGATCGTCCGCTGGAGGTCACCCGAAGCCGGGGGGCACTTCCCGTCGCTGGAGGTCCCCGAATACTTCGTCAAAGACCTGCAAGAGGGCCTGGCCGCAGTGCTGGCCGGGGGAGCAATGGCTGATCAGTCGAGGGCCCAGTAGGCCAGCCAAGCGTCCAGCGCCGGTCCGGGCGGGTTGAGTCGGCGAGCCCGTGCGATGTTCTCCTCGTCATCAGGAACGACCTCGACCAGAGCCAGTGCACCCGTACGAGCCTCGCCGACACCGAACAGTCCTTCATCCGACAGTCTGCGCAGAGCAGTCTCCATCGCACGCAGCCGAAGATCGAACTCCGCGTCGGACGCATCGTCGTCGGCGATGTCGAACACTTCCGGCCGGGCGGCGAACAGCGCGCGGGCGGGCTTCAGGTGCTGCTCACCCAGGATCGAGAACGGCGAATCGGCGTAGGAGTAGCGAACCTCGTCGGCATCCGTCCGCTGAGCCAGCGCCTCGTGCGACCACGCCGACAGCGCTGGACCGAACGCCTCACCGGGCGTGGTCAGCGTGACGTAGTAGAACGTGTGGCCGGGGTTGTCGCGGAACAGATTCGTGACAGCGGCACGAGCGGCCGTGGTCAGTGCGTCCGCAAGGTCCGCTTCGGTCGGAATCACCAGGGCATCGAACCACGCTGTTCGTTCAGGCGAGCGGACAACGGCCCCGGGCAACAGGTGGGGAGCGCCCATATCCCGACTACTTGACATAATGTACATTATCGGCACTTTGGCTGACCTGGATAACGAGGGTCGAGAGGGGCCTCTGGCAGGTTCTGAAGGGGCCTTTCGTCGCATGTCACGAGAGGAAAGCTCCCTTGGCCGCGTCGGACGCGGGCGTGGCTCCCTTCAGTTCTCCCTGGCTCAGACTGTCCGTTGGGTTCAGAGTCGGCCAGGGACGCCCCCGAGGACGCGGATCCGATGTCCGATCACCCGGCCTTAATACGTCACTGTGACGAATTAAGGTAGACATCTCGGTCGCCGAAGATCGACGAAGGCGTCAGTCTTGTGACTCGCTTCGCCGACTCGGCCAGCTGGATCAGCCGCCTTTCGGCCCGAGGTTGCCAAGGCGGGCCCAAATGTCATGAAAGGATCGTTCAGGACGAAAAGCGTCAGGAACGACCCTTTCATGACACTTCGGAAGCGGCGAGCGGCCCGAGATCCCCCGCGAGGGGCTTCCGGACCCATCACTCCGTTTCATGCATAATGGCGATTATGCATGAAACGGAATATAACCCAGTGTAAGACTGTCGGTGCCATACGGTACAAGGTTCCCATGAGGGTTTCCGAGGCACAGCACGCCTTTTTCGCCGCACGTCGTCCCCGTAAGGATTCTCCTCACACCACCGACGCGTACCGTCGCGACCTCGCGGGCATCACCGCTCTTCTGCTCCGCGAGCAAGACCGCTCCCCTGACGACCTCACTGTCGAGATGCTCACCGCGCAGGCGCTCCGCAACGCTTTCGGCGCCTTCGCGGACACCCATGCCAAGAGTTCGGTCCTGCGTGCGTGGTCGACCTGGAACCAGTTCCTCACCTTCTGTGTCTCCGACGGGCTTCTCGCGGGCAACCCGATGGGCGCGGTCGCCCGGCCGAAGGCACCGCCGTTGACGCCGAAACCGTTGCGGGGCGAGGAAACCCCGGAGCAGTTGCTCGCGGCCGCCGCGGACGGTTCGCGCCGGACGCGGGATCCCTGGCCGGAGCGGGACGTCCTGGTGATCGCGCTCGGGCTGGTCGCCGGACTGCGTGCCGCGGAGATGCGGGCGCTGACGGCGCGGTCGCTGGTCGGTCGTCAGGGCGAAATGCGGCTGCACGTCCACGGCAAGGGAAGCCGTGACCGGTCGATCCCGGTGCAGCCGATCATGGAGAAGATCATCGAGGAGTACCTGGCCTCCTGCCGGCGGCGGTTCACCCAGCAGCGGTTCGGGCCCTCCACTCCCCTCCTCCGGGATCGGGCAGGCGAGCCGATCGGCCGCGGCGCGCTGGAGTACCTGGTCAAGTCCTGCTACCGGTGGGCGGGCCTGCACGACCGGGTGCCGGTCGGGGCGAATCTCCACGCGTTGCGGCACACGTTCGCGACGCGGCTGGCCGAGGACGGCGCGACGGCGTCGGAGATCATGGCGCTGCTGGGCCACGCGAGCCTGGCGACCAGCCAGAACTACATCGAGGCGACAGGGCGGGAGCAGCGCGCGGCGGCCGCGAGCAACCGGACGTATCGGGCGCTGGACGGGATCGTGTAGGTCAGCGGAGCTGTTCGAGATCCTTGGCCGCCTGGGCGATTTCGCCGGCGAGACCGCGGAGTTCGGCGAGGGACGCGCCGTCGTCGGCCGCGGTGACGACGTCTTCGGCGGCGCAGCGTAGTTGGAAGAGCCTGTCCTGCAGGGCGGCGATCTCGGTGTCGGAGAGGACGACGGCGTCTTCCGGGAGGCCGCTTCGCTGCAGGGCGGTGCGACGTTCGTAGGCCCGCTGGCGACAGGATTGCCCACAGTAGCGGCGGCGCCTGCCGACGTTGCCGCCCTGTTCGAGCCGTCGGCCGCACCATCCGCAGTGTTTGGGTGCCCCCGCGCGGCGTAGCTCGGACACCTCTTCGGCTGACGTCTTCGGGTGTTCGGCCACTTCCCTCACGGACCAGACCCTAGCTGGCCATCGGACGCTCATGCCGGGGCCACGACCGAAGTGCACACTAGTGGGGTGCCGACACTGTTTCCGTACCTAGCCGACCCGCTCCCCCGTGCCTTCGCCCACCGGGGCTGGCACCTCGGTGACCTGGAGGGACTGGAGAACTCGTTGCCGGCGTTCCAGCAGGCGGTGACGGAGGGTTATCGCTATCTGGAGACGGACGTGCACGCGACGTCGGACGGCGTGGTGGTCGTGCATCATGACGCGTCGCTGGACCGGACGACCGACGGCGCGGGGTTGATCTCCCGGCAGACGTGGGCGCAGTTGCGGGCCGTCAAGATCGGGGGCCGTGCGCCGTTGTCGCGGCTGGAGGATGTGCTCGAGGAGTTGCCGGAGGCGCGGTTCAACATCGACGTGAAGTCGAATCACGCGGTGGTGCCCTTCGTCCGGGTGATCGAGCGGACCGGGGCGCATGATCGGGTCGCTGCGGCGTCGTTCTCGGACGGGCGGTTGGCGCGGATCCGGAAGCTGGCGGGGCCGAAGCTGGTGACGGCGATGGGGCCGCGTTCGGTGGCGGTGATGTGGGCGAACGGGTTTTTGCCGGTGGTGTCGTTGCGGGCCTTGTCGCAGGGTGCGATGGCGCAGGTGCCGGTGCGGCAGGGGCGGCTGAAGGTGGTGGACCGGGCGTTCCTGCGGCAGGCGGCGCGTGGGGGTTTCGAGGTGCACACGTGGACGGTGGACGATCCGGCGGAGATGCGGTCGCTGCTGGATCTGGGGGTGCACGGGATCGTGACGGATCGGCCGGACTTGCTGCGTGAGGTGCTTCGGGAGCGGGGCGCTTGGCCCTCGTGATCCCGCGTTTGGTCCTCCTGAATGCGTACTTGGCGCATCCAGGAGGACCAAACGTGAGGGGTTACCGGGGTGGTTTGCCGGTCCAGGCGGCTTCCCAGGTCTTGGGGCCCAGTCGGCCCGAGTCATTGATGCCGTTGGCGCGCTGGAGGGCGAGGACGGCTTCGCGGGTCTTGTCGTAGTAGCAGCCGGTTCCGGTGAAGCCGTAGCCGTAGGCGTTCATGCGCAGTTGGAACTGCTTGAGCGGTCCCGCGCAGTCGCCGTAGGCGTAGACGACGCCTGGCCAGTCGGGTTTGGGGCCGCCGGGAGGGGCGGGCGGGGTGGGTTTCGGCTTGGGCGGAGGCGGCGGGGCGGGCTGTCCTCCCCCGCCGATGTACGCGGAGTCGTCGTAGGACGGGACTCGTTTGCTGCGGCCGTCGCCGTCGTTGCGGAAGCCGAGTTTGCCGGCGCATTCCCAGGGCTGCCAGCCGCGCATGCGATAGAGGTAGAGGGCCCGGTAGTCCTGTTCGCGGGGGCTGGCCTGGTCGGGTCGTCCTTGGCCACTGACGCTGCGCCAGGTGGGCAGGTCGAACTGATAGGCGCCGTAGTAGCCGTTGCCGGTGTTGATGTTGTAGCGCCCGCTCGATTCACACATGCGGAGCTTGGCCCAGTAGGAGCCGTGGGGATCCGCGGCGGCGGATCCGGTGGTGGCGATCTGCAGGCCCGTCACGGCGAGGGCGAGCAGGAGCGTTCTCGCCACTACGCGGTGTGCTGTGCGAAGGCGATGGGTCCTCATGAGCGGAACAGTAAATAACGGACACTTGCTTCACAAGAGTCACAGCTCGCACACCAGCCTCACATGAAACACACGTGGTTCGTGTCAGCGACACGCCGACGATGGTCGGGCAGGTGGCCGGGAAGGGTTCGTCACGCGTCGAAACGAACACGGTCCGGACTCGTGCCGGACAGGCGGGCGTGATCACCAGTAGTCTCCCGCTGACCTTGACGTTCTCGACTTCAGGAGCAGTGCATGACGGTGGCCGTGACCCGTGAACGCAAGCGGGTGTGGCGGGCTTGGTACCTCTACGACTGGGCCAATTCGCCGTTCTATTCGTCGGTCATCACGGTGTTCGGTGCGCTCTATTTGAGCGAGATCGCGTCTGCGGATGCGAAGGCGAATTTCACCCTTAACGGGGACAGGCCGTGCACCGATTCGAGTGGAGCTTCGAGCACGCTTCAGAGCTGCGACGTCTCGTTGTTCGGGCTGCATTTCCCGGCGGGATCGCTGTGGGGGTATCTGCTGTCGATCGCGACGGTGACGCAGGTGCTGGTGCTGCCGATCGCCGGCGCGATCGCGGACCGGAGCAGGCACAAGCGGCGGATCCTCGGTGGGTTCGCGTTCCTGGGCGCGGTGGCGTCGGCGCTGATGTTCTTGATCTCGGGGACGGACTGGGAGGTCGGGGTCTGGACGTTCATCGTGGCCAACATCGGTTACGGCGGTGCGCTGGTCGTCTACTACTCGTTCCTGGTGGACATCGCGGAGCCGGACGAGCGGGACGCGGTGTCGTCGAAGGGCTGGGCGTTCGGGTACCTGGGTGGCGGCCTGGCGCTGGCGTTGCAGCTGGGGTTCTTCATGGGGCACGACTTCTTCGGGGTGAGTGAGGGTCTGGCGATCCAGATCTGCTTCCTGACGTCGGGGATCTGGTGGGCGGTGTTCACGGTCCCGGCGGTGCGGGCACTCCCCCAGACTCATGTGCCGAAGTCGGCCGAGCGTGGTCTGTCGGTGCTGACGGCCGGGTTCAAGGAGCTGAAGCAGACGATCAAGGAGGCGCGGGCCTTCCCGCTGACGCTGGCGTTCCTCGGGAGCTACCTGGTCTTCACCGACGGGATCACGACGGTGGTGGCGGTGTCGGCCCAGTACGGGAAGGACGAGCTGAAGTACAGCACCCAGGTGCTGATCGTCACGATCCTGGTGATCCAGTTCCTGGCGTACGCGGGGGCGATGATCCACGGTGCGATCGCGGCCCGGATCGGGGCGAAGAAGACGATTTTGGGTAGTTTGGTCGCCTGGGTGGTCGTGCTGTGCTTCGCGTTTTTCATCCAGGCCGGGCAGCCGTTGCAGTTCTACGCGGTGGCTGTCGGGATCGGGCTGGTGCTGGGCGGAACGAACGCGTTGTCGCGGTCGTTGTTCGGTCAGATGATCCCCGAGGGGAAGGACGCGCAGTACTTCTCGCTGTACGTGGTCGGTGAGCGGGGTACGTCGTGGCTCGGTCCCCTGTTGTTCGCGGCGGTCGGGCAGATCACCGGGTCGTTCCGGTGGGCGATCATCGCGTTGGTGGTCTTCTTCGTGCTCGGTTTCGTCTTCGTGTGGCTGGTGCCGGTGCGCCGGGCGATCGAGGCCGCGGGCAACCGACCACCGGCGGTGCTGTGACGGCGGAGCGTGCCGATAGGGTCGACCGTCGTGACCGTACTGAAGGAGAGTGGCCCGGACCCCACGGACGCGTTGTCGTCGGTGCCGGTGGCGGGTTCACGGCGGGGTGTGCCGGTCGTCGGGAAGTTGAAGTTCTGTTACGGGCCGATGGACTGCGGGAAGTCGACGCTGGCGTTGCAGATCGACCACAACCACGCGCGGCAGGGTCGTCGCGGGATGGTGCTGGTGCGGCATGACCGGTCCGGTGAGCCGCAGATCACCAGCCGGATCGGGTTGACGCGCAAGGCGACCGAGGTGGGGAATGACACCGATCTGCGGTTGCTGGTGCGTGAGCAGTGGGCGGCCGGGCGGCATGTGGACTACTTGATCGTCGACGAAGCTCAGTTTTTGTCACCTGATCAGGTGGATCAGCTGGCTGAACTGGCCGATGACGTCCAGATCGACGTGTACTGCTTCGGGATCGCGACGGATTTTCGGAGTGTGTTGTTCCCGGGGGCGGCGCGGTTGTTCGAGCTGGCGGACGAGTTGCAGCCGGTTCAGGTCGAGGTGCTGTGCTGGTGCGGGCAGACGGGACGGTTCAACGCCAGGGTGTCCGACGGCGAAGTGCTGCGGGCCGGGGACACCGTGGTGGTGGCGGATACCGAGCAAGTGCTAGTTGAATCTTCATTGACATCACGTTCTGAGGGCGAACCGAATACGGTCCGTTATCAGGTATTGTGCCGTCGGCACTTTCGACTGGGCGACCTGGGGCCTACCTCGGCTCAACACGGTCAGTTACGGTTGACGTGACAGGCGTACTACTAGCCCATCTGGGGGATATCCGCACCAAGATGGCCGTATTGACGTCACGCCAGAGCGCGAAACCACTCCTACTAGGAGAAGCTGTTGCCACCGGGTGACACAGCTCATCGTGAGCAAGGACATGGTGTCCAGGGAATCCTCTGGCCCTCTTCGTCGTTGCATAGGGTGAGCATCACCCTGGCTCCACCCGGAGCTGACTGAAAGGACCCCCATCATGGCCGACCGTGTTCTCCGTGGAAGCCGGCTGGGAGCGGTCAGCTACGAGACCGACCGCAACCACGACCTCGCCCCTCGCCGCACAGTGCGCTACGCCTGCCCCAAGAACCACGAGTTCGAGGTGCCCTTCTCCGACGACGCCGAGATCCCCTCGGTGTGGGAGTGCAGGCTGCACGGCAGCGAGTCCGAGATCGTGGACGGCGGGCAGCCGGAGCAGAAGAAGGTCAAGCCCCCGAGGACGCACTGGGACATGCTCCTGGAGCGTCGTTCGATTCCGGAGCTCGAAGATCTGCTCAACGAACGTCTCGCCGAGCTGAAGGGACGCAGGACCACCCGGTCCGCCTGACGCACGGCACAAGTAGCTAGCCCCACCACGAACACGGCGAAGCCCCCGCGACCTCCCTCCGCGGGGGCTTCGTCATGTCTCCGGGATGTCAGGCGGCCGCGGACAGGAGTGTCATGAATGAGCCATTCAGGACACTCAAGCGCGGATCAGGCCGGTGATCAAAGGCGCCAAGGCGTCACGAAGCCGCCGCAGATGCTCCGGCGGTGATTCGAGCAGCGGGAGCCGAACTGTCGGATGCGGGATGACGCCGAGGTCGGCCAGCGCGGCCTTGGCCATGATCGCTCCCTGCGAGGTGCGCATGATCGCGTCCACCAGGGGGTGCAGTGTGGTGCTGAGGGCCCGTGCGGTGCCGAGGTCTCCCCCGCGCACCGCACGGATGAGCTCGGCGTTGCGGTCGGCGAAGGCGTTGCCCACGACGCTGACGAGGCCGGTGGCGCCGGCGGCGAGGTAGGGCAGGTTGAGTTCGTCGATGCCGCAGTAGTAGGCCAGCGGGGTGCGTGCCATGACGGACATCGCTTCGAACAGGTCGCCTTTGGCGTCCTTCACGGCCCGTATCCTGGGGTGGCGGGCGAGTTCGATCAGGGTGGCCGCTTCCATGGCCGTCCCGGTGCGGGCGGGGACGTCGTAGAGCATCACGGGCAGTTCGGTGGCGTCGGCCACCGCCAGGCAGTGCGCCACGATTCCGGCCTGGGTCGGCTTGGAGTAGTAGGGGCAGACCAGGAGGAGTGCGTCGGCTCCGGCCGCCTCGGCTTCCTTCGCGCGGTGGATGCAGGTGGCGGTGTCGTAGGTGCCGACTCCGGCGATCACGCGTGCGTGGTGCCCGGTCCGGGTCGCGACGGTATGGACGAGCCGGGCGGCTTCGGTGTCGGTGAGGGTGGGTGATTCGCCGGTGGTTCCGCCGACGACGATGCCGTCGCAGCCGGTGGCGAGCAGGTGGTCGACCAGGCGGGCGAGGCCGGGTTCGCTGAGCGCGCCGCCGGGTTCCATCGGGGTGACCATGGCGGCGAGGTTGGAGCCGAAGAGCGATTCGGTCATGGTGCCCATCCTGTCGGCGCCGATACCTGCGGTCCAGCGATGCTTTTTGGTCGATAGTGCGTAGCCTGGCTTCATGATCGAGGTCGGGGCCTTACGGGCGTTGCGGTCGGTTGCCGCGCTGGGGACGCTGGCGCGGGCGGCGGACGAACTGGGGTTCACCGCCTCCGCGGTGTCGCAGCAGATCAAGCGGCTGGAACGCCAGATCGGGATGCCCGTGCTCGCCCCGGCAGGACGTGGAGTCGTGCTCACCCCGGCTGGGCAGGCGGTCGTCGATTCCTCGCTGGAGGTGTTCCAGGCGCTCGAGCGCTGCGCGGAGGCCGCCCAGTCGGTCGCGGAGGGTGCGCCCCGCGGTGTCCTGCGGGTGGCCGCGTTCTCGACGGCGATCCGAGGACTGCTCTCCCCCGTCCATC
This sequence comes from Amycolatopsis speibonae, assembly GCF_042647925.1. Taxonomy (NCBI): domain Bacteria; kingdom Bacillati; phylum Actinomycetota; class Actinomycetes; order Pseudonocardiales; family Pseudonocardiaceae; genus Amycolatopsis; species Amycolatopsis speibonae. The sequence goes on from NZ_JBHRWK010000025.1 coordinate 174,822, forward strand.
CGCGACTGCTGACGCGCTACCCCGACCTCCGTCTGCACATCACCGAGCTGGATCCCGGTCAGGCTCTGCACAGCGTCGACGCCGGGACCGCCGATCTCGCGCTCCTGCACGACGCCGACGGTCTCCCCGCGCCGCTTTCGCCCGCCTTGTCCAGGCGTCTGGTGCACACCGACCTCGGCGACGTCGTCATGGCCGAGACCCATGCGCTGGCGCGAGCCGGGTCGCCGCTGAACAGTGCGGACCTGGCCGGGCACGCGTGGGTGACCAGTCCCCCTGGCACGGTCTGTCACCAGTGGTTCCGGCGGCTGTTCGCCGGTTTGCCCGAGGAGCCCGATGTGCGGCATCTGGTGGACGACTTCTCCACGCAGTTGTCGCTGGTCGCCTCGGGCGAGGTTCTCGCGCTGATCCCGCGTCTGGCGCGCCCGCCCTTGAGCGAAGGGCTCATCGCCCGGCCGCTGCGGCGCCCGCCGACGCGCGAGGTGCACGCGGCGTGGCGGCGCAGCGCCGAGTCCAGCCCCGCTATCCGGGCAGTACTGGCGGAACTCTAGACCGTGGCGGCCTGGTATCCGGGGATGTCCTCCACGCGGTGGTAGACATCGAGGCCGCGGGACAGCGCGATGGTGACGTCCTGATCGGCGCCGGTGGATTCTCCCGGCAGGCGCAGGACGGCGTCGCAGTGGTGCAGCAGCCGGTCGGCTGTGGGGTACATGACCTCCTTGGCGACGGGGTCGGCCACGGTCTTCCCGCCCGCTCCGCGCAGCACCGGGAGTGCGATCCACTCGCCGATCATCGGCACGTGCCCGCTGCGGAAGATCGGCCAGGCGGCCTCTTCGAGCCGGGCGAGGTTGCGGGCGAGGAGTTCGGGGTCGTCGCCGGTGCCGGAACGGAACGGGCCGGCGATGAGGATCATCAGAGGTTTGCTCATGCGCCGGAGCATAATGTGCAACAATCGGCAGCAACAAGGAGGAACGTGCAGATGTTGGCTGCGCAGCGACGAGACCTGCTGATGGAACGACTGAAGACCGACGGCCGGATCGTGGCCAAAGACCTCGCCGCCGAACTCGGCGTATCGGAGGACAGTATTCGCCGTGACCTGCGGGAACTCGCGGACGCCGGACTCTGCCAACGGGTCTACGGCGGAGCTCTGCCGATCTCCCCCGCCACCGCGGACTACGCGACGCGGATGGCGGTCAGCGTCGCGGGCAAGGAAAGGATCGCGAAACGTGCAGCAGCGTTGATCCGGCTGGGGTCGACCGTCGTCCTCGACGGCGGTACGACCGCGCTCGCGCTGGCGAAGGCACTTCCCGTCGACCTCGAAGCGACGATCGTCACGCACAGCCCCACGGTCGCGGCCGCGCTGGTCACGCATCCGAAGGTCGAGGTGTTCCTGATCGGCGGACGTCTCTTCAAGCACTCCGCGGTCACCTGCGGAGCGGCCGCGGCGGAGGCGGCGATGAGCATCAACGCCGATCTGTTCTTCCTCGGCGTCACCGGTGTGCACCCCGAAACCGGGCTCACCACCGGCGACTCGGACGAGGCCGCGATGAAACGCACCCTCGCCAAACGCGCCGCCGACACCTACGTGCTGGCCAGTTCGGAGAAGATCGGCGCGGCCTCGCCGTTCACCGTGCTCCCCCTGTCCGACGTCGCGGGCGTGATCACCGACGCGGCGCCGGACGAACCGACGGTGCGGGAACTGGGGAAACTCGGGGTGAGCGTGCTGGGCGTCAGCCCTTCTTGGCCAGCCCGCGAAGCTGCTGCCAACGACGCTTGATCCCCCACACGCCGACCAGGACGATCGCCTCGCGCACGACCGAACCGCTCATCTTCGACTGACCGACCTCACGTTCGGTGAAGGTGATCGGCACCTCGACCACGTCGAACCCGGCGAGCGCCGTGCGGAACGCGAGGTCGATCTGGAAGCAGTAGCCGCGCGAGGCGATCTCGTCGAGCGGGAGCTTCTCCAGCACCGTGCGACGGTACGCGCGGAAGCCCGCGGTGATGTCGTTGATCTTCGTGCCGAGTGCGACCCTCGCGTAGAAGTTCGCCACCCAGGACAGCGCCTTGCGCTGGAACGGCCAGTTCACCGTGCTGCCGCCGGGAACGTAGCGGGAGCCGATGGACAGGTCCGCGTCCTCGAGGGCCGCCAGCACCCGGGGCAGGTCCTCCGGCGCGTGCGAGCCGTCGGCGTCCATTTCGACGATGGTCGCGTACTCACGGGAGAGACCCCAGCGGAATCCGGCGACGTACGCGGCGCCCAGGCCGGCCTTCTCGGTCCGGTGCATGACCTGGATCCGCTCGTCGGCCTTCGCGAGTTCGTCGGCGATGTCGCCCGTCCCGTCGGGGCTGCCGTCGTCGACGACGAGGGCGTTCACGTCCGGGAGTGCCTTGAGCAGGCGTTCCAGGATCGGGCCGATGTTCTCCCGCTCGTTGTACGTCGGGACCACCACCAGCACCGGATCGATCCCCTGGGCCCCCCGTGGCGCCTGCGCCATCCGCTTTTCCTCCGTGTTCCGGCGGGTCAGCCCGCCGCTTCCCTCGTTGCCTTGGCGGCGCTCGCGCGCCGGGTGCGGAAACGGAGCACGTACCCGCCGGTAACCCCGGCGATCGCCAGGGCCAGCAGCCCGTACTCCGTCGTCACACCGAGTAGATCCGACAGCGTAGTCTGCTGCCTCAGCGGTACGCGCCCCACCAGGGAGTCTGCGGTGAACAGGCTGGTGGAGGCCGTGATCGAACCGTCAGGGGCGACGATCGCGCTGACCCCGCTGGTGGCCGAGACGATCACCGAGCGACCATGTTCCACCGCCCGCAGCCGTGACATGGCCAGCTGCTGGTAGCTCATCTCCCCCGGGCCGTACCAAGCGTTGTTGGTCGGCACGACGAGCAGTTCCGCGCCCTCGGCGACCGATTCGCGGGCCGGGTAGTCGAACGCGGTCTCGTAGCAGATGAAGACGCCGACCTTGGTCCCCGCGACCGACAAGGCGGCGTTGGCGCCGTCGCCCGGCGTCATGTTCGCGACGCTGTCGACGAACGGTGTCACCAGCTTCGCGACTTCGCGGGCCGGGACGTACTCGCCGAACGGGACGAGCTGCTGCTTGGCGTAGCGCTGACCCGGGCCGGTGACCGGATCCCAGACGAGCGCGGAGTTCTGCGCCGAGCCGTCGGGAAGACGGACCAGCGCGCCGATGATCGCCTGTGTTCCGTAGTCACGGACCATCTGGTCGACGCCGGCGTCCCCGGTACGCATGGCCATCGCGGTCTCGGGCCAGATCAGCAGATCGACCTTGGTGTTGCCCGCCTTGAGTTTTTCGAGCAGCCGGGCGCTCTCGGCGAGGTGGTTGCCGCGGAGTTCGTCGCGGCGGCCTTCCAGCGCCAGGCCGATGTCGGGGGCGTTGCCCTGCACCGTGGCGACGGTGAGTTCGCCGTCCTGGGCCTCGGTGCCGACCGTGGGCCACACCGCGAGTCCCGCCACCACCGGCACCAGCGTCAGAGCCGACGCGGCCACCAGCGTGCGCCGCGGGTCGGCTCCCTTGAGTCGCAGGCACAGCGCCGCGAGCCCGAACCCGGTGAGCACGACGGCGAGTCCGACCAGCGGAGCGCCGCCGATCGACGCCAGCGAAACGAACGCGCCCTCGGGCTGGCTGAACGCCACGCGTCCCCACGGGAATCCGCCGAAGGGGAACCAGGCCCGCGGTGTCTCCAGCGCGATGATCACCAGCGCCGCCCACAACGGTCCCAGCGGCAGCCTCCACACCACGGTGGCGAAAGCCCCGCCGAAGCCGAGATACACCGAGAGTGCCATCGCCAGCCCGAGCCACGGCCACGGTCCGAAGTCCGGTCCGAGGAAGTCCAGCAGCCAGGTCAGCAGCGGCAGGAAGAACGCCATCCCGAAGACGAACGCGTAGCCGAACGCGCCTCGGAACCTGCGTCCGTGCACCACCAGGGCGAAGCCGGTGAACGCCAGTGGCGCGAGCCACCACAGCGGACGCGGCGCGAAACTCAGGTACAGCGTGAACCCCGACGCCGCGGCGACGAGGAAACGCAGGAGCCAGGCGCGGGAGAACCGCTTCCCGGTCGCTGCTTCGGGGTCCGGGTTCGTCACGGTCGAGGACACTCCTGAACCCTAGGCCGTCCGGGTGAACACGTCGTGGATGACCTGCCCGTCGCGGACCGTGCGCAGACAGCGGGGCAGTGTCGCCCCCTCTTCCAGGTTCGGCAGCGGGGGCACGCCCGCCCGCGGGTCGGTCGACCAGCGCTGTACCCGCGAGTCCGGGGTCGCGACGACCAGGTCCGCGGCGTCCCAGATCGCGTAGTGCGCGGGGGCGCCCGGGACCAGGCTGCCGGTGACACCGTCGTTGACCCCGGCGGCGCGGTGCCCGGCGCGGGTGTGCGCGGTGAAGGACGCGCGAGCGGACAGTCCCGACCCGGGGGTGCGGTGGTAGGTCCCGGCGCGGACGGTGGCCCACGGGTCGACAGGAGTGACGGGCGCGTCGGAACCGAAAGCGAGCAGGAGCCCTTCGGCGGCCATGGCGGCGAAGGGGTTGAGCTTCGGGGCCCGCGCGGCGCCGAGGCGGTCGACGTACATGCCGTGCGGGCCGCCCCATTCCGCGTCGAACTGCGGCTGGACCGACGCGACCACGCCCCAGCCCGCGAGTTCCCGTGCCTGGTCGACGTCGATCATCTCGACGTGTTCGAGCCGGTGGTGCCGGGCGGCCAGCGCGCGTCGGCCGACGGTCTTCTCCGCGAGCCGGAATCCCGCGACGACCTCGGCGACGGCGGCGTCGCCGATGACGTGGAAACCCGCCTGCAGCTCCGCTTCGGTGCAGGCGCTGACGTGTTCGGCGATGGCGGGGGCGTCGAGGTAGAGCGTCCCGGAGGTGCCGTGGGCGTCGGCGTACGGCTGGTGCAGGGCGGCGGTGCGGGAGCCGAGCGCGCCGTCGACGAACAGGTCGCCCGCCACTCCCCTGGCACCCAGCGCGCGGGCGGTGTCGACTCCGCCGCTTTCGCCCCAGTAGCCGACGACTTCCGGCAGTCCGGGTTCCGTGGCGAGCGCGAGCAGGCCGGTGAGGTCGTCGGCGCCGGAGATGTCCGGTCCCGCGCACTCGTGGACGCTGACGACCCCTCGTGCGGCGGCTTCGGCGAGGAACGCTCGCTGAGCGTCGCGGCGCTGCTGGGGGGTGATCGCCTCGCGCATCGCGGCGCGGACGCGGTGGTGGGCGTCGCGGGTCAGCGGTCCGTCGGGCGACCAGCCCGGCGCGTCGTGCACGCCGGCGGCGAGTGCGACGAGGGCACTGGAGACGAGCGCGGAATGGACGTCGACCCTGCTCAGGTAGACCGGGGCCCCGTTCGAGGCCTCGTCGATCTCGGCGCGGCTGGGCAGCCTGCCGTCGGTCCAGCGGGACTCGTCCCAGCCGTGCGCGACCAGCACCTGGCCGGGACGGACGGCGTCGCGGACCGCGGCCAGCAGTTCGCCGGCACCGCGGATGTGCGCGAGGTTCAGCCCGGTGAGGTGCAGGCCGGTCGCGGTGGCGTGGACATGCGCGTCGACGAAGGCAGGGGCGACGAACGCGCCCTGGAGGTCGGCCACCTCGGCGTCGGGATGCACTGCCTTGGCCGGGCCGTCCTGCCCCACCCAGACGACGATGCCGTCCGTGATCGCCATGGCGGTGGCGTCGGGGGCCGAGGGGCTGTAGATGCGCCCGCCGAGCAGGAGCGTGGTTCGCGCTTTGGTCACCCTTCCGAGTTTGCAGCGTGCGGATGATCACGGCGTGGTTAGGGTCGATGAAATGAGCTGGGGAGCTGAAAACACGAAGTCAGCCGCCGTCGGAACCACTCTGTCGGCGGCCTTGGGGCTCGTCATCGCGTGCGCGATCGCCGGTTCGCGAGCGTTCTTCGCCGCGGCGACGTCGGCGAGTGTGCAGGTGGGCGCGATGGTGCCGCTGCTGCTGGCGGTGTACTCCGTGGCTTTCCAGCCGGTGCTGAGCTGGCTGGCGGCCGCGGTGGGCGTCGCCGCCGGGTGCCTGGTGGGGATGTCGCGCTGGAGGGTGCAGTTCGCCGTCGGCGGGGCGGTGGTGTCCGCGCTCGTGCTGTTCATCCTGGATCTGGGGACCGGCGGGGTGCCGGAGAAGCTGATCGATCACGACGCGGTGGTCCCGGGCGCGTTGCTGCTGGCGCTGCTGTGCGCCACCGTGGTCGCGGCGATCGTCACGACCGGCCCGCGTCTCGCCGAGGACGGCGTCGTCGTGCCCGTGCTCGGTCCGCTGGCGTCGGTGCTGGTGCTCGGCGGCGCCGGAGCGATGACCGCGGTCGGCGTCCGGGAACAGAACGCGTCACCAACACGGCTTGAAGCGGTTCATCACCTCGGCTATTCGGCCGGACTGCTGTTCCTCACCGCCGCGCTGATCGCTGGAATCGCTGCCCTCGAACACCTTCGCGCCCACTCGAAGCAGGAGGCAGTCTCCACCTGACACTCCGAGCAAGACAGGAATATTTACGTCGCCCGAACGATGTGACAGGATATTTTCACGCGTTTCCGACGACGAGGAGTACAAGTGACTGCGATCCAGGAACCGACCTCGCCGGTGGCCGCCTACGATCAGCCCTACGACTACACCCGAGTCGAACTGATCGAACCCGACTGGCGCCGCTTCCCCGGCTGGCACGACGTGACCGAGGCACAGTGGCGCGACGCGCAGTGGCAACGGGTGCACTGCATCCGCAACGCCAAGCAACTGCGCGCCCTGATGGGCGACCAGCTCGAGGAGCGCTTCTACGAGGACATGCTCGCCGACCAGCGCGAGATGGCCACGATGTCGATGCTGCTGCCGCCGCAGATGATCAACACGATGGCGCCCAACGCGGGCACGGACCCGGCGAAAGTGACCGAGGCCTGGTACGCCGACCCGATCCGCCGCTACATGCTCCCGGTGCGCAGCGACCGCGACACCGAATGGCCCAGCCACCCGCACTCCGAACGGGACTCGCTGCACGAGGCCGAGATGTGGGTCGTGGAGGGGCTGACCCACCGCTACCCCACCAAGGTCCTCGCCGAGATGATCTCCACCTGCCCCCAGTACTGCGGGCACTGCACCCGGATGGACCTGGTCGGCAACTCGACCGAGCAGGTCGAGAAGCACAAGCTCTCGCTCAAGCCTGTCGACCGCCAGGACGCGATGATCGAGTACCTGAAGAAGACCCCCGGCGTCCGTGACGTCGTGGTCTCCGGCGGCGACGTCGCCAACGTGCCGTGGCCGCAGCTGGAGTCGTTCCTCATGCGGCTGATGGACATCGACACCGTCCGCGACATCCGCCTCGCCACCAAGGCGCTCGCCGCCCTGCCTCAGCACTGGATCCAGCCGAAGGTCGTCGAAGGCCTCGAGCGCGTCGCCGGCACCGCCCAGCGCCGTGGCATCAACCTCGCGATCCACACCCACGTCAACCACGCGCAGTCGGTCACGCCCCTGGTCGCCGAAGCCGCCCGGACCGCGCTCGACGTCGGCGTCCGCGACGTACGCAACCAGGGCGTGCTGATGAAGGGGGTCAACGCGACCCCGGCGGACCTGCTGGACCTGTGCTTCGCGCTGCAGGGCGAGGCGAACATCCTGCCGTACTACTTCTACATGTGCGACATGATCCCGAACGCCGAGCACTGGCGGGTTTCCGTGCACGAGGCGCAGGAACTGCAGCACGCGATCATGGGCTACCTGCCCGGCTACGCCACGCCGCGGATCGTCTGCGACGTGCCCTACGTCGGGAAACGGTGGGTCCACCAGCTCACCGAATATGACAGTGAGCTGGGCATTTCCTACTGGACCAAGAACTACCGCACCGGGATCGAACACGAAGACCCCGAAGCCTTGCAGCGTCGCTACCCCTACTACGACCCGATCTCCACCCTGCCCGAAGCCGGCCAGAAATGGTGGGCCAGCCAGCACGGCTGACTTCTATATGTAGGTAGTTGAAGCCGGTGGTCCCGAACGTCGTTCGGGACCACCGGCAACGGCGGGCCGCAGGCGAATCGGACAGTGCCTCGCACGGTGAAACACCGACCGGCTTTCGGCCGGAGGCGCCCAGTCTGCAGGTTGGCTGTGTAGAACTTGACTGGAGTGCGCGTCCACGGCCAGCTGGCTTGCCGCGCGTCCGTGCCGCGACGAACGTGTCCGCCGCGGCACGGGCGCGCGGCCTGGACCCTCAGGTGATGAACGCGACCGCGAGTAGCGCGATAGCTGGACCGCTGACGGCGAAGAGCGCGTAGGACGCCAGGAACGTGGCGACTCCGGCCGCGGCCACGAGCAGTGGACCGCGCTTCCCGAGGCGGTCGGAGACCTTCCCTGCGGGGAAGGTCTCCGACCGCCTCGGCGATGTTGTAGGCGGTGTAGCGATCTGCGTGGCCGTCTGGAGCCCGTAGCCCGGCACAATGCCCGCTCGTGTACGTGGCGCGTACACCACGGCGGCATCGAAGATCGCCTGGTCTCGGCCAGGCTGCCCGAGCGCACCCCGCTCACCGAGGTGACCAGCCTGCCGCGGACGGCGGCCTACCTCATCCAGCGCAGCGGCGATGCGACGGATACGGAGCGGGAAGCTTACGAGATCCGCAAGAAAGCGGTGATGGTCAAGCTCAGAGAGGGAGAGACGTAGGTTCCTTGGTAGTCACGGGGGCGGAGGCCGTCATCTGACGGCCTCCGCCCCCGTGCTGTGTGCTATCGGAGCTGCGTGTTCGCCGGGCGTGCCCTCGCCGTGTCCGCACGGGACTACGGCGCGGCGTGCCATCTCGCTCCGAGGACACTCAAACGATCACGCGTTTTCGCTGGTCAAGACAGGCTCCGTCAAGAGCTGACGCGGGCCCGGAATCGCGAGTCCGCAGATCGGTCCAGTTCGGTTCGTGCCCTACGGGGTGACCGATTGACGGGGTCGTCGCACACCTTCGGTGTGCATGGCGGTGGTGATGCAAGTCGCTCTGTCGGTGCACACGGTGGTCGGCATCCTTCGGGCGCCCAGCGCCGACACCACGTTGTGCCCGCCGCTGGCGTTGACGAGCGTGATCTTCATGGGTTGCTCTTTGCCCGGGCATGGCGGTTGAGTCAGTCGAGATCGGTGACGTTGACGGCATCCGCCATCGCGCGGTAGCCCGTGTCGTTGGGGTGCAGGTGGTCGCCGCTGTCGTAGGCCGGGTCGAGCTGCTCTGTGTCGGTGGACCAAGCGAGTGCGCGGTCGAAGTCGATCACTGCGTCGTACACGCCGCTGTTGCGGATCCAGGTGTTGACCTCGTCTCGCTTGGCTTCGGTGAGCGGGGTGTAGTAGCGCGATCCCTTCATCGGCGGCATCGTGCCGCCGATGATCCGCAGGCCCTTGGCGTGGGCTTGGCTGATCAGGTCGCGGTGTCCGGCGATGATCTCGGCAGTTGACACCTCGGTGTAGGGGGCGGCTAGGGGCTGGCGGGCTTCGCTCATGCCGATGTCGTTGATGCCTGCCAGCATGATGACGGTGCCGACGCCTGGCTGGTTGAGGACGTCGCGGTGGAATCTGGCGGTGGCCTTGTCGCCGAGCCAGGCGGAGTCGACGGTCATCCGGTTGCCGCTGATGCCCTGGTTGAGCACGGCGCGCGGGTGTGCGGTGGCGGCCAGCCGTTCTGCGAGTTCGTCGGGATAGCGGTTGTCCGCGCCGGGGGTGGATCCGTAGCCGTCGGTGAGCGAGTCGCCGAACAGCGCGACCCCGTCCCGGCGGCACGTTGTGCCGAGGACGTCGATTCCGGCGAGGTGGTACCAGGAAGAGGTGGATTCGGTGAACGCGGTGGCGCGCTGGTCAGCGGTGTGGTCGCCGGTGGCCCGGTAGCTCGCCGTCATCGCCTGGGCGTGGTAGGTCGCGGGTCCGGTCGGGGCGGCGTAGTACAGCGTGACCGTCACCGAGTCCAGTGCTCTGATGGGCAGGGGCACCGGATCACTCGCGAGTTCGGCGCCGGTCGGGATGGTGAAAGTCGAGGCTCCGCCGACGGTCAGGCGACGAAGTGATCCGTGCCGCACGGCGGCACCGCCCGCGCTGCGCGCGACAGTGGCACCGGTGACGGTCAGCGGGGTGGGGCTGTAGGTGTTGGTCAGTCGGATTCGCACGGCCACGCCGCCGAGACTGAGTCGCGCCGATTGGCGCACGGTGTGGTCGGCGAAACCCTGCCCGGACCAGTTGGGTGTGAAGTTGACGCTCGGGCGCTGCGGCGAGGCCGACCAGGCCGCGGTCCAGCGGACCGCAGTGGCTGCTTCGGTGGGCGCCGCCGAGGCAGCCTCGGTGCCGGCGAGCGCCGTGGCGAGAGCCAGGACCGAGAGGGACGCCAGAGTTCTTACCGGATGCATGAATGATCTCCTGGTGAGTCTGAAGTGGACTGTCGGGGCGGTTGTCACGCCGCTGCGGGAACCGCTGGCCGGCGGTCGGCCTGCCGGGTTCGGGTCACGCGGATGGCGATGGCGATCACGAGCACGAACGCGGCGAGCGCGCTGAGGGTGCGCACGATGTTGAACATCTCCCACCGCTGGAGGTGCGTGGCGTAGTCGGCTGGTGGTGTGGTGACGGCCCACACCTTGATCCGGCCGTTGATCGGCACGTTGCCGAAGCGGGTGATCAGGAACGAGGCCACGACCAACACGCCGGCCGCGCCCGCCAGATACCGCTGTGTGCCGCGAGCAAGGAAGGCCAGGGCGATCGAGCTCAGCGCGGCCAGCGCCATCGTGGTTTGCATGACGGGGCCGTTCATCTGCATGAGTGCGGAGTGGAAGGTCAGGCGCACGTCGAGCGGCACCACGTTGAACGTGGTCGCCACGTTGACCGCGCCGTAGCCGAAAGCGCCCGCGAGCAGGCCGGTGGACAGCAGCGCTAGCCCGGTGGCCAGTCGGATCGGCATGAGAAGCTCCTCAGGTTTGGTTGTGTGACAAGGACTTTGGAAATCTCAGGACGCGGAGTGCTCGGCCGCCGCCGCGGCGATGTCGGCGAGCATTCTGGTGCGTCGTTCCGGGGAGATGACGCGTCCTCGGGTGATCACGGTGTGGATGCGGGTGGTGTTGCGGATGTCGGCCAGCGGGTCGGCGTCCAGCACCACCAGGTCGGCGAGCTTGCCGGGCGTCACCGTGCCGAGCGTGTCGGCCAGGCCGAGCATGCGTGCGGGTTCGATGGTCGCGGTTTGCAGTGCCCGCAGCGGGGAGAGCCCGGCGCGGACGAGCGAGGCGAGTTCGTCGTGCAGGCTGAATCCGGGGATGACGAACGGCATGTCACCTCCGTCGGTACCGGCGACGACCGGCACGCCGGCACGGGCCAACTCGCCAACGAACGCCAGCCGCCGATCGAGCAGGGCGTGGCGCTGGGCGGTTTCCTCCGGTGTCCAGCCGGCCTTGACGATGTTCTCCAGCGCCCAGCGCCATCCCTCGACCACCGACGCCGGCACGTACTTCAGTCGCTCGTCGTCCGGCACGACCTCGTCCGGCCGGTCCAGCACCCGGTACACCACGAGGGTGGGGACGATCCGGGTGCGGTTGCGGGCCAGCGTGGCGAACACCGCCGCCGCCTTCCTCGGGCTGTAACTGCCGGCGGCGTCCCACTCCAGCCGGTGGATCTCGTGCATCCAGGTGCCGTAGTCGCTCTGGCCGACCGTCAGCCCGGCGATCCGGGTACGCAGTTCCGCCTCCCGGACCGAGGTGTCGTACCAGGTCGAGTACAGGTGCTCGACGCTGTACTGGCCCACCGCGCTGGCCGTGCTTAGCGGGACCGCGTCCGGGCAGTGCCCGGCGAACGGGATCCGCTGCCGGCGTGCCTCCTCGGCGATCACGCGATGCAGGCCACCGGGCAGCCGCGAGTACACCTTCACGAAGTCCGCGCCGTCCCGTTTGGCTTGCCGGACCGCGTCCCGGGCCTGCTCCTCGGTGGCGACCTCGACGAAGGCCGCCGGGTCGCCGATGGTCGGTGCGCCGTCGACGATCCGGCTGGCGATGACCGACCGAGGCCCCAGCAACTCACCCCGCTCAGCCCGGTCACGCCACTCGTGCAGCAGCGCCGAGCCGGACATCTCCCGAACCGACGTAACGCCGTTGACCAGGTACAGCGGCGGGGAGATCCGCTCAGCGGGGATGCTGTGCACGTGCGCGTCCCACAGTCCGGGGATCACGAACTTCCCAGGCAGGTCCAGGATCTGCGCGCCAGCCGGCACAGGAACCAAACTCCGGCGTCCGACAACAACGATGCGCCCTGCGCGGACGAGCACGGTCATATCGCGCATGGGTGGGCGCCCGGTGGCGTCGATGACCGTGACGCCGGTCAGCGCGAGGACGCGTTCCCCCGCCGCCGCGGCAGCCCGGTCCGGCCGCGCGGCTGCGACTGCTGTCCCCGTGGCCACTATGACCGCGCCCGCCCGCAGCACGTCGCGGCGACCAATCCCACCCGTTAAGTCTGACATGCTGTCAAATATAACGACTGTTGTTAATCTTGACAACGTGTCCGAGATAACGACTCCCCGGCGTCGGCGGCGCCGCTCCGACGCCGACCGCAGCTTGAGCGCGATCCTGTTGGCCGCGAAGGAGGTCCTGGTCGCCCAACCTCACGCGGGCGTCGAGGACATCGCCGCCGCGGCCGGCGTGAGCCGGCAGACCGTCTACGCCCACTTCAAGACCCGCGAGGCACTTATCGCCGCGGTGATCGACGTGATCACCGGTGAGGCAGTCGCGGAAATGGACGCCGCGCACCTGGACGAGGGCCCCGCCGCTGCCGCCTTGCTCCGCCTGCTCGACGCGAGCTGGCGAACACTCCAGCGCTATCCACAACTGCTGAGCATTGCCGCCACCGCGGCCGACGTCGATGCGGACCACACCCGCCACCAACCAGTGGTCGACCACCTCGACCGACTGCTCACCAGAGGCCGGCATTCCGGCGAGTTCACCGACGACGTCCCCACGTCATGGCTCGCAACCACGGTTGTCACACTCGGCCACGCCGCCGGAGACGCGGTGAACGCGGGACGGATAGCACTACCGGACGCCACCGAAGCGCTCGCCAGAAGCGTTCTGCGCGTTTGCGGGGTCGACCCGACCACGATCACCGACCTCGTCTCAGGGTGCTGAGTCCGGGACCTGATCAATCACGTCGCGACAGGGACAGCCGGGTGAGGCAAGACACCCGGCCGGACAGTCGTCAATTGTGCCGATACAGTCGCTCAAACCCACTCGGCGGGGGAAGGGTGTCGCGCAGCCTGACGGGTAGCCATCAGCGCGGTCGGGACCTCGTGCTCGACGTCGACGAGGAAGCTCGTCGCGCCGTCCCCGCGGGTCATATCCACTGCCGGTCCGAGGTCTCGGCGGGCTCGCGGTCCTGGTCTTCACGCTGCTCGGTCACTCGTCGACTCTCGCAATCGGCGCCACCCGGCACAGATCGCTGGCCGGGCGGCGCCGTCGGGTAACTATGGGCGAGCGGAGGCGCGGTCGCGGGTGGATGACAGGGTGCGGATGTTGGTTGCGCTGGTCAGAGCGGCACGGAGCCGGCTGATCTCGTCGTGCTGAGCGGCCAACTGTGACACGGCCTGGGTCCGAAACGCGGTCAGGTCGGCGTTCTCCTGTTCGGCGGTGACAGCCGCTGCTGGAGTGGCCGACGTGCTCCTTGAGCCGGTCGATCTGGGCGTCGCGCGGATCGGCGATGACGCTGGCTTCGCGAAGCTGATCGCGCCGTCGCTCGAACTCCTCCTTCAGGTGCAGGTAGGTGCTGTAGAGCGCGGCGCGGGTGACCCCGCTGGCCGCCGCGAGGGTCTTGCCGTCGCACTTGCCGCCAGGCGGGATCTCTCCGCACAGCAGACGGTCCATCGCCGCCCGGCTCGTGGTCTCCTTCTGCGCGCGGGTCTGGTCGGCGAGTCGTCCCATCGGTCAGTTGCCCTCCGCGCCGGAGCCTGCCGGGCCGCTCGCGGCGTCGATGGCGGCCAGCGCTCGTTGGGCGCGGTCCAGTTGCGCCTCCAGCCGCGCCCTCTCGGTCTTCTGCCCGCGACCGAGATTGCTGAGGAACACCGTCGTGCCCGTCATCCAGACGAAGATCGCGCGCCGGTCGACCGGACACAGCGACAAGCGCACCTCACCGAAAACCGTGGCGCGACCAGCCGCCGATGGCCCGACCGTCAGGCAGGTCCCGGAGGGGCGTTCAGGCCCATGTGCGGGCTTTGAACGCCCCCTCCGCCGTACCCGCTGTTTGTGCTGGTAAGAACCGGTCACTACCGGTTGCGACCGGACCTCAAACTGCCCGGCGCCGATGGCACGGGAGGAACACGAACCACACCCAGGATCATTCTGTTAGGACCCCTTAGACCGGCCCGGCAGCAGGACACCGCCGGGTCTGGTTGGCAGTGCCACTATCAAAACCCAAACCGCGATGGGACTGCCAAACGCCCCCGCTGCCGGCTCAGCCCCGAGGCCCTCGACCAGTGTCCGGGCTGGAACTAGGGGTGGGGAGTGCCCACCAGCTATCCATGCGTGTGACAGGGGTGGCGTCGCGCCCGTCGCGCAGGACGCGGCTGATCCGGAAGAGGAACGCCGCGATGCCGGCCGATCCTTGCATCCAGCCGACCCCCGGTGGCAGCAGCGGTTCCGGGCCGAGGTGTTCGATGAACCGCCAGTAGGCGTGCGGTCCGTCCCGCACCGCGCGCTCGACCAGGGTGTCGGCCAGGTGCACGGCGAACTCGAGGTCGTCGGTGCGGCCGAAGCGCTGCCAGGAGTCCAGAAAAACCTCACCAACGCCGGTCGTCCCGCAGCAACGTCCGTCGTTGTCCCAGAAGCCGGGGTGCCGTCTGGCGGGCAGGCCAGAGCTACGCGTGCTGTGCAGGCATCGGCGATGCCACGCCAGTGGCGGTTCACCCGCCACGTCCTCGACTCCGGCGAGATCGAGGGCGAGGAAGAGCAGCGAGGTGCCGGCGGGGCCGTGGCACCAGTTGTAGGTGTAGACGTCCTGGCCCGGTTTGCTGGGGATGGTGCGCGGCACGACAAATCCCCCGCCACCGGTGTGGCCCAACGTCACCAGATGTTCCGCGCCGAGGGCGGCCGCGCCGGTCAGGTCAGGCCGGTCGAGCTCGGTGCCGGCCAGGGCGAGGGACGCCGCGATACCCGCAAGGCCGTGCGAGAAGTTGGGCATCTGCCTGGCCGGCTCGGCATGGAACCGGTGCGGTACCCAGTGCCAGTTGACCCCGGTCGGCACCTGCTCCCGGTCAGCCATCAGCACATCGGCAGCCTGCGCACCGAGGTCGCCGGCGTTGGCCAACCCCGCGCGTCGGGCCCACAACGCGCCGAGCAAGATCCCGGCCGTGCCGAGAGTGGCATCGTTGACCAGGGCGTCCGACAGGAAACCTGGTGGCCCAATGGCTGTTTGTGGCCAGCCGTCCCGGGTGCGCAGCGCGATCAGCCGGTCGACGGCCGCCTGTGCCCCGGGAACCTCGAGCGCGGTCAGCACGCCGATGGAGCTGACCAGCCCGCCGAAGAGGCTGCAGTCGATCTCGTCCTCGATTCGACCGGTGAGCCGTTTGACGATCGCCTCCGCGACACCCCGCTCCTCGGTCGTCCAACCCCGGGCGAACCGAATCTCAGCCATCACGTAGGCCAGCCCACCCACCCCGCTGTACATGGTGTCCCGGTACTCCGAGATTTCCGGAATTCCCGCCGATTCGGGAATCCATGGCCCATTGTCCCAACGCACCTGATCCAGCACCCACCGCCACGCGGCTTCGGCCACATCGCGATAGCCCTGCGCGTTACCCGAGATCACCCGTCGATCATCGCATCCGCATGGCGGAACCCGGCCCTCGGCGGCCAACCGCAGTCGTAGTGGCCGCGGATGGTCTCATTTGACTTTCGCAGGCGTCTAGCGAGGCGATCTGCGTTCACCGAAGCTTGCTGCTCAGGGTCAGCATGGCGTGCTTTGTCCTGATGTTCGTGTGCATGGGTTGGGCGCCGCGCCTGTCCACTGGAGGCCGCGCATGGGGTCGCTCGGGTCGAGCAACATGACAGCATTGCCCGCGTAGATCACCCCCTTGACCGCATTGACGATGGACGTGTAGTCGTAGTAATAGCTGTAATTCTCGCCAGCGGATTCAATTTTTCTTATTTGATCGAGACTGAACATGCTGCCGATGGTTCGGCCTACCGAGTTGTTGTACAGGTCCATCCACTGGAGATTGGCATTTTTCGGACTCCCGTTTCCGGCGTACATCTCATGGGCGTCAGTGAATTGCTTCGCCCTGTCCCAGCCGAAGTGCACGGTCAGCAGGGCACTCCAGTACACATGTTGGAACGCGTTGCCGATCGTCCCGTCCGGCAACGGGTCCTCGCCACCATAGGTGGCGCCGAAGAGTTCGGCTGCGCGGGTTTGAGCCTCAACCTTGATCCGGGCAAAAGTTATCTGGTCGGCACCGTTGAGACCCCAGAACAGATCACTTTCCTTCTGGCTCAGGTCTATGGCTTTTTTGCCGAGCCCAGGAATGCTGACTTCGTAATTAAACCTCGCGGGCCCGCTGAACAATGGGAACTGCTTCTGCAGCATCGCCGTGTCGTCGGCGTTGAGGGGCCCACTTCGGGGACTTTTTCCGGTGGGGTCGGCGAGCTTGACGGGGTTGTTGTGGACGTAGGTGTGAGTGGCGAGGTTGCGAGGATTCATGATGCCCCCCGCGACCTTGGAATCGAGGTAGTCAGGCAACGCTGGATCCGCGCTGGCCCAGAGTTGCGTTCTCGGGTTGTAGTAGCGAGCGCCGTGGTAGTAGAGGCCGGTTTCGTCGTCGAGTTCCTTGCCGGTGAACTTGTACGGCGTACCGCTTCGGCCGGTTTGCTCCTCCACCCAAGTTTCACCAAAGGGCATGTACTCGAGGTGTTCGGTGACGTTGCCTTGCCTGTCGGTGACGTAGCCGGATGAGCCGAGGTGGTCGGCGTGGAAGTAGGACTGGGTGTTCTCAGGGCCGCTGGGGGCGACGGTCTTGGTGGTGAGGCGGCTGTCGCCGATGAAGATGTGCTTGAAGCCGATGCCGTCACGTTCGCTGTAGCCGCGGTTGGGGTAGAGGGATTGGCCGTCGCCTTGTTTGATGACGCGTTCGCCGGCCGCGTCGTAGGTGTAGCCGACGGTCGCTGCCTGGCAGCCTGCCGGCGTTTGAGGGACTGTCGCCGTGGTGGTGTCCTGATTGCAGGCGAGCCGGTTCTCCTCGTCCCACACGTACTGGCGTCGTTTGCCCTCGGCTTCGGCGTTCACCGTGTCGGTGAGGTTGCCGCTCGCGTCGTAGACCTGGGTGATCGGGCCGACCGTGCTCGGCGCGTGGGGTTTTCCGCTGCCGTAGTCGTACTTGTAGTCGTAGCTCCCAGCGGTCTCGATCGGGCCGGCAGACAGCGGCCCCAGCGCTGCCGGGCTCCCTCCACCACCCTGGACCGGCGATGTGGTGCCGCGGTTCAGCGACGCCGCTTGAGTGGTCGTGCCGGTGATCGCGTGGTGCTGGGTCTTGCTGGTGGTGTTGTGGATGGAGTCGTAGCCCAGCGCCAGGGTGTACTTGTCCTGCTGGTTGCTCTTGGTCGTGTACTGGCCGCTGGCGGAGGTGAGCTGGTAGAGGTCGTCGTAGCCGAAGGTCTGACTGCTCGGCCCACCGATCGTCGGGTTCTGTGCCGTGCTGTTGGCCAGCTTCGTGATGTTGCCGACGTTGTCGTAGGTGTATCCGAGGTTCTGGAACTCGGTGGCACTCGGCGTCTTCGACTTCAGAGTGGCGAGCCTGCGGTCGGCCTGGTCGTAGGTGTAAGTGGTGCGCACCCCGTTCCCGGCCTGCTGCAGCACCTTCTGGCCGAACTTGTCGTAGTCGAGGCGACCAAGGTAGGTGTAATCGGTGCCGTTCTTAGCCCCGGTGGCGCGGGTGACCTCGCCACCGCTGTCGTAGTCGTAGCGGAGGACCTCGCCGTCCGGGTAGGTCATCCGCAGGACACGGTTGAAGGCGTCGAAGCGCCATCCGGTGGTGTAGCTGCGGTCCGCCTGCCCGGCGATCTTGATGGTGCGGGTCTCCCGAGTGGTCTCGCCCAACGGGCCGTAACCACGGGTGAGCGTCCCGGCCGCGTCGCGGATCTCAGTGATCCGTCCGGCGGCATTGTCCGGCGCACCGGGTGCACCATGGAGGTAAGTGACGTTGTTGGCCGGGAAGGTCGGATAGCGGACCGCCTTGAGGCGGCTGTGGTCGTAGTCGTACTCGACCTGCTTGCCGTTTGCGGTGATCTTCGCCGTCGGATTCCCCGCCAGGTCGAAGCGCGTCTCGGTGCGACCCGCATCGGGGCTGTCGAGCACGGTTCGGCGGCCGAGGGCGTCGTACTCGGACCGAGTGGTGTTGTTCTTGTCGTCCACCACGGTGGCGATCTGCCCCAGCGCGTCGTAGCCGTAGCTGGTCCAGATCACCGGCTGCCCACCAGGAGGGTTGAACTCCTTGACCGCGGTGGTCTTCTCCCGCAGGTCTGTGTAGCTGCGCTTCTGTTTGCCGTTGCCGTCGGTCGCGGTCGTCTCGAACCGGGTGACGCCGGCCCGGTCAGGGCCGAATCCATAGGCCATGGCGGTCGTGACCTCGTCCGGTGCGACCGTCTTGACCGGCCGGTCAAGCACGTCGAACGAGGTTCTGGTGGGCGCGACGGTGTCGAAGGCGGCATTGAACCTGGTGTTGCCGTCACCCTTGGGCTCGGTCACGGGGTGGTACTGCTCCACCACGCGGCCGAGGAAGTCGAACTTGGCGCGCCCGGACACGGTCATGACCTCGTCGGGGGTGTCACCGGGATTGTTCGCGACCGACGCGTCCTTCTTCGTCTGCAGGACGCGCTTGAGACCGTCGGTGAAGGTGACCGTGTCGATGGTGTCCTCACGGACTCCGGTGGCGTCGCGATCAAGGTGACGCGTCGTGGCGTACGGAACGGTGGCTTCAGGGTGGTAGTCGAAGTCGATCGTGGCCTTGCCCGATCCGATTTCGTACGGTCCGGTGACCGTGTCCAACCGGCCGACACTGTCGTAGCCGCGCAGCACCTGCTGGCCGTTCTGGTCGGTGGTGCGTTCGGGTTGCCCGTATTTCAGGTTGTGCGTCGAGCCTGACCGCAGTCCGAAGTTGTCGGTGATGGATTCGATGTGGACGCCGACGACGGTGTCGTAGCCGTAGTCCAACCGGGACCGCTGACCGGTCCTGTTGGCAGGCTTGGTGACCGACTTCAGGTTCCCGTCCGGGAAATACTCCAGGTCGATATCGGCCGAGGTGGTGTCCGTGAGGTACGCGCGGACCTGCCGCACGGCGCCGGTTCCGCAGTCCACCGTGGATTCGCTGTGCCGCGACACGGCGCCGCCGTCGGTGCCGCGCTGTTTGTGCATGTTGGCGGTACCGACGAGGTTGCGTGCCCGGCAGGCCGGATCGGACGCGGTGTAGCCGTAGGTGGTCTCGACGTCGTCGGCGGTGCCCTCGTCTGCGGCGTCGAACGAGCGGATCAGGTTGCCGAACTCGTCATACGACATTTCGGTGTAGGTCGACTTGCCAGGCTCCTCGGCGCCTTCGTGGAAGCGCTTGTCCACCCGCGACAATGCGGCGAACACACTGCCCGGTGCGGTGTCGCGGAGCTGATAGGTGTTGACGGTTTCGGTGAACGGCCGTCCCGCACCATCGGTGCTGAAGGTGCGGGCGAGCAACCCGCGGGTATACGGGCCGTCGGTCCGGTATTCGTCGGTGGTCGAGCGATAGAGCGCCTCGGCAGCACCAGGGTCGCGCTGTTCGGTGACGACCTTGCCGAAGCCGTGGAACTCGCGTTCGAGCCGGTCGTACTTCCCCTGTTCGTAGCGATAGGTGGCGAGCTGGGTGTCGGCACCATCGCCGCGATGACCGTCGGACACGCTGGTGCGGGACAGCACCCAGTGGGACTCGGGCATGGCCTGGGTGTTGCCGGTACGGGTGTAGTCCAGATCGACTCTCCCGCCCAACGGCCGCGTCACCGTGCGGAGCAGGTTCGTACGGCCGGTTTTGTTGACCGCGACCAGCAGTTCGTTGTCCCGGGTGGATTTGACGTGGTCGGCCAGGCCGTCGCCGTTGATGTCACGAAGGCCGATCTCGGCGCGGCCGATGCCGGTGGAGGCGTTGACGCCGGGGTTGAACACGAACGTGCCGATCGGGGTGGGGACGGGGAACGTGAAGTAGACGCCCGCACCGAGGGTGGCGTTCTTGTCGACGGCGATGTCGGTGAAGCTGCCGCGGAACGGAGTGGGCGCGGTGAAGCCGGTGCCGGTGTTGATGGCCACCTTGATCGGGTTGGCGCCATCGGTGAAGACGCGGTCGGTGAGACCGTCCCCGTTGACGTCGAGCATGCTCGCGTTGGTGATCGAAGTGCCCAGTTCGGCGGACAGTCCCCCTGCGAAGCCGTAGTTGTCGACGTTGAAACCGAGGTTGACGCCGAGGTTGCGGGTTGACGCGTCGTTGATCGGCCCCGCCGACCAGGGTTCCTTGGCGGCGAAGCTGTAGCCGAGGTTGAGTTGGGCGTCGCCGTTGGCGAAGACCTTGTCCGGCAGACCGTCGCCGTTGATGTCGACGAGGTCGACGCGGGTGTCGGACTCGCCGCCGCCGACGCTGCCACCGATCCCGAGTGCCGGTTGGACCGGGCCGGAGGTGGCGGTGTTGTTGCTGCTCCCGGCTTCCGGAGCGGCCAGGCCCTGTGCGCTGGCGAGGGTGGCCGACTCACTGCCGGCGGAGTAGGACACGTTGCCGGACAAGTTGTCGGACTCGCGGACGTTGCCGCCGAGCGTGCCGCGCCGGGCGCCGAGCCCGCCGTTGGCGTCGGTGAACTGGATCTCCTTGGCGCCGACGACATCGGGAAAGCGGTCACCGTTGAGGTCGACATAGTCGACGGAACCCGCGGTGATCCCACCGACGACCGTGCCCCCGAACGGACCGGCGGACAGCGTGCCGGACACCTGACCGGTCACGCCGCGACGCATCACCGTGCGGTCACCGGCGACATCGGCGTCGGTGACCACGTCGATGGTGTCCGCGCCGAGCCGGGAACTGGTCGCCATGGTGGCGGTGAACCAGGAAGACTCGTCCTGCGCGGCCCAGCCGCCTTTGGCCGGGTTCGGAGCGAAGATCGCCAGCCGGGGCATGGTGATCCGGGGATTCGCGGCGAACCCCGGGATGTCGGCTTCCTTGGGTTCCTTGGGAAGGGCGTTCTTGAAGCTCTCGTCGATCGCGAGCTCGGCCTGCTTGATGGGCTGGGTGGCGCGGTCGCGGTTGGCCTGGTAGCCGATCACGCCCCAGCCGCGATAGGGCTGCGGGAACGCACCCTGCTGAGCGGAGCCGTGTGCCGCGCTCGGCGCCGGGCTGAACGCCGGCCACGGGGACGAGAGGTCGTAGGTGACCTTCGCGGACTGTTCGGCGACCAGCCCGTACAGATAGGAATCCGTTGTGGAGTGGTCGAAATACAGCTCGTCGCCTTGAGTGACCGGGACGACCACGTCCAGGTCCTGGCCAGGCGAGCCGTACTGCCCGTTGACGATGTCGACGACCCGCTTGCCCAGCAGTTGCCCGCCGCGTTTCTTGATGGTGAACGCGATCTTGGTCGCCCCGGGAAAGCCGAAGTTGAGCTTCACGCTCGGCCGGACCCGCAGCTTGCCGGTCTTGGTCACCTTGTAGGTCTGCTGCGGCGCCGCGAGGGTGTCGGCGGGGTACATGTCCACGTCGAACGGCGGGCTGATCACCAGGGACGGCTGCCCCTTGTCGTCGACCAGAGACTCCACCCCCGGCGCCTCCGTGTAGTGCGCCTTCGGTACCCAGGACACCGCGGAAACGTCGATCGAGGAGTCGGTCTTGATGTGCCATGACATCTTCTCGAACTGGCTGACCGGGAGGCTCATGTCGATCTTGGTGGTCCCGGTCGAGTCAGCAGGCAGAACCTTGCGATACACCTCCGCCGGAGCGTGCACCCCGTTGCCCTTCGTGATCACCACGGTCACGTCGTCCGAGGTCGCCTTGCTCTTGACCACGTCGCCGGTCAGCTGAAGCTTGCCGGTCACCGGCACCATCACCTGCGACGAGCGGCCGCCGAGCGTGAAGTCCGCCGACGCACGGAACACGGTGTTCGCCAGCCCGTTCACGTCCGTACCGGCCGCCAGGTCGGTGTAGGTGATCGCCGGATCCCACGCCACCGTGTCGTACTTTCCGTCCAGAATGGACTGTGTGTGGAAGTAGAGCGCGTCGCCCTTCTTCACCGCGACCGCCGACACATTGGCCGGGGTGAACTCGGTGTGGTCGTCCGGGCCGATTCGCTGCGCCCAGAGTTCGGCGTCCTTGGCCTGGATGGTGACCCGCACACCGTCGGCTTTGGTGTACGCGGCGCGCGCCGGCGAGGGGTCAACGGTCAGTTGCACCCGGCCGTCGACGCGGACGGTGCCGTCGAACGGCGCGACCCAGCGGCGCACCGAGTCCAGCAGCGGTGAATTGTCGACCTGCTGGTTGAACTGCGCGGTCTGGTCACCGACGATCTCGCCGGTCACCGCGCCACCGCCGACCGGCACCGGGGTGCGGGTGGAATCCGCGCTGTAGGCGGGCTGCCCGTTGGCGTCCAGGTAGCCGAACAACACGCCGCCGTTGTCGACCAGGTCGGTGATGCCGTCACCGTTGACGTCGCTGAAGAACCGATCCGACGTGGTCGTGGTCCCCACGAAGTCCAGTTGCGCGGCGATAGCGGCGACGAACGCCTCGACACCGATCGTGCCCGACAACGTCCGCTCGGTCGAGATCCCCGGGAGGTCGCGCAACCTGATCGGCGTGTCACCGAACTTCGGCACACCGCCAGGGGTGCTCAGATTCGGGCGGAAGTGGACGTCGTTGTTCTTGCGGAAAACCTTGTCCGGCAGGTTGTCGCCGTTCACGTCCACCAGCGCCGACAGTCCGTCGGACTGGCCGGCGTTGAACCCGACCTTCAGCCCGACGCCACCCTGCTTGACCGGCAGCCCCTGCACGTTGTAGCCGGCGAACAAGTGCGCACCGAACCCGACGGAGGTGTTCGCCGAGATCGCACTCGCCTCACCTTCACGGATGTTCACGCCCAGATCGTCATCCGGGACCGACCAGCCGGCGGCGTCGGCGAACCCGGTGTAGTTGCCCGCCTGGTCACGCACCTCGTCGAAATAGTCGAACGAGTGGGTGTTGAACAGCTTGTTGTCCTCACCGAACTGCGACACCGACGCCAGCAACGTCTTCGCGAACGCGCCTGCCCGGTAGTTCAGCTCGTAGGCCCGGATCAGCTGGTCGTCCAGTTTGACCTCGACCCGCCGCAGCAGGTCCGCGGTCACCTTCTTGAACCCGCCACGAGCGTCGATCTGCACATCGCCGCGCCGCGGCTCACCCCGGTCACGGTCCCGCAGGAACGTCACCGAGTATTTGCCCTCGGTCGCACCGTGGCCGGTGTAGGTGATCCGCCGCGGATACAGGTTGCTACCCGGCACCGTCGACTTCTCGGTCCCGCCGTCGTCCACCCGGGCGTAGTGATAGCGCAGCACGTTGTCGTCGGTGTCACGGACCTCGCGCGCCGCCCACGTCGCCACACGACCCGAGGCATCGGTCAACGTGGTGTTCTCCGCACCGCCGAACACCGTACGAGTGCCCGACTTGTCAGTGACCTCCCACCAGTAGTTCGCGGGCTTGTCCCCATGGCGCACGATCCGATCGAACCGGCTCTCCACCTTCGCGTGGAACACCTTTTCCGCCGTCCGGGCCTGCAACGCACCCCGATGGGCCACCGGCGTCAGCTGCTCACCGCCCAGCACATACGTCTCGGTCTCCAGCCCGGCGTCAAAGCGCGGCACCCCCCCAACGGGTGTCCACCGAGATGGACGGCATGGAGACGTCCCACCCGACGCCCAGCCAGCCGTTCCCGCCTCCGGAGCTGTACGACACCGCCAGTTTCGGCTCCAGGCCCGCTCTCCCTTTGGGTACCTCCAGCGGATACGACATCCGGGCATCGCCCATGGAGTTCGCCGTCGGTGGTCCGATCAGGTTCACCCCGGCCCCCGGATCGGCCGCCTTGATGTCCTTGATCCGATTCGGATCGAACGCCGTTCCCTCCGGATGCTCGGGAGCCGTCACCGCCCCGTCCGCACCCGAAGCCAGCCCCGCCTCACGCACCGAGGCAGGCGGACCCGCACTCGGGACGGCCATCGCCACCAACGCCAGTAACAACACGACCACCACGGCCTTGCGGCGATGACGAACCGGACGAGCCCACGCGAAGGCAGACATGCCCCCGACCCCCTCTGGATCAATGGATTCGACTATCGGGTCCCGGCAAAGAGCGACGTTCCTTGTCGCGCGCGGGATCGAGCGGTGACTCGGGTGACGAAGACATTCGATCGAATAGCCGAACGAACTAGTGCATTCGGGCGAACTTCGCCCGCCGGGATCAGCGCATAATCCCTGCAAAAGACGAGACTTCGATCTCCGGTGACGCTATCGGCGGCTCATTAAATTTCGATGAAACGCCTGTTTTTGACACAAGAACTACCTGCGACCCGACCAGACAGCTGCGCTCAACCGTCTCCCTCACTGGCGGCCTCGACCAAGTGCGGCGAGCCGCCATCGTCAACCAGGCCCGAGGCCGAGCCGTTCCCACACCACTTCGCAGACCAGCGTGGGAAGGGCGGGAAGCGTCATCGTCACCGACCGCGCCGTCCGGAAACCCGCAGGCAGGCGCCTACGACCACTTCGAACGCGGTGCGACGTTCGAACAGCGCTGCGGCAACCCCACGTCACCTGCCCTGCGGGGTGAGATCCACTACCGGCGCTGAGCGCGATGCAGGTGTCCGGTTCAGGGGCTTTGCGTATTTCGCGACCGGATCGTGAGTGACAACGAGGGCTAGTGGGCCGTAAGGCAAATGTGACATGCCACATTCGGGGCATCATTCCTGCCAGGAAACTTTGCTTTTCGGCCCGATGCGACGGCACTTGCCACTCGCGACCGGTCGCAAAGCGTGCCTATGGATATCAATCAGACGTTTATCCGCACTTCGACCGCCTCTTGTCGACCGGTCCAGATCCGCACTGCGACCAGCTCGGGTATCGGCAACGTCAATGGTCAGTACGCCTAGGCGTGAAATGCCGTGGTCGCCTCAAGCGCTGCTCGCCCGGTCGTGACCCGATTTACCGGTGCGGTCTCGTCGGCGTAGCCGAAGGAAATGCCCAGGAGCAGCTTTCCCGCAGTGACACCGAGTTCCCCGCGGACAGTGTCGGCGTAGAAGCTCAACAAGCCCTGCGGACAGCTGGCCACACCGTACGCGGTCATCGCCAGGAGCAACGTCTGCATGTAGGCGCCGACGTCCGCCGCCAGTCGCGGCCCGCCGTCACCGGTGACGAACAGGAACGCGACGTGTGGCGAGCCGTAGAAACGCAGACTCTCCGCGTCATAAGCCGCACGCGCCGCCGAATCGTCCGAGGCTATGCCCAGCGCCCCGTACAGCTCCGCGCCGAATACGGCCCGGCGCGCGTTATGCACTTCTGAATACATGTCCTCGGAGTACGGGAAGTCCACCGAGATGCGCTTCTCGGCGTGGGCCGCCTGCAAGGCATTCGCCAAGCGCTCACGCACCGCACCGCTCACCACCTCCACCTGCCATGGCTGCGCGTTGGAATTGGACGGTGCGGCACCGGCCAGCGAGAAGATCGCACGCATGGTGTCCTCAGGCACCGCTTCAGGACGGAAAGCGCGCGTCGCGTGACGACCGCCTATCAGCTTCTCCGCGCTGTACTTCAGCTCGACAGGGACCGACACGCTCATGAAACACTCCTCAACGGCAACTTAGGTAAACGCTTGTGTTTACCTCTGAGTCGACCTTAGCAACCCAATCGGTCGAAGTAAACACAGGCGTATACTTGTCCGATGGGAACGACACCTACGGCCGCTCGACGACAGGGACGAGGCGGCCGAGAGCGCATCCTGGCCGCGGCCGCCCGGTTGTTCGCGACTCAGGGAATCAACGCGACCGGCATGGAACAGGTCGCGGAAGAAGCGCCGGTCTCCAAGCGCACGCTCTACGTGCATTTTCGGACCAAGAGCGACCTGGTCATCGCGCACCTGCAGGACCTCGCGTCGTCGGGCGCGACGCTGGAAAGCAGCTTGACCCGCGAAGATGTTCCCGCACGGGAACGGATCCTCGGGCTGTTCGGCCAGCCCTCGGCGACCACGTCTCCGGTACGCGGATGCCCGTTCATCGATGCCGCCGCGGAGTTCCCCGACGTGGAGAGCGCGGTTCACTCCTACGCCCGCGAGCAGAAACTGCGGATGGTGCAGCTCGTCTCCGCACTGGTGACGGAGCTCGGCTGCCACGACCCCGGCGCACTCGCCGAACACTTGGTGATCCTCGCGGACGGGGCCGCCAGCCGGGCCATGGTGCTGAACGACGCCGATTACGGCAGGCATGGACGGGCGGCGGCGGAGATCCTCCTCGATCGCGCTCTGCTGCGCACGGCCTGACCAGCTACTCCGCGCCGCCCGATACGAAGGTATGCCGCATTTCGCCGATGCCGTCGATGCGGGTACGGACGACATCGCCGGCGGCGAGGTACCGGGGTGGCGTACGCCCCATGCCCACACCGGCAGGGATCCCGGTGAAGACGAGATCACCGGGATAGAGCGTGCACACCGCCGAGATCCGCTCGATCAGCGCACCGACGGGCAGGATCATCTGCCCGGTGTGCCCGTCCTGGACGAGCTCGTCGTTGACCCAGCAACGCAGCCTCGTCGGTACCGCGAGGTCGATCTCGTCGGGTGTCACCAGCGCGGGCCCGATGGGGCCGAAGCCGGGGTAGCTCTTGCCGAGCGAGAACTGCGGTGGCGTGCCGCTCATCTGTACGTCACGGTCGCTGAAGTCCTGCCCCGCGGTGAGTCCGGCGACGTAGGCCCAGGCGTCCTCCTCGGCGATGTGGCGTGCTTCGCGCGCGATCACGACGACCAGTTCGACCTCCCAGTCGACAGACGGCCCGCTGAGCACGATCCGGCCGTGCGGGCCGGTCAGTGAATCGGCGAACTTGGTGAACACCGAAGGCGCACCGCCGGCGCTTAAGCCGGTCTCCGCCGCATGTTCGGCGTAGTTGAGGCCGACGGCGAAGACCTGACGCGGCCTCGGTACCGGCGCGCGGAGATCCTCGATCCGATAGGGCACGGCGATGTCGGTGCGCGCGGTGGCCGACCACTCCAGGAATTCCTTCCAGCGGGCGAAGAGATCCCCGTGCTCTGGTCCGAAGGCCCCGCCACTGGCCTTCGCGATGTCGATCGCGGTGTTCCCGCGCAGCAGGTGGGCACGGCCGGCCAGGTTGCCGAGACGCATGTGGTTTCTCCAACCGTCGGTTCGCGGTCCGTTTCCTTCATGCCCCCGGCACCAGGATCGCCCGCCCCCTGATCCAGTTCAGCGCCAGATCGTCGAAAGCGTCGGCGGCCGCTTCGAGGGGCTAACGACGGGTGTGCAGGTTCACCTTCCCGCTTTCGGCGAGCACCATGAGTTCGACCAGGTCGCGATAGGTGCCGACCATGTTGCCGATGACGTTCTTCTCCCCCGCCACGGCGGATACGGTGGGGATCCGCAGCTCCCCGCCGTATCCGACGAGGTGAAGGGAACCGCCCGCCGCTGTCATGTCCCAGGCGTCGTTCTCCGCGCCCTGCTCGGCGACGAAGCCGAACACGACCTCGGCGCCGAGGTCGGCGGCGAGCGCGAGTGCGGCCGGATCACGGTCCACCACGACGATCTTCGTCGCGGTCAAGGCGGACAGCACCTGGATTCCGATGTGGCCCAGTCCTCCTGCTCCCTGCACGACGGCTGTGCTCCCGGGCGGCAGTAGCGGAACCGCCTTGCGCACGGCGTGATAGGCGGTGAGGCCCGCGTCCGCCAGCGCGGCGACATCGGCGGGATCGGTGGCGGGGACGAGACGACCTCCCGCGAGCATGGTGAACCCGGTGCTGAGTCCGGCCAGCGCCATTCCGGCGGTGCACAAGGCCAGGCAGATCAGCGTGAGAGGTCGCCGGCCGATGCGGTCGGCCAGCGGAGCGACCACGGCCGAGCCGAGCGCCATTCCCACCAGGCCGCTGCTGAGCAGCACTCCCAGCCGGGAGCCGCGAAGGGCATCACGAGGACGTCGAAACCGTCGACGAGATTGATGACGAGACAGATCGCGACGACTCTGATCTGGAACCGGCTCATCCCCGACCGGTCGATGGAATCCCGCACGGACATGCGCTAACCCTTCGGCCGGTACGCGGTCGTGCCGATCTCGACCAGAAGGTCTTCGCGCAAAAGTCCCTGGACGATCAGCAGCGTGTTCGGCGGGTACTGCTTCCGCGGATAATGCCGGGCGAGCGGTTACCCGGCGGCCGATCCGGGTATCAGAAGGATCATGTGGATGGTGCTGGTGATCCCGTTGCTGGTCATGTCGTTCGCGCTGCTGATGGAGCGTGTCGAAGCGAATATGCCCGAACGGGGTCCTACCTGACGGGCGCCACTATGGGTGCGTAGCCCGGCGGGGTACCAGCAGTACCTCCCTCCGCCTGCAGACAGTGCCTATGGTGAAGGGGTGACCAAGATCGATCCGCGCACCGAGATCAAGGAATTCCTGAGCTCCCGTCGCGCGCGGATCACGCCCGAGCGGGCCGGGCTGCCCGCCTACAGCGGCAACCGCCGGGTCAAAGGTCTGCGTCGCGAAGAGGTAGCTCTCCTGGCAGGGGTATCGGTCGACTACTACGTGCGCATGGAGCGCGGCAGCCTCGCCGGAGCCTCCGACGGGGTGCTCGACGCGTTGGCCTCCGCCTTGCAACTCGACGAGGCCGAGCGCGATCACCTGTTCCACCTCGCGCGGCAGTCCAGGGCGCCCAGCGGCCCACGCCGTCGTCGACCCGCCGTGACGGTGCGTCCGGCGCTTCAGCAGGTACTCGACGCCATCGCCGACGCGCCGGCGTGGATCTGCAACGGCCGTTATGACGTGCTGGCCATGAATCACCTTGCCCGTGCGCTGTATTCACCGATGCTGGCCGACACGCGACGGCCGGCGAACACCGCGCGGTTCGTGTATCTGGATCCCGAAGCGGCGAAAACGTTCTTCGTCGACTATGACCGAATCGTCTGCGATCTGGCCGCGAAGCTCCGCATGGAAGCCGGCCGCACTCCGCACGACAAGGAGCTGATCACCCTGGTCGGCGAACTATCGACACGCAGTGAACTCTTTCGGCAGCGATGGGCATCTCAGGACGTCCGGCTCCACCGGTCCGGACACAAGCGGATACACCATCCGGTCGTGGGCCGGCTAGACCTGGACGTCGAGTCGATGGAACTGCCTGCCGACCCCGGCCTGCTCCTGATCGTCTACACCACGCCCGCCGGCACGGCGACCGCGGACGGTCTGGCCCTACTGGCGTCATGGGCGGCCAGCCAGGAGCAGTTGGCGACCGAGATTCAAGCACTCAGCTGACATTCCGGCCACTTCAGTCCGTCAGCGGAGGAGTCGTAGCGGGAGCCGCTCGAGACCGCGGAAGCTCACGTTGGACCGCCAGCCGAGTTCCTCGCCGGACAGCTCCATCTTGCTGTAGCGCCGCAGCAGTTTCGTCAGCACCACGGCGGTCTCCATCTTGCCGAGGGCGGCGCCGAGGCAGTAGTGCGGGCCGCCGCTGAAGGCCAGCGTCTTGATCCCGGTGCGAGTCACGTCCAGGGTCTCGGGGTCGCTGTACCGCGCCGGATCCCGGTTCGCCGCCCCGAACAGCAGCATCACTTTGGCCCCCGCGGGGAGTACCGCGTCGTCGAGCATGACCTCTTCGTCCAGGAGCCTGGAGACGATCTGCACGGGTGCGTCGTACCGGGCGATCTCCTCGACGGCGCCCGGCATCAGCTCGGGGTTCTCGCGCAGCAGTTGGAGCTGATCGGGGTGGCGCAGCAGTGCCAGCACCCCGTTGCCGACCAGGTTCACCGTGGTCTCGTGGCCCGCGACGAACAGGAACAGCACGTTGGCGATGATCTCGTGGTCGGTCAGCCGCACGCCGTCGACCTCCGAGTGCACGAGCAGGGACAGGATGTCGTCGGTCGGTGCGGCCCTGCGGCGGTCGAGCTCGCCGGCGACGTACTCGCGGAATTCGGTCTCCGCCCGGTTCATCTCGGCGACGTCGCCCGCGGTGATCGACGGGTCGATCACGCGGCTGATCTGTTCGGTCCACTGCCGGCACTGGACCCGGTTGTCGGTGGGCAGGCCGAGCAGTTCACAGGTCACGGTGACCGGCAGCGGCAGGGCAAGGCTTTCGATCAGGTCGGTCTCGCCATCGCCCATGGCGTCGAGCAGGTGGTCGGCCTCCGCGGTCACGCGCGGCCGCAACCGCTCGACGGCACCACGGGTGAACACTTTGCCGAGCACACCGCGGATCCGCCGGTGCGCCTGCCCGTCCAGCATGAGCATCCAGTTCCGCACGCTGCGCACGAGCGGGCTGTCCAGTCCGCCCCTGCGTTCGGCCCAGACCTGGCTTCGGTAGAACTCGCTGGAGACGCCCGGAGCGCGCAGCACAGCGTCCACGTCGGCGTAGCGAGAGAGCACCCAGTAGCCGAAATGGGACTGGTGCACGGGATCGGCTTCCCGCAGGCGGCGGTAGATGGGGTACGGATCTGTCCGCACCGCGGGATCGCGTGGGTCGAAGAGCGCGGTCATGTCCGTCCTGTCCTGTGTCGGTGCCCGTGCTCCCCGCTCATCCGTCCGTGCCGACAGGAAGGGCGACGAGTCCGCGGAGGAGGATGCTGTTGTGCCAGCGCAGTTCGCCGGGGTCCACGGCGAGGGTGAGGCGGGGGAACCGGTCGAGCAGCACGCGAAAGGCGACTTCCCCCTCGATCCGGCCCAGCGCCGCGCCGAGGCAGTAGTGGACGCCGTGACCGAAGGCCATGCTGCCGCGTGTCGACCGCTCGATGTCCAGCTCGTCCGGCCGCTCGAACCGGCCGGGATCCCGGTTCGCCGAACCGATCGCCAGCAACACGATCTCCCCGGCCGGGATCGTCGTGCCGCCGATGGTCACCTCCTCGTCGGTGAACCGCATGGTGCTCGTGGTGACCGGGCTCTCCAGCCGGAGGAACTCCTCCACCGCACCGGGCAGCAGTTCCGGGTTCTCCCGCAGCCGCGTCAGCTGTTCCGGGTTGCGCAGCAGCGCGAGGGTTCCGCTCCCGATCAGGTTCACCGTGGTCTCGTGCCCGGCGACCAGCAGCAGGGAAGCCATCGCGGTGGCCTCGGCGTGCGTGAGGCGGTCCGCGTCCTCGTCCGGGGCCAGGATCTCGGAGAGGATGTCCGTGCCTGGGTCGGCCGCTTTGCCCGCGACCAACTTGTCGAGGTACTCCTCCAACGCCTCCGTCGCCACCAGCTTCTCGTACGGCTGCGCGGTGGACAGCATGGTGCGCGACCAGCCGCCGAACTCGGCACGCCGATCATCGGGAACACCGAGGATTTCGCAGATCACGGTCGTCGGCAGCGGGAAGGCGTAGTCCTCGATCAGGTCGACGGACGGCTCCCCGGCCGCGAGCCTGGCCGCCATCGCGTCGGCCAGTTCGGCGGCCAGCGCCTCGATCCGCGGGCGCAGCAGAGCGGCGGCCCGCCCGGTGAACGCCTTGCTGACCAGTTTCCGCAGCCGGGTGTGCTCGGGCCCGTCGGAGTGGAGCATGTGGTCGTGCAGTCCCATGTCGAAGGCGTCGGCGTCCTCGGGGATGCCGGCGGCGCGACGAAGGATCCGGGCCAGTTTCGTGGCGTCCTTCGCCAGCCGGGGATCAGCCAGCCCGGCGCGGACGTCGTCGTACTCGGTGACCAGCCAGACCGGCGGATTCATCCCCATCCGCACCTTGGTCACCGGGCGCCGCGCGCGCAGCAGCTCGTACATCGGGTACGGGTTGTCGGTGAAGCTCTCGTCGAGCACGACAACGCCGTCGGCGATGTCGAGCACCGCACCGGCCGGTCCTGGCTTCCCCGCCGGGCATGAAGGTGTCGGCCTGGCCACGGTTCTCCTCGGGTGGTGGGTGTCGAGACGGGCCGGGCAGGACTCAGATCGCGCGGATCCGGTGCACGAACTCGGTCAGGTCCACCGCGGCGGCCCGGCCGCCGGCCGTCGCGAAGTCGGTGACCAGGCGCACCAACGACTCGTACGCCTCGGTGTGGTCGTACGAGGTGGCGTCGGTGATCTTCATCGACCACCGCCAGTACCCGTTGAGCGTGTCCGCCAACGGCATCCGGAAGGTGGCCAGCACGTCCTTGAGGTCGTGCACCGTCGACTCCAGCCCGTGCCGTCGGACATAGGCGCCGACCAGTTCGCTGTAGAACGCGAAGTGCCGTGCCTCGTCCCTGGCCAGCCGATGCAGCAGGTCGCGCAGCACCGGCTCCTTGGCGACGGACTTGAAGCGCTGGTAGAACAGCTGCGTGGCCTTCTCCTGCACCAGGGTGTAGGTGAAGGCCTGCACCGGCGTCTCGTAGGGCAGCGCGAACTTCTTGCGCCCCTCCTCCGCCAGTTCCCACATCAGCGTGTCCGGATCGCTGATACCGGCTTCGATCTGGTACCTGGTCAGCACCGAGGCGTGCCGCTCCTCGTCGTTGGCCCAGGAGATCAGGAACCGGAAGTACTCCCGGTTGAAACAGAACTCCTCGATGGCCTGATCCCCGTCGGCGACAGGGAACGCCTGGAGGAAGTAGGTCAGGTAGCCGGGTATGTGATCCTCGATGAAGGTGATGAACTTGACCACCGAGCGGTCGGTGCCGGTGAGTTCCTCCGGCCGCAAGGAGGTCCACGGCAGGTCGTCGATGGACCACTGCTTGGTTCCCGCCCGGCTGACGGCCTTCTGCGTCAGCTCGCGCATCTGCGAGGGCTCGATGGTCAGGGGTGCCGGTGGTGTCGCCTGCCCGGCGAAAGGGTCGTTCACGGTGCCTCCACCGGCCCCATCCGGGATTTCAGCGCGCTGAGCGCGTAGTGCTTGGTGGTGTAGCCCCAGCCCGCGTTGGCCGTCTGCAGGTACCGGATCAACGGTTCGCCCATTCCGGGCGCCACCTCCTCGACCCGGTCCCAGGCGGCCTGCGCGCGCTCCTCCCACTGCTCGATGGTGCGGTGGTAGTGCGCGGTGAGGTCGGTGAGCCCGGTGAGGCTGAACCCGGCCGATTCGATCGCCGCCACGAGCGCCGAGACCGGCACCATGTCGGCGAACCCGAAGATGGACTCGGTGACGTGCACCGTGCCCGGTCGCCGGGAGAACTCCCGGTAGGTCGCGTCGTCGCGGAAGCAGCTCTCGGACAGGTACAACGATCCGTTGCGCCGCAACAGACCGTGCACCTTGCGCAGCACCTGCGTCCGGTCCGGCATGTGCACGATCGAACCGAGCATGGTGACCGCGTCGAACTTCCCGGCCAAGTCGAGTTCGCCGAACGAGCCGGACCGCAGTGTCACCAGGTCGGCGACACCGGCCTCCTCCGCCCGCTGCCTGATGTACTCCGCCTGTGGCCGGGACGGGGTCACCCCGGTGGTGTGGCAGCCGTATTCCTTCGCCATGAAAAGGATCAGGCTGCCCCAGCCGCAACCGACATCGAGCAACTGCTCGCCGCCGCGCAGTCCCAGCCGCCTCGCCACGAAGTGCAGCTTGTCCGTCTGCGCCTGGTCCAGGTCGGTGCCGGTGCCGGAGTAGAGCCCCGCGCTGTACTTCAGCCGCCGGTCGAGGTAGAGCTCGAACAACTCGGCAGGCAATTCGTAGTGTTTGTTGGTCGCCTGGTAGGCCTCCTGCGGAGTCAGCGCGGTCATGACGCCGCCAGGTCCCCGCTGACGCTCTTCTCCACCATCAAGACCAGCTCGTCGACGGTCTTCACCGCGAAGATGGCCTCGTCGTCGAACTCCACGTTCCAGCGACGCTCCAATTTGGACACGACGCGCAGCATTTTCATGGAGTCGGCGCCGGGCAGCTCCCTGAGCACGTCGGTACCGCCGATCCCGGTGGCGGGGATCTTCAGCTCGGCGGCGAGGTACTCGGTGGTGACCGAGACGATCTGCTCGCGGCTGACGGACTCGCTGGTCATGACTCTCCAGTTCCATGGTCGAAGTAGTGCCGGACGCGGCCGAACGTGGCCTCGTCCAGTTCCATCAGGTTCCTGGCCTGCTCCGAGCGGATCGGCTGGAAGGTGCCGCCCGCCATCACATGCAGCTCGCCGTCGGGCCCGGTGATCTCGGCCTCGGTGTGCAGCACCCCGTTGCCCTGTCCGGTGATCCGCGCCGTGGTCAGGTACGGCAGGCCGACCCGCAGCGGCAGCAGCATCTTGCTGCGCAGGGTCACGGAGAACGCGAGCATCCCGTGCACCAGCGCCAGGGTGTCGCCCATCACCTCGTCGAGTAGCACCTGCACGATGCCGCCGTGCACGATCCCCGGGTAGGAGGCGTAGTCCGCGGAGAACACCGTTTCGGTCGCGTAGTCCCCGTCAGGCAGCCGCCGCATCTTCAGCTTGAGCCCGACCGGGTTACGCGGGGAGCAGCCGAAGCAGTTGAACGACGGTTCGGCGTGCCAGGGGAACTCCACCTCCTCGCCGGTGGTGTGCGCGGCGACGCTCATACCGTGACCTCGGCCTTGATCGACTCCTCGGCGATGGCGCGCCGGACGTCGGCCATCTTGGTCAGCTTGTAGCCGGTGAGCACGGAGAAGTACTTGAACAACTGCTCGCAGCACTTGGCCCATTCGCTGCCGTCCTCGTCGACCTCGGCGAAGTAGGCGAACATCTCGTCAATGGTCTCGTGGTTCTCCAGCTCGGGCAGGTTGCCCTTGAACCGGCTGACCGGGTGGCGGTACAGGTCGCGGGTGGTGCCCATGTAGATGTACAGGGTCTCCACCACCGACGCGCACTCCTCGGGCCTCTCCGCCAGCTGCTGGGCGGTGTAGTGCACGAACTCGCGCGCGTGCCGCGCCTCGTCGCCACTGGCCTTGCGCAGGATCGCGGCGAGCACCGGCTCCTTCATGCTGCGGGCGACGCATTTGTAGGCGTGGGTGGCGAGCACCTCGCAGATGACGTTGGTGGCCAGCGTGGCCGCCTTGGTCACGCCGGGCGGATACGCCTCACGCATCGAGGCGATCGTGCGGTGCTCGATGCTGTGCCCGGCCAGCTGCAACCAGGTCGAGAAGGCCAGGTGGTGCTGGATCTCCTGGTAGCCCCAGATACAGGTGAACTGGGAGAAGTCGTAGTCCATGCCGAACTCGTTGAGCAGGCCGTGGGTCGCGGCGACCACATTGGACTCCCCGACGATCGCGCCCTTGGCGAACACGATGTGCTCCGGCAGCACCAGATCCGGCCGGAACTCGTCCCACGGGATGTGGTGCAGCTCCCAGGTCGCGTGCTGGTAGCCCGCGAAGATCCGGGCGCTGTGCATCTGCTCGTCGGCGAGCAGCGGAACCCCGGCTGGGGAGGTCGTCGTCTTGCTGTTCAAACCCGTTCTCCTTGGTCGGTCTCGCCAGAGGTGACACGCTGGGCGGCCAGCACCCGCTGCCATTTGCCGCTGGTGGTCCGGGGGATCCACCTCGGCTTGACCGCGTAGACCGCCACTTGGGCCAGATCGAGTTCGGCGGCGACCCGCCTGCGGACCTCCTCACGCACCGCGGCGGGGTCCTCCCCCGTCTCCACGATCACCCCGATCCGCTCGCCGCCGTCGGCGCCCGTGTCGGAGAAGGCCACGCAGCGACGGCGGTAGACCCCGGGTACCTCGCGGGCGACGGTCTCGACGTCGTCCGGGAAGTAGTTCTGGCCGTGCACCACGACCATCTCCTTGCGCCGCCCGGTGACATACAGCTCGCCGTCGAGCTGGAAGCCGAGGTCCCCCGTGCGCAACCAGCCGCGGTCGAACACGGCGGCGGTCGCGTCGGGGTCGCGGAAGTACCCGGTGGTCACCGATTCGCCGCGGATCTGGATCTCCCCGAGCGCGCCGTCGGCGACCACCGATCCGTCCTCACGCACGACGCGCAGGTCGACGCCGTGCACCGGACGGCCCACCGACACCACCGGCTTGGCCGACGGCGCGGTTTCCGCCACCGGGCGCACGTCGCCCGTCCTGGCCAGTTCGTCGCGGTCCACCGCGCGGAGGCGTGCGGTGGCACCGGGATCGGGGAAGCTGATCGACAGGGTGGCCTCGGCCATGCCGTACACCGGGAACATCACCGAGGCGTCCACCCCGCTGGGCGCCAGTGCTTCGGTGAAGCGCCGCACGGTGGCCGCGCTGACCGGTTCGGCGCCGTTGAACGCCAGGCGCCAGCGGGACAGGTCCACCGCGGCCAGCTGTTCCGCCGGAACGTTGTCCAGCAGGTAGTCATAGGAGAAATTGGGGCCGGTCAGCACCGTGCCGCCGTGCGCGGCGAAATGCTCCAGCACCTTGCCCGGCCGCCGCAGGAACGTGGTCGGGGCGAAGACGTGCACGTCGGCACCGTTGAGCCAGTGCGACTGAAGGCCGATCAGGCCCATGTCGTGGAAGGTCGGCACCCACTGCACGAAAACGTCGTCGGGGCTGAAGCCGCCGGAGACGACGCACGCCCGCAGCCCGGCCATGGTCGTGCGGTGCGGCAGCATCACTCCCTTGGGCAAGCTCGTGCTGCCTGAGGTGAACTGCACGATCGCCAGCGCGTCAGGGTCGACGGTGGGCAGGGCCCGCTTTTCGCCGGTGCCACTGGGCGCGGGCGGAAGCAGCAGACTCACCTCGGTGCCCAGTGCGCCGAGTGCGCTGCCGAGGTCCGCGTGGCCGGCGTCCAGCACGATGTGGCGCATCCCCGCGGCCACGGCGATGCGGGACAGCCGGTGAGCGGTGCCGTGCACGTCGCCGAACCCGGCCTGGACCGGCAGCACGCTGACGGCGGCACCGGCGCGCCAGAGCCCGTAGATCGTGGTGAGGAACCGGGCGGCGGCAGGCACCAGCACGCCGACCACGTCGCCGGGGCGTACCCCGGAGCGCAGGAACTCGTGCGCGGCGGCCGTGGCGGCCAGGTCCAGCTCGGCCGCGGTGATCTCGTCGCCGGCGGTGGGGAATCTCGCGCGGGAGCCCGGGGTGGCCTTCGCCAGCCGCGTGAGGCTTTCCTCCAGGGTGCTCCCGTCCAGCAGAGCAGGTCGCATGGGATTTCCCTCAGTGGCAATTGATATCGATGTCAATTGGTGGATTCGAAGGTTCGGCTCGGATTCCGTTTGCCAATGCCACACCGTAACCCCGGTCGGCGACGATTCATAGAGTCGACCCGCGAGATTAGGGGTCGACTGAATACAACCCCTGTTCTCGACAATCGCCCCCTAGCGCAAATGGATGATCTTGACAGCGTTTACGCGAGCTGACTACGTTCAGCGAACCCCGCATTCCGCAAATGGCGCCTCTTGGGCATGTCCCGGTATTATTCCGATCGGACTTTGCCGAGATCGCGCCGGGTGAATGACGACTGGACGGGCGGTTTCATGCAGTTCGACAGCACCACGAATTCCTCCTCGGTCGCGCTGGTCGGTTTGTCGCGCGCGCCCTTGTCCGTGCCGCCCGCCGCGGTGGCGCGACAGGCGCTGGAGAATGCCGGTATCACCCCGGAATCGCTGGACGGCGTCACCGCGGGCGTGTTCGCCACAACGCAGGCCGAACCGGTCGCGGTGGAGTTCGGTCTGCTGGGCCCCGTGGTGACGGCGGAAATCCAGCCCGCGGCCCTAGTGCACCTTTGCCTCCAAAGTATTCACATGGGTGAATCAGCGCTCGCCATCGCCGGAGTGGTTTCGCCCGGCGACTGTGCGTTTCTGGTGCTGAAACCGATTGCCTCCGCGATCACCGACGAGGACCCGATTCATTGCGTGTTCGACGGCAGTGCGCTGGGCAGGGGGCCCGTCGTGCGGCTGGCTTGCGAGCGAGCCGGGGTAGACCCCGGCGACGTCGACCCGGTCGACGAGAACGACGTGGTGTCGGCACTGTTCGAGTTGCCCGCCTTGCTCGGTCGTGGGCAGGACCGCCGGACGCCCATCGTGCTCAGTTCGGCCGACGGCACCGGGGCCGCCTGCGCGCTGGTGCTGTCCGAACCGCCCGTCCGGACGCGACCGCCCGAGCGCCGCGCGGTGCCGGTCCTGCCGCTGATGCTGTCGGCCGACAGTGCGGAGAGCCTGCGCGGTAAGGCGGAGACCCTGCGCGCCCACCTGGACGGGGCTGCCGCGCCGGACCTGCTCGACACCACACACACGCTGGCGCTGGCGAGGTCACACCTGCCGCACCGGGGCGTCGTGCTGGGCGAGGACCGGGCGGAACTCGTCGCGGGCCTCGCCGAACTGGCCGGCGGCCGGGCAGGTGCGGCAGAGGCCGGGACCGGGCGCAAACTGGCGCTGATGTTCCCCGGCGAAGGCGGACAACGGCCGGGGATGGGCCGCGAGCTGTACCCGCTGTTCGACGTGTTCGCCGACGCGCTCGACGAAGTGTGCGACCACCTGGACGCGGCGTCCACCTGGTCGGTGCGCGACCTGCTACTGGGCGACCGCGGCACCGAAGTGGCGCCCGCCGACGAAGCGATGTACACCCAGGACGCCCTGTTCGCCCTGCAGCTGGCGCTGTTCCGGCAGTTCGAGCACTGGGGCGTTCGCCCGGACTTCGTGGTCGGCCACTCGGTCGGGGAACTGGCCGCGGCCACCGCGGCCGGGGTGTACACCCTCCCGGACGTGTCCGCGCTGCTGGCCGAGCGGGTCCGGTTGTTCCGGCACCGGACGCCGGTCGGCGGCGCCATGGTGGCGCTGCGGATCACCGAGGCCGAAGCACAGGAGTCGCTGACCGGGCTGACGGAGCTGGCGGCGATCTCCGCGGTCAACTCACCGAGCTCCGTCGTCGTCTCCGGCGACCGCGACACCGTGCTCGGTATCGCCCGGCTCTGGGCCGACCGTGGGCGCAAGGTCAAGCAGCTGCCGGTGGACCGGGCCTTCCACTCCCCGCACATGGCCGCGATGGCAGGCGAGTTCGAGCAGTTCGCGCGCGGCCTGACCGCGTACCCGCCGCGTATCCCGATCGTCCCGGTGCACACCGGGCTCGGGACCGATCCCGGTGTGGTGTGCCTGCCCGAGTACTGGGGCGCGCAGGTACGCGGCACCGGGCACTTCCTGAACTGCGTCACCACCCTGGCGGCCGCCGGCGTCGACACCTACGTCGACATGAGCGCCAACGGGGTGCTCGCGGCACTGGTCGAGGAGACCCTGCCCGGCGCGGCCACCGGCGACCTGCTCGTCACCGCCGCGCTGCGCGGCGGCCAGTCCGACCTGCGCGCGGTGCTGGGCACCCTCGGCGAGCTGCACGGGCACGGGGTGCCGGTCGCCTGGCCGGAGGTGCTCGACGGCTGGGGCGGCCGCCGCGTGCACCTGCCCACCGAGGTCGCCGAACCCACCGGCGCCGTCGACACGGACCTGCCCCGGCTGATCCGAGCCGAGACCGAGTCGCTGATCAGCGGCGGTTACCGGCCGGACCGGACCTTTTTCGAGCTGGGCATGGACTCGGTGCGCGCTGTCGAACTGGTCAACCGGCTGCGCAGGCGGACCGGGCTGAAGATCGCCACGACCGCCCTGTTCGACCACCCCACCCCGAACCGGCTGACCGCGTACCTGGACGGCAGCGCACCGAAGTCACCGGCCGTCGTGCGCCGCCGGGCAGGTTCGGACGAGCCGATCGCCATCGTCGGCATGAGCTGCCGCTTCCCCGGCGGCGTGCAGTCCCCCGAAGACCTGTGGCAGCTGCTCACCGAGGGCGGCGACGTCATCACGCCGATGCCGGCCGACCGCGGCTGGGACCTGGAGACGCTGTACGACCCGCAGCGGCAGCGGCCGGGCACGAGCTATGTGCGCGAAGGCGGGTTCCTGCACGAGGCCGCCGAGTTCGACGCCGCGTTCTTCGGTATCGGCGGCCACGAGGCCCTGGAGATGGACCCGCAACAACGCTTGCTGCTGGAACTGTCCTGGGAAGCCTTCGAGCGGGCCGGCATCGACCCGGCCACGCTCCGAGGCAGCGACACCGGGGTCTACGCGGGGCTCACCCACAGCGAGTACGGCATCGGTCCCGGGCACGCCGGAGCCGCCGAGCGGCCGAACCTGGCGATCGGGACCGTGTCCAGCGTGGCCTCCGGCCGGATCTCGTTCACCTTCGGTCTGCAGGGCCCCAACCTGTCGATCGACACGGCGTGCTCCTCCTCCCTGGTCGGCGTGCACCTGGCCGCCGCGGCGCTGCGCCGGGGCGAATGCTCGCTGGCGCTGGCCGGAGCGGTGACCGTGCTGGCGTCGCCCTTGGTGTTCGTGGAGTTCAGCAGGCAGGGCGGGCTGGCGCCGGACGCGCGGGCCAAGCCGTTCGCCGAAGACGCCGACGGCACGGCTTGGGCCGAGGGCGGCGGCATGTTCGCGCTGGAGCGGTACTCCGACGCGCGCCGGAACGGCCATCCGGTGCTGGCGCTGATCACCGGGTCCGCGGTCAACTCCGACGGCGCCAGCAACGGGCTCACCGCGCCCAACGGTGCCGCCCAGCAGCGGCTGTTGTCCACCGCGCTCGCGGACGCCGGGCTGCGACCGTCCGATGTGGACGTCGTGGAGACGCACGGCACCGGGACGAAACTGGGCGACCCGATCGAGGCGGGCGCGCTCCTGGCGGCCTACGGCGCGCATCGGCCACCGGACCAGCCGCTGCTGGTGGGCTCACTGAAGTCCAACCTGGGGCACACCCAGGCCGCCGCCGGGGCCGCCGGCCTGATCAAGATGGTGCTGGCCATGCGGCATCGCACGGTCCCGGCCACCGTCAACGTCGAGGCGCCCAGCTCGCACGTGGACTGGGCGGCCGGGCTGCACCTGGTCACCGAACCCACGCCGTGGCCGGACCGGGGACCGATCCGGCGGGCCGGTGTCTCCTCCTTCGGCATCGGCGGCACGAACGCCCATGTGATCCTGCGACAGCCCCCGGCCGAACCGGACGGACCGGCGGCCCCGCCGAGCGAACTCCCGTTGCTGTGGACCGTCTCGGGCGGTTCGGAGACGGCATTGCGCGCGCAGGCGGCCCGGCTGCTCGCGCACTGCGACACCCACCCCGGGGCCGAAGCGCACGACCTGGGTTTCTCCTTGGCCACGACCCGTTCCGCGCTGACCGACCGGGCCGTGCTCACCGGCGGCGACCGCGAACAGCTCGGCCGCGCGCTGAGAGCGCTGGCCGCCGGCAGAACCGATCCCGGTCTCACCACGGGGGTGGTGGCCGAGGGCGGCCTGGCCTTCCTGTTCGCCGGGCAGGGCAGTCAGCGCGCCGGCATGGGCCGTCTGCTGCACGAGCGGTACCCGGTGTTCGCCACGGCCTTCGACGAGGTTTGCGCGGAGTTGCCGCCGCAGGTACGGGCCGCCGTATTCGGTACGGACCAGGAAACCCTGGACCGGACGGAGTTCGCGCAGACCGGGCTGTTCGCGTTCGAGGTCGCACTGTTCCGCCTGCTGGAGAGCTGGGGCATCCGGCCGGACCTGCTGCTGGGGCACTCCGTCGGTGAACTGGCCGCCGCCCACGTCGCCGGGGTGCTGTCGCTGCCGGACGCCTGCCGCCTGGTCGCGGCGCGAGGTTCGCTCATGCAGGCGTTGCCGCCGCACGGTGCGATGTACGCGGTGGCGGCCTCGGCGGACGAGGTCGAGCACCTGCCGCCAGGGGTTTCGCTGGCGGCGGTCAACGGCCCGCGTTCAGTGGTGCTCTCGGGAGTCGAGGATGCCGTCGCCGCGGTGGACCAGACCTTCCGCGCGCAGGGGCGCAGGAGCAAGCGCCTGCGCGTCAGTCACGCGTTCCACTCCGCGCTGATGGCTCCGATGCTCGACCAATTCCTTTCCGTGGCAAGGAGTCTGAGCTATCGGCCGCCCCTGATCCCGATCGTGTCCGGCTTGACCGGCCAAGTGGCCACCGAAGAACAGCTGTGCTCTCCGGAGTACTGGGCGGACCACGTGCGTCACACGGTCAGGTTCGCCGACGGGGTGCGGACCCTCCAGGACCGAGGGGTGAGCACGTTCCTGGAGCTGGGGCCGGAGACCACGCTGACCGAGATGGCCGCGGACTGCCTCGGTGAAGCCGCGGACACGGCGGTGATTCCCGGCGTGCGGGACGCGGACGTACTCGCCGCCGTGGCGGCACTGCACGTGCGAGGACGCGGGCCGGACTGGTCGAGGTGGTACGCGGGCAGCGGGGCACGGCGGGTGGACCTGCCGACCTATCCTTTCCAGCGCAAGAGGTTCTGGCTGCTGCCGGAGGCACCCTCGGAATCCCGCTCCCCGGATTCGGCGTTCTGGGACGCCGTGGCGAGCGGAGACCTCCAGCGTCTCGGCGACCTGCTGGGCACCGGCACCGAGCCGAAGGTCACCGAACTTCTGCCCGCGATGGCGCGGTGGCGGCGTGAGAACGACCAGACCGCCGCGACGGATCGGTTGCGGTACCGCATCTCCTGGCAGCCCGTGGCAGGACAGGTCGCCCGCAAGCGGAACTGGGTCGTGGTGCACGCCGCGGACCTGCCCGTGCCGGAACCCCTCCGCGCGGCACTCGGGGCCGTGGTGCTGGGCGTCGGCACCGATGACGGTCGTGCGGAAATCGCCGAACTGCTCGCCCCCGTCCGGGACGGCGAACCGATCGACGGAGTGCTGTCCCTGCTGGCACTGGACGAACGGCCGCACCCCGCCGTCGCCGGGGTGCCCGCCGGGCTCGCCTCGACCACGGCGCTCATCCAGGCCATGGGGGATCTCGAACTCGACCTGCCCTTGTGGTGCGTGACCCAGTCGGCGGTGTCCACCGGGCACGGCGATCGGCTGGGCTCCCCGGTACAGGCCATGGTGTGGGGCCTCGGCCGGGTCGCGGCCCTGGAACACCCGGCACGGTGGGGCGGACTGGTGGATCTTCCGTCCACTTTGGACCCTGTCGCGATCGAACGGCTGGCCGGAGTGATGTCGGCGACGGAGGATCAGATCGCCGTCCGCGCCTCGGGCGTCTTCGCCCGGCGCCTGCTGCACGCACCCGCCGGACCCCGCGAGAAGGTGACATCTCGCCGCTGGCCGCGGCGCGGCACCACCCTGATCACCGGCGCTTTCGGCGCGCTGGGAAGGAAGTTGGCGCGCTGGCTCGCCGCCGAGGGGGTGGAACGGCTGCTGCTGACCGGCAGGCATGTCGACGACCCCGAGTTCCTCGCCGAGCTGACCGTGCTCGGTGCCGAAGTCGAGGCTGTCGCCTGCGACGTGGCCGACCGCGACGCCATGGCCAGGCTGCTCGCGGCGATCCCGGCGGACCGGCCGTTGACGGGAGTCGCGCATACGGCCGGGGTCCTCGACGACGGTGTGCTCGATGCGCTGGACCCGGGGCGACTGGCCGTGGCCCTGCACGCCAAGGTCGAAGGTGCCCGCAACCTCCACGAGCTCACCAGCGGGCTGGAGGCGTTCGTGCTGTTCTCCTCCGCCACCGGCGCGGTGGGCAACGCGGGCCAGGCCAACTACGCGGCGGCCAACACCTATCTCGACGCGCTGGCCGACCAACGGCGTGCCGACGGGCTCACCGCCACCTCGCTCGCCTGGGGACCGTGGGGCGACGGCGGGATGGCCGTGGACGGGGCGGGCGCGGAGGCCGTGGGCACCAGGCTGCGACGCAACGGCATGACCGTACTCGACCCCGACCTCGGCATCGCCGCACTGGCCACGGCCTTCGGTCGCGACGAGTCAGGCCTGGTGATCGCCGACGTGGACTGGGACCGGTTCCTCTCGGTCTTCGCCACCAACCGGCACAGCCCGCTGCTCGCGGAGCTGCCGGAAGCCCGCCAGAGCAAGGCCGCCGAGCCGCAGCCGGAGTCGTCCTCACTCGTGGCGCGCCTGGCCGGGCTGTCCCAGTCCGAGCGGGTCCGGGTACTGCGCGAACTGGTGTGCCGTCAGGTCGCCACGGTACTCGGGCACGACTCGGTCACCCAGGTTCAGCCGGGCAAACCCTTCCACGAGCAGGGACTCAGCTCCCTGGGCATCATCGAACTGCGCAACCAGCTGAGGGCGCGAACGGGGTTGCGGGTGCCCGCCACCGCCCTGTTCGACCATTCGACGCCCACCGCACTGGCCGGGTATCTGAACACCGAGCTCACGCCGAGCGCACCACCGGCACCACTCCGGCCCGAACCGGTGGCCGAACCCGCGGCCGCCGACCTCGACGACGTACTAGGCCGGGCCGAACAGGAAATCTTCTTGGCAGCGGAGGGCCTCCTCGATGGCTGAGGACAGCAAAGTACTCGACACCCTGCACCGCCTGACCACGGCGCTGCGGGACACCAGGGAACGCCTGCGGGCAGCCGAAGCAGGCGCCCGTGAGCCGATCGCCATCGTGGGGCTGGGGTGCCGGTTCGCCGGCGGGGCGACCGACCCGGACGCGCTGTGGCGGCTGCTCGACGGCGGCCACGACGCCACCACCTCGTTCCCCGCAGACCGTGGCTGGCCGCAAGGGCGCACCGGCGCCGGTGGGTTCCTGGCCGACGCGGCCTGGTTCGACGCCGGCTTCTTCGGCATCGGCCCGCACGAGGCACTGTCCATGGACCCGCAGCAGCGGCTGATGCTGGAGATCTCCTGGGAGGCGCTGGAGCGGGCAGGGATCGACCCGACCACCCTGCGTGGCTCCCGGACCGGGGTGTTCACCGGGACCAGCGACCAGGACTACCGGCGGCTGATCAGTGCGAACGTCGACGAATTCGCTGACCACGTGGCGACCGCCACCGCGGCGAGCGTGCTGTCCGGGCGGGTCGCCTACCTGCTCGGGCTGGAAGGGCCGTCGGTCTCGATCGACACCGCGTGCT
The DNA here is from genome assembly GCF_042647925.1 of Amycolatopsis speibonae. Taxonomy (NCBI): domain Bacteria; kingdom Bacillati; phylum Actinomycetota; class Actinomycetes; order Pseudonocardiales; family Pseudonocardiaceae; genus Amycolatopsis; species Amycolatopsis speibonae. Next base: position 219,636 of record NZ_JBHRWK010000025.1, read on the forward strand.
CGTCTTCGCTGGTGGCCCTGCACCTCGCTGTGCGGTCGCTGCGCGCCGGGGAATGCGATCTCGCACTGGCAGGCGGCGCGGTGGTGATGTCCACTCCCGGCGTGTTCATTGCCTTCCGGCACCAGGGCGCGCTCGCGGCGGACGGCCGGTGCAAGGCGTTCGCCGAGTCCGCGGACGGGGTCGGCTGGGGTGAAGGCGCCGGTGTGGTGGTCGTGGAACGGCTCACCGACGCCCTCGCGTCCGGCCACCCGGTGCTCGCCGTGGTGCGGGGCAGCGCGGTCAACTCCGACGGTGCCTCCAACGGGTTGACCGCGCCCAACGGGCTCGCACAGCAGCGGGTGATCCGCGACGCGCTGGCCGACGCGGGGCTGCGCGGCCAGGACGTGGACACCGTCGAAGCGCACGGAACGGGCACGCGGCTCGGCGACCCGATCGAGGCAGCCGCTCTGCAGGCCGCGTACGGCCGCGACCGGGCCACCCCGCTGACTCTCGGCTCTGTCAAGTCCAACATCGGGCACACCCAGGCCGCCGCCGGGGTCGCCGGGGTACTCAAGATCGTGCTCGCGCTGCGCAACCGGACCCTGCCCAAAACCCTGCACGTGGACCAGGCGACGTCCCAAGTGGACTGGCGCGGCGGCGGGGTCGACCTGCTCACCGAGAGCCGCCCCTGGCAGGCGGCCGACGGCCGTCCCCGTCGCGCGGCGGTGTCCTCCTTCGGTATCAGCGGCACCAACGCGCACGTGATCATCGAAGAGGCCCCACCACTGGAGGCGGCCGGAACTCCCGCGGCGGAGCAGTTGCCGTGGGTGCTTTCGGCCCGTACCGAATCCGCTCTGCGGGCAAGGGCCGGGCAGCTGCTGTCCCATGTGGACGACAGGGATCCGGTGGCCTTGTCGCACGCGCTGATCACCTCACGCAGCACCTTCGATCGACGTGCCGTGATACTCGACGCCGATCCGCGAACGGCGCTGACCGCGTTGAACAGGGGCACCGCGGCACCGGGTCTCGTCGCGGGCACGGCCGATCTGACCGGCAAGGTGGTGTTCGTCTTCCCCGGCCAAGGCGGCCAGTGGGCAGGCATGGCGGGTGACCTGTTGGAGACCTCGCCGGTGTTCAAGGAGCACGTCGAGCGCTGTGCTCGCGCGCTGGCGCCGCATCTCGACTGGGACCTGCTGGCGGTGCTGCGACAGGAGCCGGACGCACCGTCGCTGGACCGGGTGGACGTGGTGCAGCCCGCGTTGTTCGCGGTGATGGTCTCGCTGGCCGCGCTCTGGCGCGCCGGCGGTATCGAACCGGACGCGGTGGTGGGGCACAGCCAGGGCGAGATCGCCGCCGCCCACGTCGCGGGCGCGCTGTCGCTGGAGGACGCCGCGCTGGTGGTGGCCCGGCGGTCGAAAGCGCTGACCACGTTGTCCGGCCGCGGCGGTATGGCCTCGGTGGAGTTGCCCGCCGACCGGCTGCGACCCCTGCTGGGCGAGCGGCTGGCGATCGCCACGGTGAACGGACCGGAGTCCTCGGTGGTCTCCGGGGACATCGAGGCGCTCGACCGGCTGCTGAC